>JANXMC010000663.1 GCA_025354825.1 Myxococcales bacterium
CGCCGAGCGCTCCTGCGGGACGTGACCTTCGGGCTCGGGCGCGCTCATGCCATGCAATGTACCTTCGTCACTGCATGCGCCTACAAAAGAACCCGCAAACGTCTCTCGGAGGAGACGCGTTTCGTCATAGCGAGCGGGTGCGTCGACGACGCAAAGCGGCGACGGCAGCGACCGCGGAGAGCAGGAGCGCGCCGTAGTTGCGTGGCGCCGGCGCGGTTCTGCAGCTGCAGCCGTTCGAATCCGCAGGCGCGGCGGCCGCGGCCCCTCCGCCGTCGCGAATGCTGGCGTCTGTCGACGCGGTACTGCCAGACGCCTCGGCGTCACCGAGCGTCACGCCCGCATCGCGACTGCCGCCCTCGAGCCCCGCGTCGGTCCCAGGGAGAGCAGCGCCGAGCTCATAGGCGCCGCGGTCGGGGCCGCTTCCCGCGGGTCGGACCGCACCGAGGAGATCCACGGCCGACGTGAGAGTCGGGGTGGCGCTGTCGATCGCCGGGCTTCCTGGGGCGAGGCGAAAGTCTGCCGTGGCGAGGTCGAGGGAGGGCGACAGCACCTTAGGATCCCCAACGATGTCGCTCGCTCCGCGGCTGTTCACTTTGCCTGCGAAGTAGACGTTGTAGTCATAGCGAGCCGTCGAGCGCGTATCATTTGTGTTAACGCCGCCGTCGGCGCGGCCGATCATCACGTTGTTGAGGATTTGTACGTCGTTCGAGTTGTTCGCGAAGATCTCCGCGTACCCCACGACCTGCCCGTTTTGGTAGGTGGTGTTGTGGATGATGTCCACGTGCTCGCTGTCGTAGGCATGAATGCCCGAGCCTCCGTTGCCCACGCTTACGTTGTTTTCGACCAGAAAGCGCCCCTTGTAGGGGGCGATTGCCGGTGAGGTGCCGGTATTTCGAGACGTATCGATGATGATCCCATTTCCGTCGGACAGCTTCTGAATTTGCACCCATTTGACGAGCGTCTTATTTCCGAAAACACGGTTCTGACGGACGATCATTTTTACGCCCGTCGTGTCGTCGAAGTTCCACGACGTCAGGTAGCTGATGCCGCTGGCGCCATAGCGCGTGTGGAGCGAATTGCCGTGCACGAGGTTTCGTTCGACGACGACGTAGTCCGCCTCAATCGCGGAGATTCCGGCGCCCGGACAGTCGTGGACGTCATTGTCCGCGATGAGAATGTGATGGGCCTTCGCCTCCACCTTCCTGCTGTCGATCGAGATTCCATTCCCGTTGCAGAGCGGGTCGGGCGTGGCGGCATCGGCGTCTGCGGTGCACTGCTCGAGCGTCTTGCTCGCCATCGGGCCCACGACCTCGAAACCTCGAATTTCGATGTGGTGCGCCGATTCGATGAGGATGGCGTTCCAACCTTTGGAGTCGACCTTCGGCTTCGCGCCCGCCTTGGCGACGAAGTGAATCCACGCCGCGTCCGTACCTGATGTCGCGATTGTGAAAGGCGCGTAGGTTCCGTCATCGACCTCGACGATGTCGCCGGGCGCGGTCTTCTTCGCGGCGGCTTGAAGGGAGCGCAGGGCCATCGCCGGCGTCGAGCCGTCCTTCGCGTCGTCGCCCGTAGCGGTGACGTAGATGGTTTTCGCGAACGCATCGGAAGAGGCGAGGGAGGCGCAGACGGCTAGCCCTACGGCGACACGACGTTTCGAAGAGGGGTGGGACATTGGACAGGTTTCCGATCCATTGGTTGATCCCGCGAAGGCTCTTCGCGGAAGGGGTTGTGCCGCTCGCGGAATGAATCGTGCCGCAGTCCGCGCTGCCGCGGCGGCCGTTGTCTCTCTCGGTCCGAGAGTTTGCGAATCACGATAAAGCCGCCCTCGCCCCCCTTGGCCTCCCATGCACGGCGTCGGCCGTTCTTCTCAACCGTCGGGCGCAGGTCATGCCGCCGAGCGAGAGAACGTTCCGCCGCGGCCGCCCCGCGTTCGGTCGGCGTGGACGTTGCACCGATTCCCACTTCAGGGTGCGAGCCCGAAGTCACCCAATGAGGGTCTCAATGGCAAAATCCTCTCTGCGGCGAGAACCCGACCTACCAAGGACTGAAGAAAAAAATCTGCGCCTCCGCGGACATCTCCACCGACCCCAAAAAGGACTCGATGGATGCCCCGTGCGATGCGCTCTCGATCGCCTTCGGGTTTCGCGCGGAGCCCGCGAAATTGGGTACTGTGATTCAGGGCCACGTGCCTTCTGTCGGCTGCGCGGACGGAGGCGCACCCTACCAGGACACGTGTCCGTGACGTCGGCGCGTTACGGCTTCGCGAGGCGTTGAACCCTGCCGGTGAACGTCGTCCAGTAAATGGCGGCCGACGTCAACGCGATCTGGTCGGGCTGAGGAATGCCGCCCGCGAGAAGCTCCGGCGCGCCGCTACCGTCGAGTCGCGTTCGAACAACGGAGCCGAGCGTCGAGCCCGTGGCTCCATTGACCCAATAGATATGGGTGTCGTCGACCGCGATGCCGTGGGGCGCATGAACTGCCGTCTCGCTGCTGCCGGGCAGGGTCACGTAGCGCGAGACGAGCTCACGAACCGCGGTCCCCGTGGCCATCGGGTCGTCGATGACGCCGATGCTGCTGGTGTTGACGGCAGAAGCCGTGAAGAGGTGGCCCCCGGCGTAGGCCACGAAGTCGACGAAGTCGGATGTCACGAGCGTTCCGCCGCCGCCGCCGCCTGTGAGAGGCGCTCGAAAAAGGCGTGAGCCGTCCCCGTCGATCCACCACGCGAATTGGGCGTTGGCGGCAAGCTCCTGCGGCCGCCCACCGACGGCGAGGACGCTCGGGGAAAGCCCATTCTGCGCGGCGAGCATCACGCTCCCGTCGGGGATCGCGTTCGTCCACACGATGAGCTTCCCCGTGTCGACGATCCCCCACGGCGCGATCGTGAGGCCCGCCACCGTGGGGCCGGTCACGATGGCCGTTGCATTCCCGGTGGAGCCAAACGAAAGAATGCGCGCGGCGGCCGCATCCGTCTCGCCGAACACAGTGGCGAACGTGCGCTGCGCGGAGCCTCCCGCTCGCACCGGGTTTCGAAGTTTGTCTGCGACCACCGACACGCTGCCATCGGCCTGCCCGCGCAGGACGCGCCCGCCGTAGTACTGCGTGAAGTAGACGACACCGAGGTCATTCACATAGATGCCGCCGGGGCCTGCGTCGCCTTCGTCGTTCAGCGTGACGGGCTGGCATACGCCCCCAAGACAAGCTCCTCCGAGGCAGTCGTGCGTGCACGCGCCCGTAGGGGGAGCGTCGGTTCCAGGGCTCGCGTCCGGCGCGGCACGCCCGGAGTCCGTATCCCCATCGATGCCAGCGTCCGCATCGGCGAAAGGGAAATCGGGAAACGCGCAGCTGGCCGCAGCAACGATCGCGAACGTCGCGAGAGCAGACGCGGAGGCGGCGGTTCGTCGAGAGATTCGCATGTTACGAGCACACCTAAAGCTGACCCGCGACGACGAGAAAAGGTCCCCGCGCCGTGAGCGTGATGTCCGTCGTTCGCGTCGGCCGCAGGACGAAGAACGTGATTGCGGTCGCCACTGTGGCCGTTGCCGCGAGGGCGATGCTCACGTTCCCAGCCGTCGTGTACGTCTGGCCACGATCGCGAACGCCTCGCAGGTCGTCAGGGCACGCGGCCCGGTCCGCGCAGCCGTTGCGAAGGTCTGCGATCGCCGATGCCCGGAGGCCGTAGAACACACCTGCCGCCGCGAAGGAGGCGAGGGCGCCGCTGCCGAGAATCACAGGGGTCGTCATCGACCCTCGCGACCGCGCAGGCTTCGGGCGCGCCGTGATGGGCGCGGGGCGATCGACGGCAGCGACCGCGACAGGCTTCGCAGGGGCGGTTACGTCGGGCGCGCGCTCGCCCGGTGGGGGCTGCGGAAGCTCGGCACCCAGCCTAAGCGTTAGCTCCGCGCGGCCGCTCTCGCGCGCAACGAACCGCTCTTCCGACGTCGCGCGTCCAGGCGCCTGAACGGCGACCACGTGCTCGCCAGGGTCGACGGGGAGGGGGACGTCGAACATCGCGTTTTGCAAAGCGCGGCCGTCGAGTGAAACCGAAGGCTCGGTGCCGTCCATCGACGGCGGCGCGTGAAGCAAGAGCACGGGCAATCGCTTGCGGAGAGCGGCGACGTGGCGTTCCGCGAGCTTCCCCGTGCGCCTCACGTTCGAATCGCCCAGAGCGTCACGTTCCACCCGCACGAACGCGTCGAGCGCGTCGACGAGGCGGCCCACGTGCTCGAAGCAGAGACCGAGGTGAAAGCTAACTTGAGGGCTCGCCCGCACGGCGGCAGCACGCTGGAAGCGGTCGAGCGCGTCTGCCCAACGCCCTTGCGCCTCGAAGGTCAATCCCTCCCCAAAAGCGGCGCGCGCGGCCTCGAGCTCGGTGGTCGACGGCGCAGCCGCTGCGGTGGGCGGCTGCGCGAGGGACACGGCCGCCCATGTGACGGCTGCCACGACGGTTCTCTGCCAGGCCTCGCGGATCATTCGTCGGCACGCACTAGAAGCCCGGCTCCGTCACGCCTTCGTGACTCGGTCGTGCGGCGCGCCCCCGCGATGTGCCGGCGTGGACCTTCGTGGGCGTTGCGATGGGTTTCGTCGTGCGAAGGGGCGCCGCGACTTGAGGCGGCGCGTCGTCGACGCGAGGCTCTACGCCGAGGGCGGGAAGAGAGGGGGAAGGCTGCGAGGCGAGGGTCATCGAAGCCGGGCCGACGCCTGCACTAGGCACGACGCCAGCTTCGGTACGGCGAAGGAAGCCGAGCACGCTCAGGGCTCCGACGAGCACCGTTGCGGCTCCCGCGAACAGCATCTTGCGCCGCCGGCTGTGCGCGCGAGGCGTCGCTCGCAACGAGGACGCCGGTCCAGCGCGTTCGTCCAACGCAAGGTCGAGCGCCCTGGCGAGGGCATCGGCGGTCTGAAAGCGATCCGCGGGTGCCTTCGCGAGGCAGCGATCCACCACGTCGCAGATCGCCCGCGAAACGTCTGGGCGCGCCGCTTCGAGGCTCGGCGGGGCAGCCGTCGTGATGGCGAATGCGAGCTCGCGCAGCCCACGTTGGGGGAAGGGGACCCGCCCGGCGAGGCAGCGGTAAAGGACGACGCCGACCGCCCAAATGTCAGCGCGCGCGTCGACGTCGGCTGCGCTCGCTATCTGCTCGGGGCTCATATACGCAGGCGAGCCGAGCAGCGCCCCCTCACGCGTCGCGAGCGCGTCGCCCGCAGAGTCTTCGAGCTTCGAGACGCCGAAGTCGACGAGCCGCGCCACGTCGAACGACTCGCCCGGGCAGACGAAAATGTTCTCAGGCTTCACGTCGCGGTGCACGATGCCGCAGGCGTGCGCGGCGGCAAGGCCGAGGGCGATATCGCGCGCGATCCGGACGGCGGCAAGCGCGGGCAGAGGTCCCCCTTCGCGGAGCTTCGCGCCGAGGGATCGCCCCTCCAAGAGCTCCATGACTTGGTACGGGGTGCCGTCGTCGAGCTCCCCCGTGTCATAGACCTCGACGACATTCGGATGGCGCAGGCGCCCCGCCGCGCGCGCTTCGTTGAGGAAGCGGCGAACGGCCGCAGGGTCTTGGCCCGTCTCGGCGTGCAACACCTTGAGGGCGAAGTCGCGGTCCGTCGTGATGTTCCGAACCTGCCAAACGGAGCCGGCCGCGCCGCGACCCACCTCACGGAGAAGTCGAAACCGACCTCCCACGACCTGCGCGGCTTCGAGTCGCGTCGGCATGCTCCACGACTATACCGCCCCGACGGGGGGCGCGCCCTCTCACTTGCGCGGGCGTATTAATCCGTGCTTGTCGAGCCTACGAAGCAGCGTTTGTCGCGAAATACCTAGCTGGGTCGCGGCGCGCGTCTGGTTTCCTCCCGCATTCGCGAGCGCTTCGCGAATTTGACGCAGCTCCTCCGCGTCCACAGAAGCGCGGAGCCCCGCCCCCGGAGCACTCGCGTCCCCGCGGGGGGGCGAGGGGGAGGCCGCGGCGTCCATGGGAACGACGGGAATCACGCTTGGCGACGCGGCGAAGGGGAGATGGGCGATCTCGATCGTGCCCGCGTCGCAGAGGAGCACCGCTCGATCGATCACGTTTCGAAGCTCGCGCACATTGCCCGGCCACGGGTGCGCAAGCAGGGCGTCGCGCGCTTCGGGCGAGAGCACGTAGGCGTCGCGTCCGTAGGTTTGTCGGGCACGCTCCAAGAATGCCAGCGCGAGCGGCTCGATCTCGTCGCGCCGATCGCGAAGGGGAGGGACGTCGAGAATCGCGGCGCCGAGTCGATAGAAAAGGTCGCTGCGGAAACGCCCCTCCCCCGCGAGGCTGCGTAGGTCTCGGTTCGTCGCCGCGACGAAGCGGACGTCGATCGCGACCGGGCGGAGCGCACCGACGCGGAACACTTCCTGAGCCTCTACGGCCCGCAGCATCTTTGCCTGGAGCGGCATTGGCAGCTCG
>JANXMC010000264.1 GCA_025354825.1 Myxococcales bacterium
TCGACGAAGAGGCCGGCGTGGTCGCGTCGCGGTTCGAGCGGGTCGTCGGCGTCTACTCGCGCCCCGATCGTGATCCGCGCTTCCACGCCGTCACCATCGTCGTCGCGTGTGGGGTCGACGCGCCGGTGAAGCCGCCCGTGAACCCGCTCGAGATCCGAGAGGTCGGCTTCTTCGGAGGCGACGCGCTCCCGAAGGAGCTCGCCATGGGGCAGAGCGACATGTTCGCCTATGCGCGAGAGCGCGCCGACGGCCCTGTAGCCTTCGAATGACGCGCGTTTAGATCCAACGGGTTCGAGACACGTAGAGCGGGGGGCGGCTCATGGAACGAATCGGCGAATATCTCGTCAAGCGGCTCGTCGGCGAAGGCGGGATGGGCAAGGTCTACGAGGCCGAAGAGCGGCTCTCGAAGCGCCGCGTCGCGCTGAAGGTCCTTCGCCCCGAGCTGACGAAGAGCGACGACGGGCGGCGCCTGTTTCTCAACGAGATGCGCATTCTCGCGCACCTCGAGCACCCGAACATCGTGCGCAGCTTGGCGTCGATGGAGGTCGACGGGCAGCTCGTGATGGCTCTCGAATTTCTCGACGGTCGCACGCTTCGTGACGAGCTCACCGCGCGCGGAAAGCTGCCGTGGCAAGAGGCGGTGGAAATCACCGTGCGCATCGCCGAGGCGCTCGTCGTGGCCCACTCGCAGGATCCGCCGATCGTTCATCGCGATCTCAAGCCCGAGAACGTGATGATCACGGGCGCGGGCGGCGCCACGGTTGGCGTCGACGCAGGGCTCAAGGTGATGGACTTCGGCATCGCGAAAGTCCTCGAGGTCGCCCACGGCACCAACACGCAGAGCATCGGGACGCTGCAGTACATGAGCCCGGAGCAGATCGACGCGCGCTCCATCGATGCACGGAGCGACCTCTATTCGTTAGGGCTCGTGCTGTACGAGATGCTTTCGGGCTCACCGCCATTTCACAGTCCGTCGCCGCGTGAGCTGCTCAACATGCAGTGCACCCAGGCGCCGCCGCCGCTCACGGAAGACGTGCGCGCGGGGCTGCCGCGTGGGGTCGAGGACATTCTGTTCGAGTCGCTCGAGAAGGACCCCGATGCCCGTCCTGCGGGGGCCCACGAGGTCGTCGACAGGCTCGCGCCGTTTCGCCCCGCGGCACCTCGCGTGGCGCGGACGACCACGGGGCTCGGACGAGCGCGCGCGACGCCGACCACGGCTCTCCCAGCGGCCGACGGGAGTGGCACGGCAGACGCCGCGGCACCGCGAACGCGTGGCGACACGCTGCATTCGGGCGACACGCCGATGCGTGCGCCGTCGGCCGCTCCGAAAACGCCGCCGCTCCGCGCAGACACCGTCGCCCTGGTCGAGCGCGTCACGGCGCCACGCGAGATGTCCACGGGGACCGCGGTGCTGCTCATCGTGGCGCTCTCGATGGTCGCGGGGCTTGCGACCTATGTCTTTCGCGTGAGTGGCGACGGCACGTCTTCGCCTGCCGCGACGGCCACGGCCACGGCGAGCGCGCCTGCCGCGGAGAGCCGTGAGCCGCGCTGAAGAGCGCATCGCGGAGCTCCGTCGTGCGGGGGTCGGCGGCGACCTCCTCGAGACAGAGACGGCCGATGCCCTCGTCCGCGGCGCACGCATGCCGTGGCGCGACGTGCTTGCGATCACGCGTCGCATCGCCGAGGCGCTCGCGGCGTGCGAAACGCGCGGCCTCTTCCCCGGCCCCCTGACGCCCGCGTCGATCGTCACCGCGCCAACGGTCTGGCTGCGTGCCGACGCGCTCCTCGCGGCCCTCGCCGGCGACGACGCGGGCGTGGTCGTAGCGCCGAGCCTGCGCTTCACGCCGCCGGAGCAGGCCGCCGGCGCGCCGTGGGACAGCGCCGCGAACCGCTACGTGCTCGGCCTCGTGACCTACCGCCTCGTGGCGGGGGAGCACGCGTTTCACGCCGGCGCGGCAGGGGGCGCGGGGCTACGTCACGCGCTCGCGGCGCAGTCGGCGGGGGCGCCGCCGCCGTTCGAAGCGTCCGTGGCGAGCGAGCTTCGGCCGGGCGTGCAGAGCTTCGTCCTCGCGATGATCGACGCGCGCGCGCAGATGCGACCCGTCGACGCGAAGGCGATTGCACGAAGCTGCGCCGATCTTCTCGGCGAAGGGGCCGACGTCGTCGAAGCGCCTGCACGTGTGCGCGCGACGGCACGAGCGACACGCGCCGGGGTCGCCGGCGACGCCGCGGTCCCGCGCGAAAATGAAACACGTTCTACGCGCACCTCGTCGCGGTTCCCGCGCGCCCTCGTGGCGATGGCGCCCCTCGTCGTCGGCCTGGGTATCGCATTCGCGCTCGCGCCCTCGGCGCTTGGCCCCGCGCCCCCCGCCGCGGCGTCGACGCCCATCGCGCCCCGCGCCGTGCTCGGCGACACGCGCGCATCGGCCTGCGCATCGTGCCACCCTACGCAGGTCGCCGAGTGGCAACGGTCGGTCATGGCCTTCGCGGGAAAGAGCCCGCTCTACGGCGCCCTCGAGAGCGCCGTCGAGGAGCAGGTGGGGCGCGACGACATTTGCCCGCAGGGGGCCGGCGTCCTTCGCGTGCCCGGAGCGCGCCCGTGCCGCGTACCCGAGACCGGCGCCCGCGTCACCGGCGCTGGCGGCGAGCACTGGTGCGTAAGCTGCCACGCTCCCGGAGAAAACATCGCGCCGGCGATGCCCGGCTGGAACGCCGTGGGTGACGCGCGATCGCGCGCGCCCATGCGCGATCTCTTGCCCGAAGCGTCGATGGAGGGGATCTCGTGCATCGCCTGCCACGCGACCATCGGCCCCGTCGACGGGCACGGGCGAAACGCGCCGGGAACGCGCGGAGGGGGCGCAGGCCTGGGCGGCGCATACGAGGGGAACGCGACATGGACGTCGTTCCTCACGGGGGCCGAGTTCGCCGCGCGCCCCGAAGACCGCGAAGGCCTCTTCGGCATCGGCAACAGCGGCTACGCCCTCGACCGCGCGCGCTTCCTCGCCGCGCCTCGCCTGGGCGACGACGCGAGCGTCCACGACCCCGTCGTCCACGCGCGGCCGAGCCCGGCGACGAAGGCGTACCTCAAATCGAGCGAAGCCTGCGGCGCCTGCCACGACGTGCGCCTGTTCGGCACCGACGTCGTCGGGCGCGCGCGCGGCGAGCACTTCAAACGGCTTCGCAACGCGTACTCCGAGTGGCGCACGTGGTCCGAGATCGAAGCGCGCGCCGGCCGCACCGCGCCGACCTGCGCGGGGTGCCATATGAGCCTCTACCCGGGGACGTGCGCGCCCACGGCTGCGGGCCCGAGCGTCGGCACACACGGGCGCGAAGGGTGCCCGCCGGGAACGGGCTTCACGGCAAAAGCGCCGGGTGCGCGCCCCGGGCTCCACTACTTCACAAGCGTCGACCTTCCCCTCGCTGACAGCTACCCCGACGCCTTCGCGGACGACGCCACCCTCGACGGCGACGGCCTGCCGGTGGGCCTTCGCGCCCGTCGCGATCTTCTCCTCGCTCACACGTTTCGCTTCGAGCTTGGCGCGGCGACGCGGGGAGGGCGTGACGCCGCGACCCTCGAAATACCGGTCGTTCTCGAGAACACGGGCGCCGGCCATCGTGTGCCCGCGGGGTTCAGCCAAGAGCGCGAGATCTGGGTCGAGCTCACCGTGACCGATGCGCGCGGGCGCGTCGTGTACGAGGTCGGCCACGTGCCGTCGAACGACGCCGACCTCGCCGACAAGACGTTCCTTCGCATCACGACCCGCGACACGTTTACGGATCGCAAAGGGCGACCGCTCGGTGTCTTCGGCGCCGACATCGCCGACGGCCCGGACGTTCCGCAGTGGTCGCCGAGCCCCACGCGGGGAGGCACCCAGTTCCGAGGGCGCGGTCTCGTGAACCTGCAGAACGGGTTTCTGCGCTGCGTTCGCTGCATCGGCGTCATCGACGGCGAAGGGCGCTGCCAGGCCGATCGCGCGCTGGGGCAGGGGAGAACACGTTCTGATCGCTACGCCGACGGCGACTACGACCTCGACAGCGGCACGTGCACGTCGAACCTGAGCGGCGGCGAAGAGCTGTTCGAGACGTACTTCCCCGTGGGCGCCCTCGACGCCGACCGCGGCGTCGTTCGCGCGCCGGATGCCATCGTCGACACGCGGTCGGCGCCGCCGGGCGTGCCGCTCACGTATACGTACGTGCTTCCGATCGCGCCCGGGGCAGGGCCGTTCCACGTGGCGGCGCGCCTGCGCTTTCGCGCGTTCCCGCCGTACCTCCTTCGCGCCTTCGCCGACTACGAGGCGCAGAAGGCGGCCGAGGGTCTCCGCCCGAGCGGCCCCCAGGTGCGGGCCGAGATGCTCCGTCGCATCGACATCGTCGAGCTCGCCCACGTAGAAGCCGAGATCCCGTGAGCGAGGTCTTTCCCGAGATTGTCTGGACGGCGGCGGTTTTGCGCGGCGTCAGTGCCCGCGCCCGTGCCGAGCTGCAGCTCGTTGGGCAGCTGCGCGCGGTTTCGAAGGGGGGTGCCGTCTTCCGTGCGGGCGACGCGGCCGATGCGATCTACATCGTCGCGGAAGGCGCGGTCGACGTCTCGGCGCCGCGCACCGGGAGCCTTTCGGGGGCGCTCGTGAAGCACGCTCTCCCGGGCGAAGCGTTCGGCGAGGAGGCGACCCTCGACGTCGGCTCGACGCGCCGATGGGAGGCGCTCGCCGTCACGCCGAGCGTCGTCGTCGCGATCCCGGTTCTGATGCTCCGTCGTGCCCTCGCGCGCGCAGGTGGCGGCGTTGGCGGTGTCGCAGCGCGCATCGAGCGCACGCTCCGTCGTGCGGCGACGGCCGATCTCCTCGCCGCGGCACCTGTCACCGCAGGCCTCGCGCGGCGTGATCTCGAGCTCCTCGTCGACGCCGCCGTGCATGTCGATCTCGCGCGCGGCGCTGCCCTCTTCAAGCGCGGCGACGCCTCGCGAAACGTCTACGTCGTCGCCGACGGCCTCGTCGAAGCGCGCGGCGGCGACGCGCTCGCGTACTTCGCGCGCGGCGACGTGATCGCAGCGACGCCCCTCAATGCGCCCTACGAATCGTCCGCCGTCGCCTCCGGTCCGAGCCGCGTGCTCGCCTTGCGAAGCGACGCCGTGGCCGACGTCGTCACGCGAGACCCCGCATTCGCCGACCGCATCGCCGCGTCCGCGATCGACGCCGCCGAGCGCCACGGTCGCGCCACCACGCGCGCCTCGTTCGACGGGACAGAGAACGTGTTTCACGATCTCTACCGCCTCAAGGTTGCGCGCTCGCTCCTGGTCATCGATCAGAACGCCTGCGTCCGCTGCGGTCACTGCGCCTGGAGCTGCGCCGACGCCCACGACGACGGCCTCGCGCGCCTCGTACGTCGCGGTGAGCGCATCGTCACGACGGTCGCCATCGCGCGCGAGCGCGAGCGCGAGCCCCGAGAGATGACGTGGCTGCTTCCAAAAAGCTGTCAGCACTGCGAGAGCCCTGCCTGCATGACCGACTGCCCCACGGGCGCGATCACGCGGGATCCGGGCGGCGACGTGCGCATTCGCGAGGACATCTGTATCGGTTGCGGCAACTGCGCGAAGGGGTGCCCGTGGGACAACATTCAGATGGCCCCGCGCCCAGAGCCCGCCGCCGTGCCCGCGCGCAAGAACGCAACGGCGGACGGCGCGAAAGCCCTCTCCAGCGATGTCGCCGTGAAGTGCGATCTTTGCCACGACAGCGGCCACGATAGCGGCCACGACAGCGGCCACGGGCCCGCGTGTGTCTCGGCCTGCCCGACCGAAGCCATCGTGCGCGTCGCGCCGCTCAGGGCGTTCCCCGAGGTCCGTGCTGCCTTACCCGCCGAAGCGAATCTCGCGGGGGTAGAACAGGTTCTACCCGCCCGCACCTCGGCGACGCCGTGGGTGCTCGGCGCCGGGGCAATCGCGCTCGCCATAGCCGCCAAAACGCACGCCCTCGGCGCTACGCCGACGATGGCGTCGGGGCTCGCCGTCGGCGCGCTCACCGCGGCGCTCTTCGCGTATGTGGTCGTCAAGCGACGGAGCCGGTGGCGCGTCCGCCCGTTCTTCCTCGCCCACCTCGCGCTCGGCGTCCTGGCAATGGGCGCCGCCTTGGCGCACGCGGGCCTCCGCGCGCCGACCAACGTTGCGGGCGCGCTCAACGTGGCCTTCTGGGCGACCTCGATCGTCGGCGTCTTTGGCGCGCTCGCGTATCGGCTCGTCCCGTCGCGCCTCACGCGAATTGAAACGCTCGGCGCGCTGCCGGAAGATTTGGCGCCCCGCGCACGCGACCTCGACGAGCAGATGTACGCGCGGTTGAGCGGCCGGAGCGACGTCGTCAAAGCGCTGTTCACGCGCATCCTCTTGCCCTATCTCCGGTCGCCGCTCGCGCCTCTCGTGTCGCTCGCATCGGGCGCCACGCAAGCCGCCGACGTGCGTGGATTGGAAGCCGCGGTCTCACGCGCGACCGAAGGGCGGGCGAGCGCACGGCTCGCGGGGACGGGAGAGCTTCTCCGCCTCGTGGTGGCGCGCCGCGCGATCGCCCTCGAGCGCCCGTTGCAACATGTTCTTCGCGCCTGGCTGCCGCTTCACGTCGTCTTGACCGTGGTGGTCGTCGCTCTGCTCCTGGCCCACGTCGCGTTCGAGATCGCCCTCCGATGGCGGTGACCCCCGCGCGCGCACGGGTCTCGCCGCGTGCCGTCGCCACGAGCGACCTCACCCGGGTCGGCGACGCGTCGCGGGCCGTGGCCGTTGCGGCCATCGTCCTCGCCGTCGGCCTCGGCGTGAGCGCCGCGAGCGAGCGCGGGCGTGGCGAGCTTGCAGCGCCTGGCCCCTTGGCGCGCCCCCACGCCCTCGCGAACGTCGCCTGCACGAGCTGCCACGTCGGCGAAGTCACTCAGGTTGACACGTCAACCAAAGGCGTCGCGGTGACGTGTGCCGCCTGCCACGATGCGCGCGCCCACGCATCGACGCGCACGGCCCACCGCGCCCTCGCAGCGGCCGGGAAGCTCTCGTGCGCGACCTGCCACGGCGCGCACGGCGGGGCACAAGGGGTCACGTTCGCAGGCGCCGCCGACGGCGCGTTCGTGCGGTGGGGCAACGGCGCCGAGCGCGCGGGAAGCATGAGCGCCCGGCCGTCCGCCGCCACGGTGCCCCTCGTGCCGGTCGTCGCATGCGCGTCGTGCCACGACATGGGCAACGCCCGGGACCCCGCGGCCGCGTGCCCCATCGGGGCCGACGCGTCGGGCGCCCATGCGGTCAGCGGGTGCTTCGACGAGCACCGCCGCGTCGACGCCGTCGCGCGCGCCACGACGACCCACGACGTCTGCGCCGCCCAGCATTCGCCGGCACGGTTCGTCGCGTGGGACGCCGCGCGCGCCGCGGTCGCGCAGTCGTCCTGGGTCTCGTCCGCTCCATCGACATCTGCCCAGCTGCGCGCCTTCGGCCCCGCGCTCCTCGCCATTCTCGCCGGAGGCGCTGCGCTCGTCCTCGCGCCACGACGTCGACGCGCCGCCGCGCTTTCGCCCCTCGTCGCGCCGCCCGCCGTCGTGCCCCCGGCGCGCGTTCTCCTCCCGCAGATCAACGCGACGACCTGCGTCGGCTGCTACGCCTGCGTCGACGCGTGCCCCTTCGACGTCCTCGAGGTGCGCGCTTTCGTCGCCGAGGTCGTGCGCCCGACGGAGTGTTGCGGCGTCGTGAGCTGCGCCCAGGTCTGCCCCAACGGCTCGCTTCGAATCACGGAGGGCGAGCCTGTCGCGACGCGCCCTCGCCTCGACGCGAGCCTCGAAAGCCTCGACGCAAAGGGCGTCTTCGTCGCGGGCGATCTCTCCGGGTTGCCGCTCATCAAGAATGCGATTCGCCAAGGCGCGCGCGCCGTCGAGGCGATCGCCGCGGGGCTCTCCGAAAGCGCACGGACGAAGCGCGCGGCGGACTTCGCCCGCGTCGACCTCGTCATCGTCGGCGCAGGCCCGGCGGGGATCAGCGCGGCCCTCGCCGCCGAAGCGCGCGGCCTCTCCTACGTCGTCTTCGAGCAGGGCACCGTCGCGGCGAGCATCAAGAGCTTCCCGCGGCAGAAGCTCGTCTTCGATCAGCCCATCGACCTTCCTCTCGAGGGCGAGCTCTGGCTCCGCGAGTCGACGAAGGAAGATCTCCTCGCGCAGTGGAGCCGCATCGTTCGCGCCCGCAATCTGCGCATCCTCGAGCACCACCGCGTCGACGCCATCGATCGCGACGCCGCGTCTCTTCTGACGGTACGCGCCGTCGCCGCCACCGGCGAGCCCGTGACCGTGACCGCCGCGCGGCTCGTGCTCGCCATCGGCAAACGAGGCTCACCTCGCATGCTCGACGCCGACGTCACCATCGCCCCCGACGCGTCGAACGTCGTCAGCTACGCCCTCGCCGACGCGCGCAGCTACGAAGGGAAACGTGTTCTCGTGGTGGGCCTCGGCGATGTCGCCATGGAGGCGGCCATCGCCCTCGCACGCCAACCCGGCGCCGAGGTGACGGTCAGCTACCGAGGCCCCGAGTTCGCCCGCGGGAAGGCGCGGAACATCGCCGAGATGCGCGCGCTCGAAGCGAAAGGTGCATTGCGTATCTTGTGGGAGAGCGTCCCCACGAGCATCGCGGCGGGGCGCGTCACGCTGTCGATTGCGCCGCCTTCGGGCGGCCCCCGTGAGAGCATCACGATCGCGAACGACGCTGTTTTCGTGCTCATCGGCGGCGTTCCGTCGTGGGACTTGGTGGCGCGCGCGGGCGTCCGCCTCGCCTCCGAGGGGATGCCCGTCGCGTCGCGCGAAGAGAATCGACCCGCCGTCCGTCGAACGTAGAACTTCGAACACTCAGAGCCGTAGGAAGTCGCCATGAAGGTTCGCGCCGTCGCCGTTTGGGCAGGGTTGGGGATGCTGGTCTCGAGCGCTGCGGCGATGGCGATCCCGACGCCGCACCCCGCCGTCGCGAGGGTCGAAATCCCGGCGACGCCGCCCATTCGAAGCGAGCCGAAGGGGGACGACGCGCGCTTCACCGCGGGGCAGACGCTCACCGTCGACGCGCGGCTCGGTCACGCCACCGTCGCGCAGAATGCTGCGGGCGAAACGTTCCTGTTCGCCTCGGTCGCCGCCTCCGACAGCGTCGACACGCGGGCCCTCGCGACGCCGCCGTTGAGCCTCGCCATCGTCGTCGATCGCTCGGGGTCGATGAAAGGGGACCGCATCGCGAACGCCATCGCCGCCGCCGTCGGCACGATCGATCGCATGCGCGACGGCGACATGGTCACGGTCGTGAGCTTCGACACCGCGGCCGACGTGGTCGTCGCGCCGACGGAGATCACGTCGCAGTCGCGCGCGGCCATTCAGCAGTCGATTCGCGGCATCCGCCTCGGCGGCGACACCTGTATTTCGTGCGGGCTTGAGGCGGCGATGGCCGCGATGGAGCGCGCGCCCTTCGGCGCCGACCGCGTGAGCCGCATGCTGCTGCTTTCCGACGGCGCGACCAACCACGGCATCAAAGACGCGCCCGGGCTCCGTGCCCTTGCAGGCCGCATGCGCGACCGCGGCTTCAGCATTTCGACCATCGGCGTCGACGTCGACTTCGACGAAAAGGTCATGGCCGCTCTCGCGCAGGAGTCCAACGGTCGCCACTACTTCGTCGCGAACCCGTCCGGGCTCGCCGCGATCTTCGCGCAGGAGTTCGACGCCCTCGTCGCGACCCTCGCGCGCGAAACCGAGATGGCCGTCGATCTCGCACCGGGAATCGAGGTCGAGCAGGTCTTCGATCGCGCGTTTCGGCGCCAAGGGTCGAAGGTCATCATCCCGTTCGGCACCTTCAGCGCGAAGCAGGAAAAGACCGTATTGATGAAGGTCCGCGTCGCCGCCGATCACGACGGCGTGATGCCGGTCGCGGCCGTGAAGCTGACCTACCGTGACCTCCTGAAGCGCACCGACGGCACATGCGAAGGCAAGCTCGCCCTCCACGTGACGAGCGACGGCTCGGAGCAGAAGGACGTCGACCCGTTCGTCGCCGCACGCCTCGCCCGGAGCCGCACGTCGCGCACTCTGACCGATGCGAACCTGCTGTTCGAGCAGGGTCGCGTCGACGACGCCCGCGGCCTTCTCGCGAGCCAAACCACGGAGCTGAAGAAAGAGGCCGCGTCGACATCGCAGTCGCGCGCGAAGGCGCCGAAACCGATGCGCGCGATGGCGCTCGAAGACGACTTCGCATCGCAGATCAACGCGGTCGCCGAAGCCGAAACCAACTTTGCGCCGCCGCCGGCCGACAAGGGCAGCGCCGCGGGCGTGGGCGGAGGCGCGCAGGGCTTTGGTCGCACGGCCGGAACGGGAACCGCCAGCAACGCCGCACCCACCACCCGACCGGCAGCGGCGCCTGCCGCAGCGGCCCCCGCGCCCGCGAACCGCGACGGCAAAGCCGCCGTTCGAAAGAACCAGCAGAACGCCCTCGACATGGCCTTCTGACGCGACGCTGACACGATGCGCGCCTCCGTCATGACCTCGTCACGGCGCGCGACCTCGACCCCTTCGACACCATCCGATAGATCCGCCGTGGAGACACACGGTTGAAACAAGTTTCGCTACGGTGTGTACCCCGCAGGCGGAGTGTATGCATGAGCGTTCCGCTGCTCGCCGCGCCCTCCGTTCGTGGGCTGCGCCGGGCGCGCGGTAGACGAGGTGGTGTTCGTGGCGGTCTGGCTGATTCGTTTTGCGATGTGCGCGCTCATGCCTCGTACGCCGGGGCTCCCCGGGGTCGAGGACACGGGCGTCGACGAATGGGTTCGCACCTTCCGTCGTGAGTCGGGGCTTCCAATCTGGGCGGGCGTCTTCTTCGGAAGCGTGCTCTTCATGCTGCTGCCGCTGGTCACGATCGGCGTGCCGCTGCCGGCGTGCTTTCTGAGCCATCGCCTCCTGGACAAGCACGCGCAAAAGATCACGTCGCTGCCCGTGTACCTGATTCGCCAGCCAATCTTCCTCGTGAAGATGATGGCGGGGCTCTGCTGGGGCTCGCACCCCGACGTGCGAAAGCACCTGCACCTCACGCCCTACCCGGCCGACCCGGGCACGTGGAGGGCGGCATGAGCCACTACGCTTTTCACGAGCGTGGCAAGGACGTGACCCTCGAGGCCGACTTCGTCGTCGTCGGAAGCGGCGCGGGCGGCGCAACGGCCGCCGCAGCGCTCGCCCGCGGCGGCGCGCGCGTGGTGGTTGTCGAGTCGGGCGCATGGCGCGATCCGCCCGACTACCCGAGCACGACCTACGGGACGATGCGCGACCTCTTTGACGACTGGGGCTCCACCTTCACACGCGGCCGCGCCTTCTGGCCCATCGTGCAGGCGCGCACCGTCGGCGGCACCACGGTCATCAACTCGGCCATCGCGGTTCGAACGCCGGGCGACATCTTCCAGCAGTGGGAGCGCGAGCACGGCGTCGGCGGCGACGCCTTCGCCACCGCGATGTGGACGTACCAAGACGAGCTCGAGACCGAGCTGTCCGTCGAGCTCGTTCCGGAGCGCGCCAAGGGGCGCTCGAACCTGCTCGCGAGCGACGCCGACGCGGCGCTGAAGTTCGGCGGTCACGTGATGAAGCGCTACGTGAAAGGGTGCGAGGGGAACGGCCAGTGCCTGCAAGGGTGCAAGGCGCTCAAGAAGCAGAGCACCAACCTGAACTTCATCCCCGAGGTCATGGCCCTCGGCGGCGACATCGTGTCGTGCGCGCCGGTGAAACGCGTTCTCTTCGAAGGGAAAGGCGCCGTCGGCGTGGAAGGGTCCTTTGCCCATCCGCTCACGCGGGCGCGGGGCGGCAAGTTCACCGTTCGCGCGAAGAAGGCTGTCATCGTCGCGGCGTCGGCAACCCACAGCCCCGCGCTTCTCGAGCGCTCGGGCGTGAAGAGCAAAGCCCTCGGCAAGTACTTCCGCGCCCACCCGGGAACGGGGATTTTCGGCTGCTACGACGAGCCGGTCGACATGAACATCGGCGCCACCCAGGGGTGGGCGTCGACGCAGTTCCGCACGGACCCGGGCCTCAAGCTCGAGACCTTGGCGATCCCGCCGGAGATGGTCGCCAGTCGGCTCGCCGGGGGCGGCACACAGCTCATGGAGCATGTGCGCGAGTACCGCCACCTCGCCATGTGGGTCCACGCCTGCCGCGCCGAGTCGGTCGGCACCGTAAAAAACGGCTTCGGCGACAAGCCCGTCGTGCACTACCAGCTCGACGAGAAAGACATGCTCCGCTTCCGCGACGGCATGAGCCTCGTCGCACGCATGCACTTCGCGGCTGGCGCGAAGGCGATCATCCCTGGCATTCACGGAATGCCGTACAAGCTCGGTCCCGACGAGGTGAAGCTCCTCGAAAGCGCGCCGCTCGATCCGCGCGCGTACGTCGCCGTCCTCTCGCACCTGTTCGGCGGCTGCGTGATGGGGAGCGACCCGTCACGCTCCGTCGTCGACGCGAACGGTCGGGTCCACGGCTACGAAGGGCTCGTCGTCGCGGACGCATCGGCCATCCCGACGAACCTCGGCGTAAACCCGCAGCACACGATCATGTCGTTGGCGCGCTACTTCGCAAACCAGCTTCTCAGTTAGACCGTTCGCTCGCCATCGCCTCTTCGCGAACCACGCGGAAGCCGATCCCGGCCTTCTGCAGCCGTTCGCGAAGGACGTCGCCCATCGCGACGGCGGGGGTGAGAACGCCATAACGCGCGGGGATCTTGTCGCGGTCGAGGGCGAAGGTGAGGGCCGCTTCGGCGATCATTTTCGACGTCTCGGTGTACCCCGGATCGCCGCCGGTCACTTCGGTGACGACGCGTCTGCCGCCGCCTTCGCCGATGAACGTCACGTTGAAAAATGCTTTGGCGCGCTGCTCGGGCGACGGACCGTCCCCCGACTTTTTGACCTTGAGCAGCAGCGCGCGCGTCGGCGGAAGCTGCGCGAGCGAAAAAAGCACGCCCACGCCGACCGCGCCGCCGACGAGGGTCGTCACGTGTTTGATGCGCGCGAAGTGGCCATACCGAAAATCGGGGCCGTACACGTCGAGATCGCGAGCGCTTCGAAGGACGATTTGCGGATCGATCGTGGGCAGTGGGCAGGCCCAGCTATGGAGCTCACGAACGTAGCGAATGCCTGCTTTCGAGGCCGCGACTTTTCGCGTTTGGCCGTTTGCGCCGCGCTTCTTTTTGCGGGCCGCCTGCTCTTTTTGAAACGCGCGCATGTTCCCCATCGCACGCACGGCCGATTGCCACGTACCGCCCGAGAACGTGCCGTTGCTCTTCACGTATCCAGAAATGGACATCGGCGCATCGGCCGGCAGATGCTGCGCCGTGAAGAGCGCGCCGAGATCGTGGGGAATGCTGTCGAATCCACAGCAGCTCACAATTCGAATCTTCTTTTGCCGCGCCTCCGAGTCGTACGTATCGATGATTTTCTCGACGAACTCGGGCTCGCCCGTGATGTCCACATAGTCCGTGCCCGCGTCGACGCAGGCCCGCACCACCGGCTCGCCGTGCTCGGCGTAGGGGCCGACCGTGGTGAGGACGACCTGCGTGCTGCGTGCCATCGCCGTGAGCGACGGGGCGTCGCTCACGCTCGCGACAACGACGCCCGACGGCGCGCACTGCGGTTTTGCCGCCACGAGCTCGTTGCGAATGCCTTCGAGGGTCTTCTCGTTGCGGCCGGCGAGGGCCCACTTCGTTTTCGCCGGAGCGTGGGCGGCGAGGTAGTCGGCGACGAGGCGCCCCGTGAATCCGGTGGCCCCAAAGACGACGATGTCGAACGCGCGGTCGGTCATGGGGCGGACGATAACGCCGCGCGCCATGCGGGCGCTACGGCGATGCGACCCCCAAATGCGAGGCCGAGGTGCGCGGCGCGCGCTCGAGCGTGCGGAAGACGACGCCCTCGCCAGAGCGGCGTGACGTCTCCACGAAGGCTTCGGTATCGAAGGCGGGGAAATACGTGTCGCCCGCGACGTCGTCGAGAACGTCGGTCAGGTAGAGGCGCGTCGCGCGCGGCAGGGCGAGGGCGTAGAGCTCGGCCCCGCCGATGACCATCGGAAGCGCGTCGGTCGTGCGGGCGAGGGCGATGGCTTCGTCGAGGGATGTCGCCGCTTCGCACCCGGCGAACGCGATGCCCGGCGTGCGCGAGACGACGATATTGCGCCGGCCGGGCAGGGGGCGGCCGATCGACTCGTGGGTTTTGCGCCCCATGATGATCGCGTGGCCCATCGTGGTCTCTTTGAAGTGCCGAAGATCTTCCGGCAGGCGCCACGGCAGGCCGCCCTCGTTGCCAATCACGCGAGAGCGCGTCATGGCGACGATAATGGCCAATCCGCGGCGAGCTTCCGCATTCGCGTGCCCCGCGCTCAAACCGAAACCTCGGCTTTGATATGGGGATGGGGGTCGTACCCGTCGAGGGTGATGTCCTCGAAGCGGAACGCGAACAGATCGGTCACGGCCGGATTCAGCCGAAGCGTGGGGAGCGGCTTCGGCGTTCGCGTGAGCTGCAATGCCGCCTGTTCGAGGTGATTCTTGTAAAGGTGCGCGTCGCCGAACGTGTGAATGAAGTCGCCGGCGCGAAGGCCGGTGACATGGGCGACCATCCTCGTGAGAAGCGCGTAGCTCGCAATGTTGAACGGCACGCCGAGGAAGATGTCGGCGCTCCGTTGGTAGAGCTGGCAGGAGAGCGCGCCGTCCTGAACGTGGAATTGGAAGAGCGTGTGGCACGGCGGAAGCGCGACTTCGGCCGCCTCTTTCGGATTCCAACCCGTGACGATGAGGCGCCGGCTCGACGGGTTCTTTTTGATCTGCTCGATGACGTCGGCAATCTGATCGACGCCGTCGTTGGCGTAGCTCCCCTCCTCGGTTCGCGACGCGCCGAAGTTGCGCCATTGGTGGCCGTAGACGGGGCCGAGATCGCCCGCCTTCCGCCCGAACTTCGCCGTCTGCTCAGCCGTGGCCCACTCGTCCCAGATGCTGACCCCGGCCTGCTGCAGCGGGCCGACCTGGGTCTGCCCGCGCACGAACCAGAGCAGCTCGTGGATGATCGACTTGAGGTGCACCTTCTTGGTCGTCAGCAGCGGAAACGAGTCACGAAGGTCGAAGCGGAGCTGGCCACCGAAGAGCCCGCGGGTGCCCACGCCGGTGCGGTC
>JANXMC010000701.1 GCA_025354825.1 Myxococcales bacterium
CCTCGGATTGAGCGGCCACTTGACCCTCGTCCTCCTCGCGCCGCTCGGGCTGTGGGGCGCCCTCGACGGTCTTCGCGCGGCGCCGCGAAAGGCGCGCGCCGCGGGGCTCGCCCTCGCCGCATTCGGACTTGGGCTCACGCCGTACCTGTATCTCCTCGTGGTTGCGGCGGATCCGCGCGGTCGCTGGGTCTGGTCGAACCCATCCTCGCTACGGCGCCTCCTCGGCCACTTCGCCCGCGAGGACTACGGCGTGGCCTCGCTCGCGCACGGCGACGGCGCGCCCGATGGCCTCGCGCAGGTCGGCGCGTTCGCGCAGACGGTGCTTGCGGACCTTTTGTGGGTTCCCGTGCCGCTCGCGCTCTACGGAATCGCCGTGCTCGTTCGTCGGCGCGCGTCGGGCGCGTTCAATCTCGCGGGGGTGGCCGCGCTCGTCGCGAGCATCGTGCTCGCGGGTCCAGTGTTCGTCGCCGCGTTCAACATTCCGCTCGACGGCAACGGGCGATATGTCGTCTCGCGCTTCTATCTATTGCCCGAGCTCCTGCTCATGGTGCCCGCCGCGCTGGGCGTCGACGCGCTCCTTGCGCGACTCCGTAGCGCGCGCGCCAACGCCCGCGCGATCACCGCGTGGCTCCCCCCCGTGGTCGTCGCCGCGGCGTCGTTCGCCGTCGCCCTCCCCCACGTCCGCGAGCATCACCGACCCACGATTGAGCATTACCTCGTCGACACGTTGGCGAGCCTGCCTCCCGACTCGGTCCTCGTCGGCGGCGGCGACGTGCGCCTGTTTGGGATTCTCTACGCGCAACACGTTCTTCGGGTACGCCCGGACGTAGTCTTTCTCTCGCCCGCGCTGTTCTCTCAAGCCTGGTATCGCAAGCCCATCGAGGCGCGTTTGGGGTCTGGTCGTGCGCTCGCGCCCTCCGGCGCGCCCGACGCCGCGGTCTTCGGGCCGACGCAGCTCGAACAGCTGCTCGCCTCCGGACGCCCCGTCTTCAGCGCCGACTGGAACGATCTCGTGGCGTACGCCGCGCAGACGCACGCGGTCTATCCGTTCGGAACGGCACTTCGGATTCTTCCCTCCGGCGAGAGCAGGCCTCCGCTTGCGGATCTCGAGGCGACGAATCGCGAGCTCTTCGCGCGCTTTCACCCCGACGCGAAACCGCCGTCCGATTCGCATTCGTGGGCGGCGTTCGTCTACGAGAACTACTGGCGAACGTGGAGCATGCTCGGCGACGATTTCGAAGAAGCGAAAGACGCGGACGCGGCCTCTCGCTGCCGAGAGCGAGCCCGCGTTTTCGCGCGCTGACGTCGCCGCCTTCGCGTTGACGGTGTGAAGGCTTGCGCCGGGCGTCGTCGAGCGTTCGTCGCGCGCGATTTCACTTCAGCAGCGCACGGCGAAGCGAGCCGCGGCCCGTGCACATGCAGGCGGCCGTCGCGAGCGTTTCGTCGATGGCGTCCGCGTCGCGAGCGAGGCCGCGGCGCGCGAGATCCACCGCGGTCGTCGCGAGGCCGGCGACGCAGAGGCGGCAGCGCGTGGGTCGCTCGCGCTCGAAGGCCGCGAGAACGCGCCGCGCGGCGGGCTCGCGATCGAGATCCTCCGCGGTCTCGATGGTCGCGCCGTCGCGAACGTCGCTCCACATCACGGTGCACGCGTTGACGAGGACGCCGTCGACCAGCACGCGACACGTGCCGCAGAGCCCGTTGCTGCACCCCCGCGCGGTGGCGCGCGCGCGGAGGCCTTTGCGCACGACATCGAGCAGCGTCGTGTCGCCGTCGAACGTCACCACGTGGGATTGCCCACCGCGCACGAGTGTGCGGGTCACCACGAGGGGCGCTCGTTCATCCGAAGGCTCACGCGGCTTTGACCTCGCCGCTGTCGTTGGCGCCGTCCGCCACGAGTTCCGACGCGCCGCTCCAGCACTCGGCGAGGCGCTTCTTTAGCTTCTCTTTCGCGCGCGCTTCGAGCTGCCGTGCACGCTCCCGCGAGACGCCCAGGCTTCGCCCGATTTCGGCGAGGCTCATTGCGTCGGGGTCGTCCGCCATCATCCGGACGTTTACGATGAATCGCTCGCGAGCGTCGAGCCCCTCGACGGCTTCGCGAACACATTTCGAGAGCGACTGCGCCTCTTCGTGCTGGAGGAAGGTGTCTTCCTGCGAGGGGAGGGGCGAGGCCATCTTGTCGACGACGGTCGCCGTGCCGTCGTCGTGCACCTTCGCGTCGAGCGAGAGATCGCGGACGTCCATCCGCTGCGCGAGCTCGGCGATCTTCGTCGGCGTCGTGCCGAAGCGCGCGGCGAGAAGCTCGTTGGCTTCGACCGGATCGCTCGTCTGCGTTGCAATCTGCGCGCGCTCGCGACGCAGACGAAAAAAGACCTTCGACCGGAGCGGCCCCGCACCAACGCCAACCATGCTCCACGACTTCAGGACGAAATCGAGGATGTACGCGCGAATCCAGTACGACGCGTAGGTGACGAAGCGGTTGCCCAGATCGGGGTCGAACTTCTTCAGCGCGGTCACGAGGCCGACGTTCCCCTCGGCCACGAGGTCTGCGAGGGGCAGCCCGTAGCGCCGGTAAGAGACGGCGATGGCCACGACGTAGCGCAGGTTCGCGTCGGCAAGCGCCTCCGCGGCGCGCGGATCGTTCGTGTCGCGAATCTTCACGGCCAGCTCGTATTCGAGCTCGCGCGTGAGGACGGGAACACGTCGCGCGCGTGCGATGTAGGCGCGAATGGTCGATGACGGGTCGAGCTGCGGCTTCATGGGGCGCCCTGCCTGCGGGGTTCGATGCAGGTTGCGCGCCGGTCGTGGCTCGCCGAGGCGCTTTTAGGTGCGCGACGTAGGCAGAGGAAAGCCAACGCGTGAAACACGAACGCCGCGCCGAGGGCAACCCCCGGAGCGGCGTGACGTGACGCTGAAGCTTTAGAGTCGGCCGCTTACGCGGAGAACGACGAGCCGCAGCCGCAAGAGCCTTTAACGTTGGGGTTGTTGAACTTGAACCCCGAGCCGTGAACGCCTTCGACGTAGTCGATCTCGGTAGCTTCCAAGTACTGGAAGCTCAGGGGGTCGACGAACAGCTTGACGCCGTTGCATTCGAACTCCTCGTCCATCTCGCCCATTTTGTCTTCGAAGTAGAGGTCGTAGGTGAACCCGGCGCAGCCGCCGCCCACGACCCGAAGGCGCAGCCCTTGGCCCTCGAGGTTTTCCGATGACGCGATCTCGCGCACTTTCCCGGCCGCCTTCTCGGTAATCGTGATCATGAATACGGGCTCCTTCTCGGGGGTGAATCTACGCCTTGCGTCGTGAGGTTGCCAGTCCCCCTCCCGTGCTTTCTCCTCAATCGCGCTCGTCGCGAGGCGCGCGACCCGTGATCTTGAGCACCGTGCCGCCTTCGCATGCGACGACGAAGGCGCCGGGGCCAGCTGGTGCGAGCCCGGCGATTCCCGACGAAAGGCGGGGGCCGGCCTGCGCGCTGGGCACGCCTGTGGGGGCGCGACCTTCAACGATGCCGCGCGCGCAGGGCGCTTCGCCGAGGACGTCGACGACGCAGCGGCCGTCGCCGGCGTCGTCGCCACGATGGGGTGCGCCGCAGCCGCTGACGACGCCGACGAAGCCGCTGGGCGTGGCGAACGCGAGCGCGCCCGATGCGTCGACGAGTGCGCCGTCGTGGGCGGGGGCGATCACCGTGGCGACGCCGCCGTCGGCCGAAAGGGTGGGGACGAACGTCGCGACGCGGGCGGTCCACGCCTCTTGCCCGGCGGCATCGTAGGCGACGGCGAGAGTGCTCGCGCTTCCGTGGAGGAA
Organism: Myxococcales bacterium; assembly: GCA_025354825.1. Classification (GTDB taxonomy): domain Bacteria; phylum Myxococcota_A; class Polyangia; order Polyangiales; family Polyangiaceae; genus JANXMC01. The sequence continues at coordinate 3,799 of JANXMC010000701.1, forward strand.
CACGTGGGTAAGGCCAGACGAGAGCGCGGGCGGGCCTAAAAGAAGGCCGGTCGTCGGTGCCGTGCGCGTCGTCGCGATGCCGCGATCCAGGTCGAGGGCGACCAGCTGGCGATTGGCGATGACGGCGATGAGCGAGCGGACGCCGTCGAACGCGGCCCCCTCGTCGACCGGTCCGCCGAACGAGCCGACGCGCTGCGGCTCGCGATCGGGCGCCCATCCGTAGGCGACGCCGGACGCCGCGATGGCGATCGCCATTCCGCGCGCGTCGACGAGAGGCACGACGGCGGCCTCGGGGAGCGTTCGGCGCGCGCGGATGGCGCCGTCGGCGTCGAGGGCCGCGAGCTCGGCGCCCGCTGCGACGATGACGCCGCCGTCGTCGAGGGGGAGCGGCGAAACGCGCGTGGAGACGCCGCGCTCGCTGCCGATTCGCGTGCGGTAGCGAATCTGCGCGCCCCGCACGCCGACCGCCTCGCCGAGGGGCGTGAGGAAGACGAGCGTGCCGTCGGACGTGAGGGTTGCCGCGGCGGTGCCGAGCGGGCCTGCGCCGACCCGGAGCTTCTCGGAGCCGTCGTCGCCGTCGAGCGTGACGACATCGCCGCGGCTGCCGACGACGAGGACGTCGCCCGAGAGAGGCACCAGCGGCGCGCGGTCGATGGTGAGCGCGAGCGGGCGGCGCCACGCGATGCGGAGAGGGCCACGGGGGAGGGGCGCTCGGGTGAGCGCCGTGCGCTGCCCGTCGACGCGATCGGTTGTCGCGAACGCGCGGGGCGCACCGACGACGACGGTGCGAGGCTTTCGCGGCTCGAACTTTTGCGCCGACGAAATGCCGGCCCACGCGAGGGCGAGGAGCGGCGCCGTAACGCCGACGAGGGCGATGCTTCGCCGTCGCGCGCTCATGCGCTCACGTGCCGCGCCCGGGGCGCCCCTTGAGGAGAAAGTCGGCCTCGACCTCGGGGACCGTCTTGCCGCCCGCCGCCGTCACGCTGCGCGAAACACGCCCGTACGCCCGCGCGACGACGCCACGTTCGAGCTGCACCTCGCGCCCCACGACGACCCGCGTGACGCACGGTCCATGGGCGCACCCTCGCCGATCGTTGATGAGCACCACCGTTTGACGCCCGAGCGGCCGCGACTCGAGCACGTCGCCTTCGACGACGATGGGCTGCCCCGTCGACGCCGCGACGTCGCGCATGAGAGCGTCGTAGCCGAGCTTCGTCGTCGCATCGAACGCCTTCGCTTCGGCCTCGAGGCTCGCCACGCGCTTCACCGCGATGCGCACCGTGCGCGGCGCGAAAGACGCGGCGGTCGAGCGCACGTCGACCGTTGCTGACGCCCCAGGCGCGACGTCGACGGCGAGCTCGAACGACCCTTCGGCGGTGACGGGCGCGGTCTTGCCGTTGATGACGACCGCAGCGCCTTTTGCTGTGCGCCCGGCGACGAGCACCTGTGGCGTGTCGACCACCGCGTGGCTTCCCGGTGCGTCGAGCTGCAGCGGCACGACGCCCACGCGGGCGGTCACGGTGCCACGCTCGGGCGTGGAGCCCGGCGTCGTCACGACGTAGGGCAGAACGCGCTCGATGACCTTCGGCTCGGTGCTCGGCCCCGTCGTTTCGGCGGAGATGTCGACTGTGTGCACGCCCGCGCCTGCGGCGTCGAACGTCATCGCCTTGCCGTCGATTTTCACGTCGGTCTTCGGCGGCGCTTCGACGCGCACGAGCAGCACCGGGGTGGGCGCCGTGATCTCCGAGAGGTCCGTGCGAATCCGGTAGGCGAGGGGCACGGCTAGGCTCACGGTCTCGTCGCGCCCCATGCCCGGGCGGTCGACGGCGATCGACAGCGGGTTGTCGCCCACGCGGAGGGGCGTGGTCATCGCGAGGTCGGCCTCGTGCGCTTGAAACGTCGACGTCGTCCCGTTCAGCTTCGCGGTCGTTCCGTCGGGGCAACTTTCGCAACGGAGGTGAAGCACCTCTTTTCCTTGCGCGTCGAGGCGAGGCTGCGCCGACAGAGGGGCGCCGCCGCGCGCGAAGAGCACGACCACGACGCCGACGACGAGCACGACGAGCGCACCACCACCGGCCACGAGCGCGATCGGCAACCCGCGACGTTCCGCGCGCACGGGCGCTTGCGGCATGTAAATGTCGTCGACGAGTGGCGGCGGCATCGGGATGATCGGCACGACCGGCAGCGGCGCAGCCGCTCCGACGCCCATCTGGGTACCGCGCCGGCTTGCGTGCTCGTGCGCCTGCATCTGCGCGTGCACGTCGGCATACGAAGGCTGCGCCGGGTACGTCGGGGCGATGCCTGGCGTCGCGACACCGAGCATCGTTTGTTGACGCGACGGGCTCGCGCCGTTCGCCGCTATCGACGGCGGCGGCGCCACGCCCGGCTGAAGGGGCGCAATGCCTGGCAGCGCCACGCCGAGCATCGTCCGTTGGGCTGCCCGAGGCTCGACCGGGAGCGCCACGTAGGGCGGTGCGGGCGCAGGCGTTGGCATCGTGGACGGCGGCTGGGGCCCGACGCCCGCGAGCTGCGGCGGCATGAGGTCGTTCGCGTTGAGGCCGATCATCGTCCCCTTCGGAGGCCGCATCGCGCCGGCCCCGGGAGGCGCTCCCGCGATCGGCGGCGATGGCGTCCCCGCGGCCGCCGCGCCCGGGAGACCGAGCGAAAGCTCTGAGGGGAGCACCCCCATCATCGTGC
>JANXMC010000705.1 GCA_025354825.1 Myxococcales bacterium
ATCGTGCACCGCGACTTGAAGCCGGCGAATCTGTTTCTCGCGCAGCGGCGCGACGGCACGTCCATCGTCAAAGTTTTGGACTTCGGGATATCGAAAGATCTCGTCGCCAACGCGGCATCTGTGAACCTCACGAAAACGACAGGGATCATGGGGTCGCCGTCGTATATGTCGCCCGAGCAGGCGCGCAGCTCGAAGAGCGCCGACACGCGAACCGACATTTGGGCCTTCGGCCTGATTCTGTACGAGCTTCTCACAGGCCTGCGCCCCTTCGACGGCGAGACGGTGACCGAGACGCTCGCGGCGATCATGACCGACGTGCCGCGCCCGCCGCGCCTGCTCCGCTCCGAAATACCGATGATGCTCGAGGCGGCGATCCTCCGATGTCTCGAGAAGAATCGCGATCGACGGTTCGCCACAATCGACGAGCTCGTTCGCGCCATCATCGGATTTGCATCTTCGTCGTCGACGGTTGCCGCCGACGGGCCGCCTCTCATGTTTCAACCCTCGACGGCGGTCGGCTCCTCGCCGGTTGGAGCAGGCGCGCAGACGGGCCCGTCTGCTGGCGGGAGCACGGGCGCGCCGTCGACCGCCGCGAGCTGGTCGCGCACCGGCAGCGGGTCGAGCGCCCCTTCGACCTCGCCGCGGCGTGGAGCGGTTGCCTTCGTGGCCGTCGCGGTCGTCGTCCTCACCATGGTCGCCGTGCTCGCGTCGGCCTTCGTCTACCGCGGCGTCAGGGCGCGCGATGCCGCGTCGGCGGCCAGCGCGACGACCGTGGCGAGCACGATGACGAGCGCGAGCAGCGGTGCTTCGTCGATGCCGAGCGCGCCGGCGACGGCCATGCAGGAGACCGCGCCGTCACCCGCGCCGTCGATCGCGCCGCCCCCCGAAGCCGCACTTTCCGCCGCCGAGCGGCTCGAGCCTCCCCCCGCGCGTGCGCCCGCCGCGGCGACGAGCGCGCGGTCGCCTGGCCGCTCCCCCCACCATGCCGATGCGCCCACGTCGGCGCCAGCGCCGGAGACCTCTGCGGCGAAACGCGCCAACCCTCTCGACCCTCTTAACCGATTTCAATAGGGCCCTATCATGTTGCTTCGCCATCGACTCTCGCGCTCCGTAGCGCTCACTGCGATTGCGACGGTCGTCGTTCTGTCCTCCGCGCCCGATGCCGGCGCGCAGCGCAAAAACGCGGTCGTCCCCGCAGCCGCGCCCGCCGTGAAGCCGCTCGGTGAGTCGCTTACCGGCCCTGCGCGCGACGACTACGAGGCCGCGCGTACCCTTTACGAGCAGAACGACTTCGCCGGCGCGGGGGCGAAGCTGCAGCAGGCCTACGACCGCTCCAAAGACCCGCGCCTGCTTTGGAACATCGCCTCCTGTGAGAAAAATCTCCGCCACTATGCGCGCGTCGAAGCGCTGCTCACGCGGTATCTCAGCGAAGGGCACAGCGTTCTCACGAAGGAGAACGAGGCCGAGGCGCGCGCGGTTCTCGCGGCGGTTCACCAGTTCGTGTCGCCCCTCGACCTCACAGTAAACGAAGCGGGCGCGTTGGTCTTCGTCGACGATCAACAGGCCGCGACGACGCCTCTCCAAGCGCCCATTCCGGTCGACGTCGGCACGCATCAACTTCGTATTACGAAATCGGGATTCAAGCCGTTCGTGCAAGATCTCACCGTGGGCGGCGGCGCGCCGATGAAGGTGACGGCGACGCTGGCTCCCAGCGTTGCGCGCCTCGTCGTCGTCACGGCCGACACCAACGTCGTCAGCATCGACGGCAAAGTCGCGGGCTCGGGGCGCGTCGAAATGAGCCTCCCGCCCGGCACGCATGCCGTTCGCGTGGCCGCGGAGGGGCGGACGCCGCAAGAGTCCCAAGTCGACCTCGCCGGGGACGACGCGCGGACGATGCAAATCGCGCTCGAACGCACGGGAGGAAAGCCCGTATGGCCGTGGATTGCCGGCGGCGTGGCGCTCGCGGCCGGGGCGACGGTGGGGGCGATTTTCATCTTCAAATCGAAAGACCCAGAAGGGTCCGCGCCGTCGGGCTCTCTCGCACCCAACACTGTGCAGTTCAGCGGCTGGAGGTTCCCGTGAGCCGGTTTATGAGAGGTAGAACGAGCTCGCGCGCGGTTGCCGTCGGCGCTTCGATCGTGGCGCTCGGCGCCGTTGCCCTCGGCGCATGCTCGTCGTCGGATGCGCCCTCCACCGGCGGCATCATGCTCGGGATTCGCACCGACATGACGACGCCCGACTCTTTCGATTGGGTGCGCGTCGAAGTGCTTCAAGAGAGCGATACACCCGGTACCTGGGTGCCGCTTCTCAAGCAGGATTACCGCGTCCCGGCGGAGATTCGCCTCCCGGCAACGCTCGGTCTCGCAGCGGGCACGAAGGCGAGGCAAGAGGCCCTCGTGCGCGTCGCGGCCTTGCAGGGCGAGCAGAAGACGCCGCGTGTGCTTCGCGAAGTGACGACCCAGCTCCCGACGAACCGCGTCGCCTATCTCTCGATGGTTCTTTCGTGGCGCTGCGCCGACAAAGTCCAAACGAGCCCCGCGGGTGATCTCCAATCGAGCTGCGGTGATGGCCAATCGTGCAATCCGGACAACGGTCTCTGTACGAGCCGCGCGGTCGACGGAGCGTCGCTCCCGTCGTACACGCCTGGCGAAGAGACTGCCGACGCGGGCGAGGTGCGGCCGATCGCCGATGCCGCTCCCACGGGCAACAGCGACGGGTCCGACGCGTCCCCGCCGCCGGTCGTCGATGCCGGCGATTCGGGCCCGACGGCCGGCCCCACGGGGACGATCGGCGCGGTGGGCCAGGCGTGCGCGGCGAAGGACGCGATGGGGTGCCTTGGCCACGGACAGAAAGAGCGCCTGATCTGCGATTCGAATTTGCGATGGGCCTCTCAGCCGCCGTGCACCGGAGCCACCAATTGCGATACGAAAGCGGGCGCCACGGCGGGGACGTGCAAAGCAATCGTCGCCGAATGCGCCGGCCGCGCTCCGCAAGCGAAGTACTGCACGGCGACGCAAGCCTCGGTGCAGTGCGACGACGACCAATTCGCGTTCACGAGCACGCCGTGCCCCAATGCGTGCACCGGTGCCGGTGTCTGTAGCGGGACGTGCAAACCCGGAACGTTCGCGTGCCGCACCGGGCAGTACGAGTGTGATGCAACCGGCACGATGTCGCCCAGTGGGACGGGCATTTGCGACCCCGCGTGCACTGTGACGGGGCGCTTCATTCGTGTCCCCGCGACCAACACCGTGCGCGATACGACGACGGGCCTCGTATGGGAGCGCGACATGCGTGCCGCTCTCGGCTGGACGGACGCCAAGGCGGCATGCGCGGCCGCAGGTTTCCGCCTCCCCACGCGCAGCGAAGCGCTCGGGGCCGCGGGCCCGCTCGGCTGCGGAAACGACGCAATGGACAGCGTCGCGCTGCCCATCGCATCGGACGCTTCGTACCTATGGACGAGCGAGGCGTCGTCGGGGCCCCAAGAGGCCTACTTTTGGTATTGGGGGCCTTATACGAGCAGTCGTCAGCTCTTGATCGACTCCATTGTGATCACGCACGCAAACCGTTTTCGCTGTGTGAAATAAGCTCTCCTGCTACGGGGCCACGCACGCGCGTGCGTGGTTCCCCGTCTCACCCCTTCGCGGGGCGTACCAACGTCATCACGACGGTTCTAAGCGCGTCGTCGCTAAAAGGCTTTTCCAGCCGCTGATTTCGGATCCGCGCGAGAAACGCCGACCCTTGCGGCGTGAATGCGCCGCCGGTGACGAAGACCATCTTCTTGGCGAGCTTCGGCGCGCTCTTGAGAAGCCACGCGTGGAGATCCATCCCCGTCATTCCAGGCATCATGAGATCGCTCACGATGGCGTCGAAGCGCGTGTCGGTCTCGAGGAGATCGCGCGCAAGCTCGCCCGACGACACGGTGATGACGTCGTGATCGGTGCCAAGGGCGCGGGCGATCGTATTTTGAATCACCTGCTCGTCGTCGACCACCAGGATGCGGCCGTGGGCCGGCGCAATGGACGGCGGCGGGAACGACGAGGAGCGAGCCTTCGCCGCGAGATCGTGCACGATCGGCGGCGGCGCGGCCCGAATGGGGAGGCGCACCGTGAAGCGCGACCCTTTTCCAAGCTCGCTCCACACCTGAAGCTCGCCTCCGAGCTCGGCGACGACGTTGCGGCAAATCGCCAGACCAAGCCCCGTTCCTACGCCTACGGGCTTGGTGGTGAAGAACGGATCGAACACGCGTGCGAGATCGGCGCCGTCGATCCCTTTCCCGGTGTCGGCAATCTCGACGAACACCTCGGCACCCTCGGTCCACGTTCGTACGACGATTTGATTGTCGTCGATTTCCCCCTCCGTAATGGCATGAGACGCGTTCACTAGTAAATTGAGAAAGAGCTGCCCGAGCTTCCCCTCGCTCCCCCAAAGCGTGGGTACGTCACCAAAGCTCGTAATGAGCTTCGCGCGGTATTTTATTTCGTTGAACGACATGCGCACGGCGCTTTCGATGCACCGTTTGAGATCGACCGGGCCGTGGGCTTCCGTCTCGACGCGCGAGAAGCTTCCGAGCGCCCGCGCGATGCTGCGAATGCGCTCCGTTCCGTCGAGCGCTTCGGCCGCGTATCGGGCGACGTCTGCGAAGGACTCCGGAGCGAGCAGAGCCGCCCCTTCGCCGACGAGGTTCGCGTACGCCTCGTCGCCGACCCCCCGGCGGAGCGCGTCGCAGCAGACCTTCACGGCCGCACCGATTTTCGGAAGCTCGTGGGTGAGCACGTCGACGTTCGAGAGGACGTAACATAACGGGTTGTTGATTTTGTGGGCGACTCCCGCGGCCAACATCCCCACGCTCGCGAGCCTGTCCGACTGGGCGAGCATCGTGCGAAGTCGGCTTTCGTTCGTGTCGTCGTGAATCGTCACTTCGAGCGCCCTGTCACCGCCCATTTCGAGGCGCGTGAGGGTCACCGTGCTTGGAAATCGCTCGCCGGACAGCTTCGTGTGGGCCCACGAAAAAGAGGCGTGTCCCATTTCCAGAGCGTCGGCGATATGACGGCTAACGCTAGTTTTGCGGACGATCTCGCTGTCGTCGAGGCCGAGCCTCGTCACGGCGTCGTGGGCGTCGCCGACCGATTCGGCGAAGAGCGGCTTCGTCAGCTCGCGCGCCGACGTCGCGCCGAAGAGAGCGAGCGCCGCGCGATTGGCCGCGACGATTGGCAAATTGCGGCCACTCAAGACAAGCTTCGCGTCGCGCGCGGTCTCGAAGACCACGTCGGCCCGCGCTTCGCTTTCGCGGAGCGACTCTTCGGCGCGCTTACGATCGGCGATGTCGCTCACGGCGAGGAGGAACGTGCGCCCCGAGCCCGGGTGCTCGATAGCCTCGTCGAGAACGTTGGCTTCGATGCGTGCCCAGAAGGTCTCGCCCCCACTTCGAACGAGGCGGAGCTCACACATTTTTCGTGTGCAGAGATCCGCGCCCCCCGGCGCGTGGCGGCGGTACGTATCCACGTCGTCTTCCGCGATGAACCGCAGCAGCGACTGACCCACGAGCGTGCCCTTGGGGATTGCCAAGTACGCACTCACCGTGCGGTTCGCCTCGAGGATGCTCCCCGCTTCGTTCACGGTGAGATAGCCCACGGGTGCGAAGTCGTAGAGATCGGCGTAGCTCACGCGAAGGCTCGCGAGCTGCTGCTGCGCGAAGCACGCCTCGGCGCGAAGCGTCTCGACCTCGAGCTGGTGTGTTCGCAAATGATGAAGTGCGAGGCGCGACGGTTCCGTCGACGGGCTGCCGCCCTCACTAAGCTCTCCACGCTCTCCACGCGCGAAGGCGGCAGAGTAGTCCTCACGAGCCAGTTCCCCCATGATGCGCCCCTCCCCCCGGTGGATCACGTCGCGATGGGCAACGGAGAACACTCCCCGCTGGTATGTGGCAACCTCACGGCGGCGCAGAAGTCGACGATCGAAGCGGCCCTCGCCGCAAACGCTCCGAAGGAGCACGTGAAGATGGCGTTCGACAAGACGCGCGCCGCCACCCTCGCGACGGCGATTCGCGCGAACAACGTCGACACGTTGAAGCTCGATCCGCCGGCGGGTGCGCCTACGAACGCCGACTTCGAAGCACGCCAAGCGGCTTCGGCGAAAGCCATCGACACGCTGCATGCGACGCTCACGTCGGATCAGCGCAAAGCGCTCGTCGCTGCGATTCAGTCGCACGAGGCGAGCGTGCGTAACGGCGGTGAGCGCGGCGACCACGGCAAGACCAGCAGGCGGCGATTCGCACGAAGCTCGAGGCTGACAAGCCGAAGGCGGAAGACATGGCTGCGATGAAGGCGAAGCACGAAGCCTTCCGCAGCGAGAAGCAGTCGCGCCTCGCGACGTTCGCGAACGACACGTTCGATGCGACGGCCTTCGTGACGCCGCCTGCCGGCGCGATGGATCCCGCGAATGCCCAGAAGCTTCACGTCGATCCGATGACACGTGAGCTTTCGGTCATTACGTCGGTCCTCACCCCGGCGCAGCGCGAGAAGCTCGCGGCGCGCATCGAGCAAGGCCCGCCGGCACGACCCGAAGCCGCTCCGGCTCCCGCGAATCCGTAATTCGTGCTTCGTACTTCGTAAGAGAAAGCACCTAAACCAAGCCCGCGCGCCTTGCCGCTGCGGGCTTGTGTCGTTCTGCTCCGCGGGCGTTCGCCATTGCGTTGGTCGCAGGAGGTAACACCCACCGTTGTCACGGTGTTGCCGGGGTTTGCGCCTCGATTGCGCGACCAGCCGTCCCTCCGCCGTCTCGCCTGGCCCGCGGGGTGGAATATTACGACGGAGCATGGTCCTGAAGCACCACCCCATGATCCTCACCCGCTCGCGCGCCGCTCGCGTCCTTCTGCTTCTTTCGTTGATTCCTACGAGCGTCGCCTGCGGAAACGACGGCCCCGACGCGCCCCCGGGCGCCGGCACGCCCGACGCGACGGCGCCCGTCGATGGCGGCCCGACGCCGGGGCCCGACGGCGGAAGCGGCGTCGATGCATCGAGCGATGCGGGCGCAGATGCCGCGCCTGCACCCGCACGCGCGAGCGTCCTCGTGCAGCACAACGACGAAGCGCGCACGGGGGCGAACCTCATCGAGACGACGCTGACCACGGCCAACGTCAACTCGGCGCAGTTTGGAAAGCTCTTCTGCCGCGCCGTGGACGACGAGATCTACACGCAGCCGCTCATCGCAGCCGACGTCGACGTGCCCGGCAAAGGGCGCCACGACATTCTCTCCGTCGCGTCGATGAACGACACGGTCTACGCGTTCGATGCGAACG
>JANXMC010000707.1 GCA_025354825.1 Myxococcales bacterium
CCCGATGCCGCCGCCACCGCCGACCGCTTTGACGACGACGGGGTAGCCGATTTTCGCCACTACGGCTTTGACCGCCGCGAGCTGCTCCGGCGTGTCGATGCCAATGGGCTCGTCGGTTCCGGGGACGGGCTGCGTGCCTGCGGCGAGCGCCACGCTGCGCGCCTTCATCTTGTCGCCGAACGCGTCGAGCGTCTCGGGCGTCGGTCCGATGAAGGTCACGCCGACGGCGGCAACGGCGCGCGCGAAGCCGGATTTCTCGCTCAGAAACCCGTAGCCTGGATGGACCGCCGTCGCGCCCGTCTGCGTGATCGCCGCGACGATTGCGTCGACGTTCAAGTACGAGTCCTTCGCCGCCGCGGGGCCGAGGAGCACCGCCTCGTCGGCGTCCGTCACGTGGGGAGCCTCGGCGTCGACCTCGGAATAGACGGCGACCGTCTTGATCCCGAGGCGCTTGCACGTCCGAATCACTCGGCGCGCGATCTCGCCTCGGTTGGCGACGAGCACTTTTTCGAAGAGCGGCATGACCTCTTGGTGTCTCCAGAGGTCATGCTCCGTCAAGGACTTCCGATCGGTCGAAGCCGATCTCGACTCACTTGGGACGTTCGGTGACGACCGTGACCTCGCCCGGGATCCACTGAAGCTTGTCGAGGAGGACGCTCGAATCGAAGTTCGCGTCGCCCGTGTCCCAAATGATGAACTCGAGGGTGATGACCTCGTTCGGCGCGACGGGCGCCGTCGACGTGAGCCAACCCGTGGCGCCGCCCGACGACGTCGCGATGACGCCGTTGCCGGTGCAGTACTTGTCGACGGGCCCTGCGAAGCCCGTCCCCTGGAGCTCGGCGGTGCCGCCCGGGCACGCGGCCGTCTTCACGACGCCGCCGGCGAGATCGGCGCAGCCTGTCTTCGCGTTGGCCGTGCAGCGATCGAAGAAGCCGTTGTTGACGCTGACCGGGTTCTTCTGCGCATCGAACGAGATGTTGTCCGCCGCGCCGCCGTTGACCGCCGACGACTTGAGGTAGGCGATGAAGCCGTCGTTGAAGGAGGTGCAGACGTACTCGGGCCACTCGCCCGACCAGAAGTTGAAGTCGAAGGAGATACCCTTCGCGTTCGCGGGCGTCTTGATATCGAGCTTCACGACGATCGTGTCGTGGACATCGGTCGCGCCCGCACAGCCCGCCGCGGCGCGGGGGAAGCCGGGGGGGAGGCCGCCGCTCGCGCCGGGCTGCATTCCGAGCAGAATCGAGTCGGCGGATTTTTTGAAGATGCCCGTGGTGCCGTTGGCGTCGTCGAACTCACGGGCGAAGCCAGTGCTGATGACGCCAAGGGCGCTCCCCTCGCGCGGCTTGATGACGCTGCCGAATTTCGGGAGAATGCCGTGCTGGGCAGCGTTCGGCGCGCCCGTCTTGCCGTGGCCGTTCGAGTAGGTCGCCGAGATGACACCCCACTTCGTGTCCGTGGCGCCGGTGGCCGTCTGGCAAAGGCCGAGGGCCTTCGCGAACGCCATCCCGTCACCTGCGACGGCAAGGCCGGTGTCGCACACTTTCACGTTGTCGACGGTGCCGTCGGCGTCGTCGTCGCAGCCGTTGCCGGCGATTTCGACGTTCGCGGGGCTCGGCGCGCAGCCGCCGGATGCCGGGGCGGAGGCGTCGACGTCGCCCAGGACGGGGCCGTTACCGTCGCCTGTGCCACCCGTTCCAGTGCCGGCGGTGGTGCCCTGACCGCCCGTGGGCTTGGTTGTGGGGTCATCGTTGAACCCGCTTCCGCCCTTGGTGGAGGAGGAGCACGCGACGAAGGCCAGTCCCACTGCAAGCGCGCAGAGGCCAGAGACGATGGTGGGAAATTCAGCGGATCGCATGCGCTACATTCCGGTACGCACCCCCCACCGGCACGTCTCAAGTAGGTCCTGCGGCGCGTCGTTCTACGGTGGAATTTTTGACGCGCCCCCTCCCGAATCTACGGTCGCGCCCCTCCCCGCCACCGCGCCGTTCACCGTTTTTACCGATAGCGTGCCCCCCAGATGATCCGGCGACCGACCACGATCCTCGCGCTTCTCACCGCGCTCAATCTTCTCAATTACCTCGACCGCTACGTCGTCTCGGCGGTGCTCCCGAAGCTCCAGGAGGAGCTCGCGCTATCGAACTTCGTCGGAGGCCTGCTCGCGACGGTATTTCTCATTGGCTATTTCCTCACGAGCCCCATCTTCGGGACGCTCGCCGATCGCGGGAAGCGCAAGGGGCTCATCGCGCTCGGCGTCGCCATTTGGAGTATCGCAACGATAGCCTCGGGCTTCGCCACCGGCACCGTGTCGCTCCTGCTCGCGCGGGCCATGGTCGGCGTCGGCGAAGCGAGCTACGCCACACTCGCCCCGACGATCATCGACGACCTCGCGCCCCCCGGCAAAAAGAGCCGTTGGCTCGCGGTCTTCTTCGTCGCGACCCCCATCGGATCGGCCCTTGGCTACCTCATTGGCGGCGCCGTCGAGCACGCCCACGGCTGGCGCGCCGCGTTCTTCGTCGCCGGTGGCCCCGGCCTCGTCGCCGCGGGCCTTTGCCTGCTCATCGCCGAGCCTTCGCGAAAGCTGTCGACGGAGAAAGCCGACGTGCTCGGTGCGGCGAAAAAGCTCCTCGCGCGCCCGCTCTACCGCCGGGGCGTCATTGGCTATTCGACCGGCACATTTGCCATTGGCGCATTTGCCTATTGGGCGCCCAAGTTTATCTACAAAGCCTACGATATGCCGCTTGGCCGGGCGAACTTCGTCTTCGGCCTCATCACCGTCGTGGGCGGCGCCATCGGCACCGGCGTCGGCGGCGTTTGGGCCGACCGGCGTGCGCAGGCCGCCATGAAAGCCCGCGCAGCCGACAGCCACGGCGCGCTGGGCGGGCGCTACGGCGAGCCGACCCTCGGTGACGACGACGTCTCCACCGTGGTCGCGTGCCTTCGCGTCTGCGCAGTGGGCAGCCTCCTGGCGGCGCCCTTGGCCCTCGCGGCGTTCCTCTCACCGAGCGCGACGCCGTTTTTCGTCTTCTGCTTTTTCTGCGAGATTTGCGTCTTCTTGTCGTCGTCGCCCATCAACGCGGTGCTCCTTCGCAGCGTCCCCAGCGAGCTCCGCGCCAGCGCCCTCGCCCTCGCGATTTTGATGATTCACCTATTCGGCGATCTCTGGTCGCCCCCCCTCGTGGGGCTGATTGCCGACTACGCTCCGATGCGATTCGCCATGATGATTTTGCCAATCGCATTTGCGGCAAGCGGCATCATTTGGTGGGTTCGCCCGCGACCGTCGACCGTGACGACCCAAACGCAATGAGGTTCGCGACGAGGCCGGTCCAGCCCGTTTGGTGGCTGGCGCCGAGCCCCGTGCCGTCGTCACCGTTGAAATACTCGTGGAAGAACATGCGGTCGCGAAACTGCGGATCGATCTGAAAACGGGTCTCGTTGCCGTAGCAGGGCCTGCGCCCTTTGGCGTTGCGCACGAAGATGGAGACGAGCCTCTCGGAGAGCTCGTGGGCCACGTCTTGAAGCGTCTTTTGAACGCCCGACCCCGTGGGGAACTCGACCGTGAGCGTCTGGCCGAAGTAGCGATGAAACTCTTCGAGCGCCTCGATGAGGAGGTAGTTCACGGGGAACCAAATTGGCCCGCGCCAGTTCGAATTGCCGCCGAACAGCCCACTCGGTGATTCGGCGGGCTCGTAGTCGACGCGGTACACGACGCCGCTCCACTCGAAGACGTAGGGCTGTTCGCGGTGCCTCCGCGAGAGCGACCGAATGCCGTATTCGGACAAGAACTCGGCCTCGTCGAGCATCACCCGGAGAACGCGCAACAGGCGCTTTCGCGAGACGATCGAGAGGAGGCGCCGGTCTTCCTGACCGAGCCTTCGCATGTTCGCGCAGTGGCGAACCAGATCGGGGCGGTTGTCGATGAACCATTCGAGCCGCCGCTTGAATCCGGTGAGCGCGCTAAGCTGCTTATCCTCGATCGTGAGCACTCCGAAAAGCGGAATGAGGCCCACCATCGAGCGGAGTCGAATCGGCACGTGGGTGCCGTTCGGCAGGTTTAGAACGTCGTAATAGAGGCCGTCTTCATCGTCCCACAGCCCGAGGCTGTTGATGGCGTTGGCGATGTAGACGAAGTGTTCCCAAAACTTGCTCGCGACGTCTTCGTAGCCGTCGTTCTCGCGGGCGAGCTCGAGGGCGATCGAGAGCATGTTGAGGCAGTACATCCCCATCCAGCTCGTCCCGTCGGACTGCTCGATGAAGCCGCCGGTGGGAAGCTCCGAGCTCCGGTCGAAGATACCGATGTTGTCGAGCCCCAAGAAGCCGCCTTGAAAGACGTTGTTCCCCTCGGCGTCTTTGCGATTCACCCACCAGGTGAAGTTCAAAAGAAGCTTATGGAAGATTCGCTCCAAGAACTTACGGTCGCCACGCCCCGTTTTGGACTTTTCCATCGAGTAAACGCGCCATGCAGCCCACGCGTGCACGGGCGGGTTCACGTCGCTCAGATTCCATTCGTAGGCCGGTATTTGGCCGTTCGGGTGCATGTACCATTCACGCAAAAGCAGAATCAGCTGTTCTTTGGCAAATTCGATATCGACAATTGCCAATGCCACGGCGTGAAACGCGAGATCCCACGCCGCGTACCAGGGGTATTCCCACTTGTCCGGCATCGAGATGACGTCGGCGTTGAACAAATGCGGCCAGTCGGCGTTGCGCCCGTGCAGCCGCTCGGGCGGCGGGGGCGGCATCGCGGCGTCGCCGTCGAGCCACGGCTCCACGACGTAGTGGTAGAACTGCTTCCCCCAGAGCATGCCCGCGAGGGCCTGGCGCATGACGAGCTGCGCATCGGGCGCGGCGGTAGAGGGGATCACCTCGGCGAAAAAGGCGTCCGCGTCCTGAATGCGTTCGTCGAAGACGGCATCGAAATCGGCGCCCACGCCGCGATCGCCGCGGAAGGCCGACGGCGGCGCGAAGCGCATCGCAACGACGCGGGTTTCTCCGGGCGCGAGGAATAGATCGTACACGGCAGCGGCTTTGGTGCCGGTTTTCGCGGGATTTACGGCCGCGCGATCCCCATCGACGAGGTACGCGTGAAAGGCATCTTTAACGAAAGGCGTGGCGTTCTTCGTGCCGTAAAGGCGCTCGTCGTTCGTGTCGTTCTCTGTGAAGACGATTTCATCCGCGCCTTCGCAGCGCAGCTCGCGGGCGCCATAGCGCTCGTGGGAGACCTCGACGACGCGCGTGCGGGCGTGCGTAGCAGAGAGTCCGTCCGCTTCGCGCATGGACGGCCTGTAGGCCCCTCTTTCCCACGACCACGTGTTTCGAAACCAGAGCGTCGGCGCGAGGACCATTCGCGCGGCCTCGGGGCCGTGGTTGGTGACCGAAATGCGTACGAGGAGATCTTCCGGTGACCCCTTCGCATAGGCAACGTCGACATCGAAGTAGCGGTCGCCGTCGAACGCGCCGGTGTCGACGAGATCGACCTCGGGCTCGTCGCGCGATCGCGCGCGGTTTTCTGCGACGATCGCGGCGTACGGGTACGCGCTCTGCGGGTACTTGTAGAGGTAACGCATGTACGAATGCGTCGGCGTGCTGTCGAGGTAGTAATAGACCTCCTTTACGTCCTCGCCGTGGTTCCCCTCGTGCCCCGTCACGCCGAAAAGGCGCTCCTTTAGAATGGGGTCGCGCCCGTTCCACATGGCGACGGCGAAGCAGATCAGCTGTTGCCGATCGGATACACCCGCGATGCCGTCCTCGTTCCACCGGTACGCCTTCGAGCGCGCGTGGTCGTGGGGCAGGTACTCCCAGGCGTGCCCGTCTTTGCTGTAATCCTCGCGCACGGTCCCCCACGCGCGTTCGCTCACGTACGGCCCCCAATGCTTCCAGTGGCTGGTGCGGGCGCGGGATTCTTCGAGGCGGCGGTGCTCCTTCGAGGGCATCGGGTGGTCTCCGACGGCGGAGCGTAACCGCCTTGTCCCGCCTCTGCGTGGTTGACCGCGCGTGCCTCGTCGAGTTAGACGCCTCGATACTTTTCGCCCGCGCGAAGCGCCCGATCTTCGAGATGCCCCCTGCCCCCGATGCCCTCTAACTTCGCCTTCTTCGCGCGCGGCGTCCTCCGCCGCTCCGCGCGCGATGCTGGGGGACCGCAGCTCGCGCACGCATCCCCGAAACACCGCACGGTGTCCCTCGTCCGGCTCTTCGCGCTGACGCTCCTCGTGCCGTTGCTCGTCGCAACTGCGGCCGTCGTGCCGGGTGCGACGCCCGCCATGGCCCAGGGGCGCGTGATCCCGCCGCCGCCGCCTGCCCCGCCGGCGCGCGTTCGGCAGACGCCGCCGCCCGTTCGCGACGCAGGTGCGCCCGCACCGGTCGCGCCCGTCGCGCCGACGCCGGCCGCCGGCAGCACGGGCGACGCGGGTGCGCTCGATCCGGCAGCGTCCGTCGCCGCAGGCGCCGCCGCCGCCGAGGC
>JANXMC010000270.1 GCA_025354825.1 Myxococcales bacterium
GGGCGCGCTCATGGTCACGTGCCTCGCGAACGAGCTCCAATGCCGACGACTCGGCGGAGGCGAAGGCCCTCGTCGGTGAAAGCGCCGCGAGCGCCGCCATCGTGGCGACGGTGGCGATTCCGAGTCGATCCCGTCGGCGAACGAAGCTCCCCATCCTCGTCAGCATACCGCGCGCGCACGGCTTAAACGAACCGTCCCCCGAGGCGGGCAAACCCGCGTCGAGGGACGTCGTGGCGCGCGAGGGAGACTCGCGCGCTCGCTGGGCAATGCCGATCGTTCAGACGGCCTGGGCGTCGTCGATCGCGTCGCTGCGGCGCTGGCGCAGGTTGATCTGGAGTATCTGCTTGCGCACGCGGACCGCGTCGGGCGTGACCTCGACGAGCTCGTCGGCGTCGATCCACTCCATCGCCGTTTCGATGGTGAGCGTCGTCGGCGAGGCGAGCATGACGTTGTCGTCCTTGCCGTGGTTACGAACGTTGGAGAGCTTCTTCTCCTTGATCGCGTTCACGTCGGCGTCGTTCGGGCGGTTGTGCTCGCCGATGATCATCCCCTCGTACACTTCCATGCCCGGGACGATGAAGAACTGGCCGCGCGGCTGGAGGTGGAAGAGCGCGTACGGCGTCGAGGTGCCCATGCGGTCGGAGACCATGGCGCCCGATTTCCGCTTCATCATCGTGCCGCCCCAGGGCTCCCAGCCGTCGAACATCGCGTTCAACAGGCCGGTGCCACGGGTCGACGTAAGGAACTCGCCGCGGAAGCCGATGAGGCCACGGCTGGGGACGCGGTACTCGAGGCGCGCGCGCCCGTAGCCCGGGTTCGACATCTTCACCATGCGGCCGCGGCGCTCGCCGAGCCGCTCGGTGACGACGCCGATGAAGCTGTCGGGGACGTCGACGATGACGAGCTCGTACGGTTCGCAGACCTTGTCGTCCACGACCTTGGTGACGACCTCGGGGTTACCGAGCTGCATCTCGTACCCTTCGCGACGCATCGTCTCGACGAGGATCGCGAGCTGGAGCTCGCCGCGCCCGAGGAGCGTGAACGTGTCGGGGGTGTCGGTCTCTTCGAGGCGAATCGCGAGGTTCTTGCGGGTCTCCTTGAGGAGGCGCTCGCGGAGCTGGCGGCTCGTGAGAAACTTCGACGTCTTGCATTTGCCGGCGAAGGGGGACGTGTTGACGCCCATCTTCATCTTCAACGTCGGCTGCTCGACGTGAATACGCGGCAGGGCGCGCTCTTCGTAGCCCGGGTTCTGATCGACGATCGTGTCGCCGACGTAGACCTCTTCGATACCGGCGATGGCAATCAGCTCGCCCGCGCTGGCCTCTTGGGTCGTCACGCGCTTGAGGCCTTCGAACGTGGAGAGCACCTTGATGCTCGCCTTGATCGTGTTGCCGTCCTTGAGGACGACGACGGGCTGGTTCGCCTTGATCGTCCCGTTGACGATGCGCCCGACCGCGAGACGACCGATGTAGTCGTCGTGATCGAGGTTGTTGATGAGGACTTGGAGCGGCGCGCTCGCGTCGCCACCCGCCGGCGGTACCTTCTCGAGGATGAGATCGAACAGCGGCTGGAGCGAATTGGATTCGTCCGTGAGGTTCTTCTTCGCCATGCCGTTTTTGCCGATGGCGTAAACCACCGGGAAGTCGGTCTGCGCGTCGCTCGCGTCGAGGTCGCAGAAGAGGTCGAAGACCTCGTTCAGCACGTCGTTGGGGCGCGCATCTTGACGGTCGATCTTGTTGATGACCACGATGACGGGGAAGCCGAGCTCGAGGCACTTACGAAGCACGAACCTCGTCTGCGGGAGCGGACCCTCCGCGGCGTCGACGAGCAGAAGCGCGCCGTCGGCCATGAGGAGCGTGCGCTCGACCTCGCCACCGAAGTCGGCGTGGCCCGGGGTGTCGACGATGTTGATCTTCACGCCCTTCCACCGGACGCTGGTGTTCTTGGCGAGAATGGTGATGCCGCGCTCTCGTTCGAGATCGTTCGAGTCCATGACCCGATCGGCGACCTGCTCGTTCTCGCGGAACGTGCCGGCCTGCTTCAACATGTGATCGACGAGGGTCGTCTTGCCATGGTCGACGTGGGCGACGATGGCGATGTTTCGAAGACCCCCTTGGGCCGAGTAATTCGTGGTCATGCGGGCGCTCCTCTCGCACATTTCTCAACGAAGCGCCAATGACTGGTTTGAAACACGCGTGGATTCGCTCCCACGCGCACCCAAGCTGTAGGCGCGCCGCGACGGGCCTCCACACGCTTGCTCTCCGCGATTTGGGCAGTAGTGTTTCGCAGTCTGGCGCCGCTCGCGCCATGCCTTTCCCCCCTCGCGTCGCCGAATGAAATTCACACCCTCGGCGCTCCCCGGCGTCCTCGTCGTGACCCCACGCGTGTTCGCCGACCAGCGCGGCTTCTTCTTCGAGGCCTACCGCGCCGACGTCTTTGCGGCGCAGGCGACCGGTGAGCGGAAGGGGATCCCGGTTTTCGTTCAGGACAACCACTCGCGCTCGGCGGCGGGCACGGTGCGCGGGCTCCACTACCAGCTGCGCGTGCCGCAGGCGAAGCTCGTACGGGTCGTTCGCGGCGCCATCTTCGACGTGGCCGTCGACATTCGCCGCGGCTCGCCGACGTTCGGCCAGTGGGACGCGTGCGAGCTCAGCGCCGACAACAAGAAGCTCCTCTATGTCCCCGCCGGCTTCGCCCACGGCTTCTGCGCCCTCGAGGACGAGACCGAGGTCGAATACAAGTGCTCGGACTACTACGCGGCGGACGACCAGTACGGCGTCGCGTGGGACGACGCAGACCTTGCGATCCCGTGGCCTGCGAAGGCGCCCATATTATCGCCCAAAGATCGCGAGCTTTTGCCACTGCATGCAGAGCGCACGGATCTTCCGCGTTACGAGGCCGACACCGACGCGCCTTGAAGCTCGGCGACGAAGCGGGCGAGAGCGTTGGACAACGCGAGCGGCCCGCTCGCGCCGAGCAGCATGCGGGCCCTGTCGACGGTGAGCGCGCTTCGTAGCGGGCGTGGCGCCAAGAGCTTCACGTCGGCGAGGCGAACGGGGACGACGAGCGCGCGTGATACGCCTGCGAGGTCGCAGAGGGCGTGGCAGAAGGCGACGCGCGTGACCTCGGTCGCGCCGGCGCAGTGGAGAACGCCGCGGTAGCCGGAAGCGAGGAGCGCGATGGCCATCTCGGCGGCGCTGTCGGCGAGGGTTGGCGTGACGCTCTGGTCGACGAACGCGCGCACCTCGGTGCCGGCGCAGAGGGCGTCGTAGGCGGCGAGGGCGAAGGTGCGCTTCGTTTCGCGCGAGCCCGAATAGACGACGGCGATACGCGCGACCGCGCAGTCGGGCGCCAAGAGCAGCGCGGCCTCCTCGCCGAGGCGCTTCGTGCGGGCGTACACACCGCGCGGGTTCGGGACGTCGTCTTCGCCGTAGGGGCCGGCCTCGCCGTCGAAGACGTAGTCGGTCGAGAGGGCGACGAGGCGCGCGTTCACGGCCGCGCAGGCCCGCGCGATTGCGGCGGTCGCATCATGGTTCATTCGGTACGCCGCGGCGGCGTCGCGCTCGCACGCGTCGACGTCGGTCATCGCCGCGCAGTGGACGACGGCGGCGGGCGCTTCGGACCGAACCAACGCTTCGGCGGCCACGGCGTCGTCGAGGTCCACCGAGACGTAGCGCGCGGCGCCCGCAGCGCGCACACGCGCCGGGCCGCGGCTGACCGCGACGACGTCGTGTGCGCCCGCGAGTCGCGCGACGACCGCGCTCCCCACGAGGCCGTTGGCACCCGTGACGACGACCTTCACGGCCGACCGCCCTGCAGCGACGACGCTTCGGCGACCTTCAGGAGGTACTGCCCGTAGGCGTTCTTCTTCATCGTCGCGGCGATGCGCGCGAGGTCGTCGAGGGTGATGAACCCCATGCGGTATGCAATCTCCTCAAGGCAGGCGACCTTCAGCCCCTGCCGCTGCTCGAGCACTTGAATGAAGTTCGATGCTTGCAAAAGCGAGTCGGGCGTCCCCGTATCGAGCCACGCCATTCCGCGCCCGAGTCGCTCGGTGTGGAGCGTTCCGCGGTCGAGGTACGCGCTGTTCACGTCGGTGATCTCGAGCTCACCGCGAGGCGACGGCTCAAGGTTCGCCGCGATCTCGACGACGTCGTTGTCGTAGAAGTAGAGGCCGGTCACAGCCCACGTCGAGCGCGGCACCTTGGGCTTCTCTTCGATGCCTAGGGCGCGGCCCGCCGCGTCGAACTCGACGACGCCGTACCGCTCGGGGTCCGACACTTGGTACGCGAAGACGGTCGCGCCGATGCTGCGTGCGGCGGCCCTGCGGAGCGAATCGGAGAACCGGTCGCCGTAGAAGACGTTGTCGCCCAACGCGAGGGCGGACGGGTCGTTCCCGATGAAGTCGCGGCCGATGACGAACGCCTGCGCGAGGCCGTCCGGAGAGGGCTGCACGGCGTAGGAGATTGCGAGGCCGAGGCCGCTCCCATCGCCCAAAAGGCGCTGAAACGCCGGCTGATCCTCGGGCGTCGTGATCATCAGAATGTCGCGAAGCCCCGCGAGCATGAGCGTCGACAGCGGGTAGTAAACGAGCGGCTTGTCGTAGACGGGGACGAGCTGTTTGCTCACCGCCAGCGTGATCGGATGAAGGCGCGTACCTGCGCCTCCGGCGAGAATGATCCCTTTCGTGGCCATGCGGGCTGGTGCTCCTCGGCCACGTTTCTACCATCGAATCACGGCGGGCGATTCCGCTGGCGACGTCGCGCGCGGTAGCCTCGGGGGTCGCGTCCTCGGCCGCGTCCGCGCCGACACCACTCGTGTCTCGGTGGCCGCAGCGCGGGCGACTGCTCTCTCGCGTTGCGCCCTCTTTCGTGTCGCTCGTCGGCGGCACGCGCATTGAACACGGAACCCAGGCACCTTCGAGCGCCCTATGAAAAATATCCGCGTCGCTTCCCCCGCACTCACTTTTGCAGCCCTGCTCACTCTCGCCTGCCTCGCATCGGTCACCGCGAGCTGCAGCCGCGCCCCCGAGGTGACGCCGCAGCGCACCCTCGACTTGAACGGCGACCCCGCTGCGAGCGGCACACCGGCCCCCTTTGCCGTCGTGTTCGCGTCGCCAAAGGGCGCCGTCACCGACGTGAGCGAAGTGACGATCGTCTTCAACCGCCCGATGCGCCCGTTGGAGCTGGCCGACGATCACGACGAGACGGCGCCGCCGGCCAGCGTGACGGCGAGCACGGCTGGCGGGAAGACGGCGATGCCCGCGGGCGCGTGGCGCTGGCTCGGAACCCAGGCGCTGATGTTCGCGCCGGACAGGGCGCTCGCCCGTGCGACGACCTACACGGTGACGATTCCCGCGGCGACGAAGGCGCTCGACGGCTCGGTTCTGAAGGACGCGTACGTGTCGCACTTCTCGACGACCACGCCCACGCTCGCGCGGATCGAGCCGTCGGAAGGCTCCCGGCATGCCACGCCTACGCAGGCGTTCGAGCTGCGGTTCGATCAGCCCGTCGAGCCGAAAGCGGTCGAGCGCGCGGTCACGATGCGCATCGCGGGGGACGACAAGGCGAAGCCGATAGCCGTGCGCGCGACGCGGCCGAAGAGCGACACGCCGGCGCTCGTGAAGATCGTACCGACGACCAAGCTGCCGCTCGCGACGAAGCTCGAGCTCGTCATCGACGCGTCGCTCACCGGCACCGAGGGGCCGATGCCGTCGGGCAAAGAGCGCCGCGTGGCGTTCGAGACCTACGGACCGCTGAAGATCGAAAGCTTCGACTGCCCGCGCGAGACGCCGCACAAAAAGTGCGCGCCCTACGCCTCGCCGGTGGCGCGCCTTTCGAACAACGTCACCTTCGCCGATCTCAAGGCCCACGTACGCATCGAGCCGCCGCTTCCCATCACGTGGTCGACCACGCGCGATGCGAAATCCCTCCTCGATTACGTGAGCATCAGCGCCGAGTTCAAGCCCGTCACGAGCCACCGCGTGGTCATCACCGCGGGGCTCCGCGACGAGTACGGGCAGGTGCTCGCCGCCGACGCGTCGTTCAACGTCGACACCGATGAGATCTGGCCGGCGGCCGGCATCGGCCTCACGGGGACGACGTTCGAATCGGAGGCGCGCGCATCGAGCGACAGCGACAAAAAGCGCAACGTTCCGATCACCTCGGTCAACGTCGACCGCTACGAGCTGGTCACGTCGCCCCTCGACGATGCCGAGCTCGCGGGGATTGTTTTTGGAGAGCGCATCGAAGGCGGGAGCGCGAAGCTCGACACGTTCGAAGCGGCAAAAAAAGCCAAGGGGGCGAAGGTCGCGACGATCACGCCCGCCGCCGAGCGGAACGTCGAAGCCGTCACGCGCGTGAGCCTCGACGACGTTCTCGCCACGCACAAAGGGCACGGCCCGGCGTTCTTCGGCATTCGCTTCAAAGACCCGCACAACGAAGGGAAGATGCGCACCGAGACGCGCCTCGTGTCGGTGACCGACCTCGCGATCAGCGCGAAAATGAGCCGATTCGGCAGCGTCGTGTGGGTCACGCATCTCTCGACGGGCAAGGCCGCGAGCGGCGCGCAGGTGACCGTGCGCACGCCGGCGGGCGAGCTGTTCGCCACGAAGACCGACGACAGCGGCCTCGCGGCGATCCCCGCCAACACGTACATGCCGGCGGACGAGCACGGCAACGTCGACGGCCACGCCGTCATCATCGCGCACCTCGGCGACGATGCGTCGTACCAGGCGGTCTCTGAAAACCTGAGCCCGTGGCGCTACGACGTCTCGAGCGACATCGCCGGCGGGATGCACCCGTTCGGAATGCTCTTCGCGGATCGTGGCGTGTATCGCCCCGGTGAGACGGTGCGCGTGAAAGGCGTGTTCCGTACGCCCACGCCGCGCGGCACGGCGACGCCAGCGGGGAGCGAAGTGCGCCTCACCGTCTTCGACGGCACGGGCGACAAGATTCACGACTCGACGGCGAAGCTCGATCCGTTCGGCGAGATGTCCATCGACGTCGCGGTGCCTGCGACGGCCCACCTCGGCGAGACCGAGCTACGCGCCGAGCTCGAGCCGCGACCTGGGAAAAGGTCGGTCTCGGAGGGGGATGCCGAGCGGTACGGCCCGTCGTCCGCCACGGCGTCGGTGCTCCTCGCGGCGTACAAGGCGGCCGAGTTCAAAGTCGCCGTCGAGACCGAGAAGCCGTCGTACGTGCGGGGCGACAAGCTGTCGTTCACGACCCGCGGCGATTACTTGTATGGTGCACCCATGAGCGGCGGCACCGTTCGCTTCACGGCGAACCGTGGGCCCGGCTACTTCGTGCCGCCGGGCGTCGACGCCGAAGCCACGGTGCTCGACGACGACACGTTCGCGCGCGATCTCGACGACGCGAACCTGCGCGGCGGGCAGATGCAGTCGGGCGAAGGAGCGCTCGACGCAAAGGGGTCGATGGCGAGCGCCGTCCCACTGCCGATGCCGGGGCAGCACGGCACCGAGCTTCTCACCCTCGAGTCCGAGGTAGAGGACATCTCGCGGCAGTCGATTGCAGGGCGCACCAGCGTTCTCGTGCACCCCGCGCAGTTCTACGTCGCGATGGCGCGCCCGAAAGATTTCTTCGTTCAAAAAGGGGCGAAGCTGAGTCTCGGCCTGTCGGCTATCGAGCCGTCGGGCAAGGTTCGTGCGGGGGTCGCCGTGAAGGTCGATCTCGTGCACCGCACGTGGAGCACGGTGGTGGAGACGAACAGCGAAGGGGGCGCGCACTACAGCTCGAAGACGGTCGATACGGTCTCCGCGTCGTGCTCCGTGGCGACGGCCGCGACGCTCAAAACGCCCACGGCCTGCGACCTCGTGGTGCCCGACGCGGGGTACTTCATTCTCCGCGCGCAGTCGCAGGACCCCGCCGGCAACGTCGTCGCGGCGAGCACGCCTCTGTACGCCACGGGCGATGCGACGGACGCCATCGGGTGGTCCGCGTCGGACGCATCGAAGGTCGATCTCGTCGCCGACAAGAAGACGTACGAGGTGGGCGACACGGCGCGCATCCTCATCAAGAACCCGTTCCGCGATGCCGAGGCGCTCGTCACGGTGGAGCGCGCGGGGATCTATTCGCAGCAGCGGATCGCCATCTCGGGGCCGACGCCGACGGTGAGCATCCCCGTCACCGACGCGATGCGCCCCAACGCCTACGTCGGCGTGCACCTCGTGCGCGGCCGCATCGCCCCCGTGCCCGAGACCGGCGCCGACATCGGCGGCCCGGCGTTTCGCGTCGGCTACGCGCAGATCGTCGTCAACCCCGAGGCGCGCCGCCTCAAGGTCGCCGTCACGCCGTCGAAGAAAGAGACGCGCCCCGGCGAAGCCATCGACGTCGACCTCGCCGTGGTCGACCGGGCGGGCAAGCCCGTGAAGAGCGAGGTGACGTTCTACGTCGTCGACGAAGGCGTGCTGATGCTCACGGGCTACAAGACGCCCGATCCAATCCCGGTCTTCACGGCACCGCGATCGCTCGCGGTCTTCGCCCTCGAAGCGCGCAACGACATGGGGCGCATCTACCAACGGCGCGTCGGCGAGAGCGGCGCCGACAAAGGCGACGAAGGCGGCGGCGGAGGCGGTGACACGCGGTCCGACTTTCGCGCGACCGCGTTCTTCGAGCCCGGCATCGTGACGGGGAACGACGGCAAAGCGACGGTGCATGTGAAGCTCCCCGACAACCTCACGACGTTCCGCCTGATGGCGGTCGCCGCGTCGGAAGACGACCGCTTCGGCTCCGGCGAGTCGCAGGTCGTCTCCAGCCGCAAGCTCATGGCGCGGCCTGCGCTGCCTCGCTTCGTGCGTGCGGGCGATACGATCCGCGCGGGGGTCATCGTCGCGACCAAGGGGATGGGCGAAAGCCGCGTCGACGTCACGCTCGCGGCCGAAGGCGCCGAGCTACGAGGACCCGCGACGCAAACCGTCACCGTTCCCGCGAACGGCAGCCTCGAAGTCCGTTGGGCGATCGCGACGCCCACCGCCGGCAAAGCGAAGCTCACGTTCAAGGTCTCGGGCGGCGGCGAGACCGACGCGGTCGTCGTCGAGCGCGACGTGAAAATCCCCATGAGCCTCGAGGCGGTCGCACTCGCGGGGGAGACGACGAAGGCGGCGGGCGAGCGCATGGGCGACATCGCGGCGATCCGGACGGACGTCGGCAAGCTCGACGTGAAGCTCGCATCAACGGCGCTCGTCGGCCTCGGCAGCGGCGCCGAGCAGCTTCTCGAGTACCCCTACGGCTGCACGGAGCAGCTCACGAGCCGTTTGCTTCCGATGATTCCGCTCCGTGCGCTCGCGACCGACTTCAACGTGCCGCTCCCGAACGCCGCAACGTTGCCGAAAGTCATCGACGAGACGATTGCGAAGATCTTGAAGAACCAACGTGGGGACGGCGGCTTCGGCTACTGGGGCGACTCGCGGTACAGCGATCCGTGGCTCTCGGCGTATGTGCTTTTTACCCTCGATGCGGCCCGCAAAGACGGCCGCGCGGTGCCGGACACGGCGACCGACGACGCCGTGAAATACGTCCGGCGGTTTCTCGAGAAGGGCGATGGGGAGAAGTACGAGCGCGCCACGCAGGCGTTCATGGTCGACGTTCTCGCGACCGTGGGGAAGGCCGACGCGGGGTACACGAACAAGCTGTACGACGCGCGTGGCGAGCTCCCGCTCTTCGCGCGGGCGCTCCTCGCCCACGCCATCGTGATGGCGAAGATGGACCCGAAGCAGGCGCAAGAGCTCCTGCGCGATGCCGAGGCCCATCTCCGCGTGACGAGCACGGGGGCCACAGTCGTCGAGAACGTCGGCGATGCCTACGCGCCGATCCTCGACTCGGAAGCTCGCACGACAGCCCTCGTTTTACGGAGCCTCGTCGCCATCGACCCGAAGCATCCGCTCGCGTCGCGCATTGCCCGCGGCCTTCTTGGCATGCGCAAAGGCGGCGCATGGGGGTCGACGCAAGAGGCCGCGTGGGCGCTCCTTGCCCTCGATGCGTACCGGCATGGGGCCGAAGAAAGCGCGCCGCGTTTCGACGCCCGCGTCTTCCTCGGCAAGACCAAGCTCTTCACCGCGGAGTTCAACGGCAAGAGCACGAAGGAAGCCGCCACGAGCCTCACGACGGCCAAGCTCGCCGAGGCGCAGTCGCAAGCAGGAGGCTCGACCTTCGCCTTCGACGTCGATGGGAGCGGTAAGCTGTTCTACGAAGCGCGCCTCACGTACGCGCGCAAGGAGCTGCCGCGCGAGGGGATCGACCGCGGCTTCTTCGTGCGAAAGGTCGTGCGGCAGGTCTCGCCCGAGGCGCTCAAGGATGCTCTCGCGACGGTGCCGCGAACGAGCGCGACGAGCGCCACGGGCGGCGCGCTGGTGCTCGTCGATCTGTTCGTCGTGACGGCAAACCCGCGCGACCAGGTCGTCATCGACGACCCGTTGCCTGCGGGGCTCGAGCCCGTCGACGTCGGTTTTGCGACCACGGCGCAGAGCCTCGACGTGAGCGAGCCCGGCGGCGCGGGCGACGACGCCGACGAGTCGCAGAGTGACGACGACGCGGTCTCGAGCGGGCGTGCGTACGGCTCGGCGTGGTTCCACCGCGAGCTCCACGACGACCGCGTACTGACCTTCGTCGAGCACATGGCGGCGGGCATGTACCACTACCGATACGTCGCGCGCGCGACGACCTTCGGCACCTTCGTCGTCCCGCCGGCACGTGCAGAGTGCATGTACGAGCCCGACGTCTTCGGGCGCACGGGCGCGACGGTCTTCGAGGTTCGCGAGGAGGGCGCGAAGAAGTGAGCGCGCGGCGGCTCTTAGGCGTACGTCGACCGTCGCGCCGCGAGCTTGCGCGCGCGGTGGCGGCTGTCGTGCTCGCGCCCGTTCTCGCGTTGATCATCGGCGCGGCGCTCACGCCGCTGCCCGTCGAGCTTCGCGACCGGCACTACGCCGAGTCGACGCGGTACCTCGATCGCGCGGGCGGGCTTCTCCGCGAGGTCCGTGCCGACGATGCGGCGCGCGCGCGATGGATCCCGCTCCGCGAGGTCGGCCCCAACGCCGTCGCCGCCGTTCTCGCCGCCGAAGATCGCCACTTTTACGCGCACCCCGGCATCGACCCTGTCGCCATCGTGCGCGCGGTCGCCACGAGCGTCTGGCACCGGCGCGTCGTCTCCGGCGCCTCGACGCTCACGATGCAGCTTGCGCGCGTCGTGAGGCCGCACCCGCGCACGTTCGTCTTCAAGCTCGCCGAGATGGCGCTCGCCCTGCGCATCGAGAGCGCGCTCTCGAAGGACGAGATCCTCGAGGAGTACATCAACCGCGCCCCCTTCGGTGCGAGCCTTCGCGGCCTCGACGCGGCGAGCCGCGCGTACTTCGACAAGCCGCCCGGGGAGCTGTCGCTCGCCGAGGCTGCGGCGCTCGCGGCGATCCCGCGCGGCCCTGCGGTCTACACGATGGCGAGGCACCCCGAGCGCGTCGTGCGCCGTCGCGACCGCATCGTCGACCGGATGGAGGCGAACGGGTCGGCATCGCCCGCGGCGGCGTCGCAAGCGCGTGCAGAGCCGCTTTTGGCTCACATGACGGCGTCGAGCTTCGGAGCGCCGCACTTCGTTCAAGCGCTCCACGCCGGTGCTCTCGAAAACGCATCGGGCCCCGCACGCGGCGCGGCGCTCGAGGCGGTGACGACGACGATCGACCGCGACCTTCAGCGCGAAGCCGAGACTGCCGTCGCGCTGACGCTGAAGCCGCTTGCCAAGCGCCACGTCACCGCGGGAAGCGCCATCGTCCTCGACAACGCGACCGGCGAAATTCTCGCGTACGTCGGCTCCCAAGCGTTCTTTGATGCGCGCATCGGCGGACAGAACGACGGCGTCCGCGCCCTTCGTCAGCCAGGGTCGACGCTCAAGCCGTTCGTCTACGGCCTCGCATTCGAGCGGCTCGGCTACACGCCGGCGACGCTTCTGCGCGACGTCGAGACGCATCTCGACGGCGAGGCATCGGTGTATTCACCACGCAATTACGACGAGCGGTTTCACGGCCCCGTGCGCCTCCGCGAGGCGCTCGGCAGCTCACTCAACGTGCCGGCGGTCGAGGTCGCGGAGGAGCTCGGCGTCGCACGGGTCCTCGAGCGGCTGCACGACGTCGGCTTCGTGTCGCTCCACGAAGCGCCGGAGATTTACGGACCGGCGTTGGCTTTGGGCGACGGTGAAGTGACGCTTCTCGAGCTCGCGAACGCCTACGCCACGATCGCGCGGGGAGGCGAGCTGCGCCCTGTCCGTGCCGTTCGCGCGACGACCGCGC
Source organism: Myxococcales bacterium (assembly GCA_025354825.1). Classification (GTDB taxonomy): domain Bacteria; phylum Myxococcota_A; class Polyangia; order Polyangiales; family Polyangiaceae; genus JANXMC01. Next base: position 12,293 of record JANXMC010000270.1, read on the forward strand.
GTGGCGGACGCTCGATCGACGCGCCTGTTTCGGACGACGCGCACCGCGTGATGAGCCAGACGGCCGCGACGATGCTCGAGGACGTGCTCATGGACAAGAACGCGCGCGTCGCGTCGTTCGGCGAGCGGTCCGCGCTCTCCCTCGGCTTCGACGTCGCGGCGAAGACCGGCACGTCGAAGGGGTTCCGCGACAACTGGACGGTCGGGTTCACGCGCGAGGTGACGGTGGCCGTTTGGGTCGGCAACTTCGACGGCAGCGCGATGCAAGGGGTCAGCGGAATCACGGGCGCCGCGCCGCTCTTTCGCGCGGTGATGGAGGCGGCGATGCGCGG
>JANXMC010000742.1 GCA_025354825.1 Myxococcales bacterium
ACGCAAGGGGTGGCCGGGGCCGAGGTCGTCGTCCTTCAAATGGATGTCGATTACTGGGACGAGCTCGGGTGGGCCGACGCATTCGCGAAGCCGGAATACTCGGCGCGTCAGCGGCGCTATGCCGCCGTGCTCGACGACCACCGCACATACACACCCGAAATCGTCGTGGCCGGCGCCGATACCGTGCAAGGGGGCGACGAGACCCAGGCCGCGACGTTGATCGCCGACGCCGCGCGGCGCACCGTGGCGCGGGTGGATGTCGAGCGGTCCACCACCGAGAAGCGACACGTCGCGATTCATGTGAGCGGCGTGCCTGCCGCAACGGGCGCCGGCGTGAGGCGCGACAAAGTAGAGGTCTGGCTCGCGGTGACCGAGCGTGGGCTCGCGAGCAAAGTCACGCGTGGCGAGAATGCAGGCCGAACGCTGCGCCACGCGCCCATCGTGCGGTCGTTGCGACGGGTGGGCGAGGTCGACGCCGCACGGGGCGCGTTCGACGGCGAGATCGACGTGAGCGAAATGGCGGCCGCGGTGACGAATGCGAAGAACGCGCAGATCGTCGTCTTCGCACAGGAGGCCGCGGGCCGACGGATCGTGGCGGCGGGTGTGATCGACGGCATGTGACATTCGCGACGAGTCGATCCGACGTGAGGACGGCACCGGCCGCTGAAGCGGCGTCCGCTCACCCCCGCGCGCGAAGCTCCGCGAGGAGCGGGCGATAGAGCCCACTCCCACGAAGCTGCTCGACCCACCGCGGGGGGATCGCCCGCATCCCAAAGCGGGCCCCCGCGATTCCCCCGGCGACGCAGGCCGTCGTATCCGTGTCGTTCCCGAGGGCGACCGCCGCTTTTACGACCGCCTCATAGGTCTCTTCCTCACACACGAGGCGCGCCGATCGCAAACAGTCGAGCACGTACCCTGATCCGCCGCCCGACGGCGCGTCGTCGGGCCTCACGACGGTATTCAGTTCGATCAAATGATCGGGGTAGGAGGCTTGGTAGATCGATCGTAGCGACGCGACCGCGCGCGCCCACGTGGCCTCTGCGCCCGCGAGCTCGCCCCGCGCCCAGAGCGTGTAAAGGGCGCAGCAGACTTGGGACCGCACGTGCCCATGCGTGACGCGCGATTGAGCGTGGGCGTCGCGTACGAGCTCGTCATCGCCGCCGCGATGCCAGAGGGCGAGCGGCATGGCGCGCATGAGCGAGCCGTTGCCGTTCGCGCTCTCTTCGCGAGGGCCTGCGAGGTCGGCGGGCGTGCCGTCGATGAGCGCGTGAAGCGCGCGTTCGGTCTGGATGCCGATGTCGAAGACCACGCCGGCGACGGCCATGTAGCCGTCTCGGTACCAGGCGACGAGGCGGCGCGCGAAGTCGTCCGCGTCGAAGCGGTTGCACGTGACGAGGCTCGCGAGAAGGCAAAGGGCCTGGGCGCCGTCGTCCGACCAGGTGCCGGGGGCGATCGAGCGGTGGCTGCGCGTGAAGCCCGCGGGCGGCGCCATCTCGATGGCCTCGCGCGGCGGGATTAGGTGAGCTGCGTGAAACTCGTACGGGACGCCCAGGGCATCGCCGACGAGAAGCCCTACGACCGCGCCTTCGATTCTCTCCCACGTTTCGAGCGTGCTCATAGAAAAGGTATAGCGCACTCTTTCTCGTGCGCCAGCTCACTTGGCGGGTTCTGGAGGCGCGCCTCGCGAATGGCCGTGCACGCGTCCTCGAGATGGCTCACAACCTCGCGCCGCATCTTGCCGATAGGCCCCTAATCACAATGAACCGTCTCTCTCGCGTTGCCCTTCAGCACGCCGCCGTTTCTGCAGCCGTCCTCGCTGTGTCGCTCTTCGCCAACGCCCAAAACGCCCGCGCCGACGGCGGGTGGGACGTGGCCGTCCGTGCGCCGTGGATCGCGCGCCTTCCGCTCCCCGACGACGCGCAGGGCGCCTCGGCTCCATCGCACGGCGGCCTCCGCATCGTCTTAACGGATCGCCAAGTGCGCCTCGGCGAGCGCGGCGTCGAGACCTACTTCCACGACGCGCAGCACGTCGTCGGAAGCGCCGGAGTCGAGAACGTCTCCGAGATTCGCATCCCGTTCGACCCGAGCTACAACCGCCTCCACCTTCACGCGGTCCGCGTTCACCGCGACGGCGTCGCGCGCGACGTGCCGCTCACGAGTAATGTCGTCCGCACGTTCTACGAAGAGAGTGACGAGGGCGCGCGCACCTACGACGGCCGAAGGGTGGCGCTCATCGTCATCCCCGACGTGCGCGTCGGCGATACGCTCGAGACCGACTACACGCTTGTGGGAGACAATCCTGTCTTCGCCGGGAAGTACGCCGACCAGTGGTCGGTCGGGTCGACGTTCGATAGCCGCCTCTTTCGGTTTCGGCTTCTCACGCCTCCGTCGCGCGCGCTTTCCGCGCAGCTCGTGGGCGCCGAGCTCGCCTCGACCACGCGCGAAGTCGGTACGCAGCGCGAACAGGTCTGGACGCGCGAGAACTTCGCCGGCGTCGAGCTGGAAGACAAGCTTCCGAACGGCTTCGACCCGGTGCCGCGGCTCGTTCTCTCGGAATACCGCTCCTGGAGCGACGTAGCCCTTTGGGCGCGCGCGCTCTTTCCCGACGTGACCGTTGGCAAGAAAGGCGCGCTCGCAGATGCGCTCCGCGCGCTCAACGAAGGGTCGAAATCGCAAGCCGAGAAAGCGCTTGCCGCGATGCATCTCGTGCAAGACGACGTTCGTTATTTCGGTATGGAGCTGGGAGAGAACAGCCACCGACCTCACACCCCCGAGGCCGTTCTCGCGCAGCGTTTCGGCGACTGCAAAGACAAGGCGTACCTCCTCGTCACGCTTCTTCGCGGGCTCGGCATCGAGGCGCACGTGGCCCTCGTTCATGTGCGGCGAGGCGCGGCGCTCGTCAACGCGCTCCCGTCGCCCGCCGCGTTCAACCACGCCATCGTCCACGCCACGCTCGACGGCAAAAAGGTGTTCATCGACGCCACGCTCGCGCACCAAGGCGGCACCTTCGTGGCTCACGAGACGCCGCGGTTCGACAACGCGCTCTGCGTGCAAGACGGGGCAAGCGGGCTCACGCCCATCGTCGCCCCCGCGCCTACGCACCCTACGTTGGCGACGCGCGAGCGCTACTCCCGCGCGCGCGACGGCAGCATCGCGTTCGACGTCGAGACCTCGTACGAAGAAAGCGCAGCGGACGACCTTCGCAGCTATCTCGCCGACGTGCGGCCCGCCGAGGTGTCGACGCGGTACCTCAACGCCTACGCCCCCGAGCACCCGGGAATCGAGTCGCGCGGCGCCCTCGAAATTCACGACGATCGCACGGCGAACCGCGTGGTCGTCGGCGAGCACTACGTCATCCCCAACCCCGACGGCTTCGACTGGACGTACAACGCGAGCAGCCTGCGCCCCTCGCTCAACGCCCCACGAACCGTGCTGCGGAAGCTGCCCCTCGACGTCCCCCACCCCCTCTTCCTTCATCATGAGATCGTGCTCGCCGTCGGCGGTAAGCCGCGCGGCGTTCCTGCGGACCTCTCACGAAAGAGCGACGCGCTCGCCTTCCACCGCACGTCGAAGGTTAACGGCGACGCGGTGACGATCTCGTACGACCTCCAGAGCCTCTCCCCTTCGGTGGCCGCGAGCGATGTGGAGGCGCATCTCCGCCTCCTCAAAGAGCTTCGAAGCGAGCTCAATGGACAGATAGACGTCGCCTACGCCGCGCCCGCGCCAGGTCTTTCGTCGGGCGAGGTCGCAAGCCTATGGGGCTTCGGCGTTGCGGTCTTCGGCGGCCTCGGAGGCGTCGTCGCTCTCAAGTCGAAGAAGCTCGTGCGAAAGCTCTCGTGGCGTCGCAAGCTCGCCCGAAAGCGCGGCGAGACACCCAAGGCGCCCCTCGCCGTGCAGACACGCGAGGCTGCCACGGCGCACCTTTTGGCGGGCTCGTGCCTGTGCGGACGCCGCGGCGGCGACGCCAACGACGTCGCGTGGACGCCCGTCCGCTACGAGGGGGGCATCGTCACGAGCGGTCGCCTCCCGTGCGCCTGCGGAGAGCGCCGCGTCTCCTACTTCACGATCGCGGCCGACGTCTCCTAATCTCCTCGTCCGAGAGAGGTCGGCGCGTCGGGCGTGCTCCGTCGAAGTGACGCGCCTTCGCCCATCGCTCCGACATGGGACGTTGAGATCGCGGCACACGGTGACCGATACCTCGCGACAAGCGACGCACCGGCTGCAAGGGCGACCCCAAATGCGCCCGCGCCGAGGCGACGAGCCATGTCGCCCGCGAGGGTCGCGCAACAAGGGCGATGAACGGAGGGTGATCGACGTACCCCCATGCGAGATGCTCGCCGCAGGCGACATAGTAAAGTTCGTCGCGGAACCAGCCGTAGCGCGTGGCGACGGCGAGGTGGAGAGCGAGTCCCGCGAGCGCGATGGCCGGCGCAATCGCGCTCTCCGCTCGGTTCGGCGAGCGGCGCGTGGTCGCTCCTCCGTTCATTTCCCGTCGACGTCGAGCGTGAGCAGCTCGCCCTTGGGCGTGAGCAGCGCGACGAGCGCCTTCCCCTCGGGGCGGCTGACGGCGCGCACGCCCGCAACGGCGCCGTCGTACAGCTCGAACGACGCGCCTACCGGCGCCAGGCTCGCGTCGATGAAGGCGCCACGCGCGCGCCGCTGCCCCGTTTTGCCCTGGAGCCAGGCGAAGAACAGCTTGTCCGTCCCGCTCACGGGAACGAGCACGGTGGCCGCGACCTCGTCGCTCGGCCCCGCATCGACGTCGGCTGCCACCGCGCCCGGCGCGACGAGCGACGCGGCCGCGATGCGTGCGGGCTTTGGCAACTTCGCATCGACTGCGAACGCTGCGCCGAAGAGATCCAATTTGCCAATCGCCGGGACGACATAGGCAAACGTACGGTCGCGCGCGGTAAGCGCTGGCGGCCCCGCGGTCACGTCGAGCCACGTGAAGAGCGCCGCCTCGTCGCCTTGAAACGCGTCGTCCTTGTGGGCCGTGACGATGTGACCACCCCAGCGCGCGACCGCGAAAAGGCCACCGCCGTCGACCGTGACCGCACCGACGGGGTCGAACACGTGACGCTCTTGCACGGGCCCTTTGTTCCCCGGCACCGCGCGGGTCGCGAGGATCGCATCGACAGGTGCGCTCGGCGCGGCGGGCGCAGCGGTGGGTGCGATCGCGCCGTCGCTCGCCTCGCCTCCATCGCCGCCGGGCGCGGGCACGGCCGTCGTGCGGATCGCGAGGACACTCTCGAGGACGCCGTTTGTCGTGCGCACCGACGAGACAAGCGTCGCCACGCGCCCACCGACGACCACGGTGCGGCAGTGGCGGACCTCCCCGAGCGCGTCGCTGCTCGGCGCGTCGCCCCCATCGGCGCCGGGCGCCGCCACGTCGCGCACGACCGCAGGCGTGCCGTCGCCATAGCCACAGCGAAGATGGCTCTTCTTGTCGGCGCGCGTAAGCACGGCGTCGAGGGCGAATTGCACCTCGCCGTCGACCACCGCAACGGGGATGACGGTCTCGGACGCGCGCGTCGCTTTTGCGTCGAAGGCTGCGAACTCGGCGTCGACCGCGGCGCTCTTGGTAGGAAGCTCACCCCACTTCGCGTCGGCGTCGAGCACCATCACTGCGACACCTTTGCTGCCGACGTAGCCGAGCGCCGGTCGCCCATCGCCCAACGCGACGAGCGACACGCCGAGGTCGGCACGGACGCCCGACGCAACCTTCGTGACGGCGCCGACACGGGAGACAGCGGCGGCGTCGGCCGATGCGGCAGAAGGCACAGTGCCGGAGGTCGTCGTCGCGGACGCCGCGGAGCTCGCGCCACTCGAGGGCGTATCGCGCTTGCAAGCCGGGACAATCGCGACGGCGATCATGGCGAAGGAGAGAGCGGTCAAACGATGGGAGGCCGTGGTGCGCGTGGTCATAAGGGACCTAGGAGGGGCAAAAGGGGTGGCGAGGCAGTGAGCGAGAGAGTGAACAGGAGAGAGAGAGAGACCGAGATAGAAGCGCGTCGTGACCGTAGTCGCGTTGGCGGCGCGCAGGGTTGACATGGGAAGGGCGTCGCGCATACTTAGCCAATCGGCTAATTAGCCATCCGGGAGAGTGATGGACGCGCTCAGCCTTACATTTGCGGCCCTTGCCGACCCGACACGCCGGGCGATTCTCGCGCGTCTCGCGCTCGGTGAAGCCACCGTGGGCGAGCTCGCGGCGCCGTTCGATTTGCGCCTCCCCACGGTGTCGAAGCATCTCAAAGTGCTTCAACGCGCGGGGCTCGTATCCCAGTCCCGCAAGGCGCAGTGGCGCCCGTGTCAGCTCGAGGCGGCGCCTCTCAAAGACATTGCCCAGTGGGCCGAGGCGTTCCGCGCGAGCTGGGAGCGCCAGTTCTCACAGCTCGATACGTACCTCGACGAGCTTCAACGTGAACCGGTTGCGCGAGCCACGGGAAGGGGCAAACGCCATGACAAATAATTCGAAAACTCAGCTGACTCTCCCCTCTGATGTCGAGCTCGTTCTCGTGCGCGACTTCCGCGCGCCGCGCCCGCTCGTCTTCGATATGTGGTCGACGCCGGAGCACGTCGCACGGTGGGTCGGCTGCCCCATTTTAAAGATGACGTTCTGTGAGATCGATTTTCGAGAAGGTGGCCGCTGGCGGTGGGTGCTGGAGAATCGAGACGACGGCGTGAAGCACGGTTTCTCGGGCGAATACCGCGAGATCGTGCGCCCGAACCGCCTCGTCTTCACCGAGCAATACGAGAACATTCCAGGCAGGAAGCGACTCGTGACCCACACGCTCGACGAGCACGGCGGCGTGACCACGCTCACGTCGCGCCATTTGTACCCGTCGAAAGAGTATCGCGACGGCCACTTGAAATCAGGAATGCAGACCGGCCTCGACGCCATGTTCGATCGCCTCGATGCGTTTGCTCTCTCCCTCGCCGCCGCACCGTAAACGCGTCGGTTTGAACCCCACACACCACTTCCCATCCTTCGCGAGGCCCGCCATGTTCACGTCTCCCATTCTGATCAGTGTTCCTACCAAAGATTTGAAGCGCGCCTATTCGTTCTACAAGGATGGCCTCGGCCTCTCGCTCTCCTTTCCCAAGAGCGACGGCTCGATGCCCGAGCCCGTGCAGTTCGATCTCACCACGGGCGCGCGCCTCATGGTCGTGCCCACCGGCGGGTTCTCGTGGGTTCTCTCGGGAAACGCGGTGGCGGCAGAAAATGTGAGCGAATGCGTGATCGGCGTGACGGCAAGCAGCAACGGCGAGGTGGACGCGCTGATCGCCAAAGCCAAGGCCGCTGGGGGCCGCATCGCGTCGGCGCCCGAGCAGAAGCCGTGGGGCTATTCGGCCTCCTTTGCCGATCTCGATGGGCACCTGTGGCTCGTGGTGAAGCCCCACACGCCATCGTGATTCGCACGCGGAGCGGGCCGCGCGGCGCGACATGTGTCATAGCGCGTCGATGTACCGAGAGCCTGCGGCCCGCGCGCCGACGGACCTGCCCCCTACGGAGCTCGTGCTCACAGGCAGCGAGCGCTTCAGTACCAACACGGGGGTCGGTAAGGCGATCCGATGGGTCGTCGCGCCGTTCCTCGTATGGACGCTGGTGTCGACAATCACAGGGCCGGGCCTCGCGCTCCTCGGTGTGGGGCTCGTCGTCGCGTTCCTCGCGCGCCGCCCCCGCGCGAAAGCAAAGCTCGAGACTCGGCTCGAGCTCGACGGGCCGGATTTATGTGTCGAGCGGCCGGGGCCGGGCGTCACGCGGTGGCGCACGCCGCTGCGTGCGGTGGTCGACGTGGTGCTCGATGCGAAGAGCGAGCAGTCCGTGCAGGCGAGCCAGACGGTGATTTACGCCCTCCGCTACGAAACCTCGCGCCCCGGGCCGACGATCGAAACGGCACGCGTGGTCATCGTCTCCGAGGGCGATCGCGAGCCCATCGCATTGACCGAGACCTACCTCGCAAGCTTCGACGCGACGGAGCAAATGGGAAAGGTGCGGGCGTTCCTGCGCAAGCACGGTTGGGTTCCCGAAGACGAGCGCGGCGACGACGAGCCTGGGTCGAGCCGTTGAGCGCCGCACGGGTAGTCGCCCGCGCGACCGCTCAGTTGGGAGGTGCCAATCCCAACCCGCCGCGTCGCGCTCGCAGAGCCCAGAGAGGGAAAGGGGGGAAGGTGGGAAGTTAGGAGGAAGGTCAGAGTTTTTGGCGCCGACCGGAAAAGCGTGTCGTTTACAACTAAATCACAAACTTCCTCTCCCCTTCCCACCTTCCCCCCTTTCTTCCTCTGGGCTCTCCTTCTTCAAGCCTCATCAAGCGCGCCGGTTCGTACAATTGCGCGGAGCGCGTCGGCGAACAGGCGGCGGTCTTCGGAGCGGCCAATGCTTACGCGGATGCACCGGTCGAGCGGCGGTGCCCCGGGTTTTCGGATGAAGACGCCGTGGTCGAGGAGGAGGTTGACCAAGCGTGTTGCGCGTCGCGCATTGCCGATATCGATGGTGACGAAGTTGGTAAAGGACGGGAGAGCGTTGAACCCGAGCTCGTCGGCGAGACCCGCGTACTCGGCGCGGCCCGCGGCAACCTCCCGGACCACGTGGTCGACGAACGGCCTGTCGCGAATCGCGGCGAGGGCGCCGGCTTGGGCAATGCGATTTACGCCAAAATGGGGGCGAATCTTATCGAAGGCGCGAATCGTCTCCGGGGCCGTGAGGGCGTACCCGATGCGCGCGCCCGCGAGGCCGCAGGCTTTCGAGAACGTGCGCATTCGAAGGACGCCGGCGTGGGCGATGTCGATCGTTGGCAGTGCGTGGCTCGGCGGCACGAAGTCGGCATAGGCCTCGTCGAGCACCAGGAGGGTCGTCGCAGGGAGCGCACGGACGAACGCTTCGACGGCCACGGCGTCGTGCATCGACCCACTGGGGTTGTCGGGGTTCGACAGGTAGACGACCTTCGCGCCCGTGGTATGGGCTGCTGCGGCGAGGCCGTCGAGATCGTTGCGATCGTATCTGTACGGAACACGGTGGAGAACGCCGCCGACGCCGTCGATCGAATAGGCAAATGTGGGGTAGCCACCTAAGGACATCACAACTGGGTCGCCTACGCTGACGAACGCCCGCGCCGTGAGCCCCAAGAGGTCGTCGATTCCCGAGCCGACGACGATGGCGTCGCGCGAAACGCCGTGGGCTTCGGCGAGCGCCTCCCGAAGCTCGAAGCTCTCGGGGTCGCCGTAGAAGCTCACGTCGGCGAGCGCTTCGGCCATGGCCTTCATCGCTGCGGGAGACGCGCCGAAGAGGCTCTCGTTGGCGCCCAGGCGCGCGGCGATGGGGCGGCCCGTCCGGCGCATGAGCGCATCTGGCGCGACGAACGGCACCGATGCCGGGAGCGCCTCTAGCAGCCGCGTGAAGGCGGGCCGCGGAGCCGCGGTCGACGTGGGAGATGGGTGTGAGGTCGGCTTCGAGGTAGACATGGGAGGCGCTCTCCGGCCCCAAAGCCTTACCGCACTGCGACCTTTCCAATATCCAATATTCGGAGGGGCTCGGTGAGCTGTGAAGCCTCCCCCGCGACGATGATTTGCACGTTTTCAGCGCGCAAATACGTTGTTGCAACCCGTGCGACGTCGGCCGAGGTGAGCGCCCGGCGGCGTTTTCCGCGCTGCGTATGGAAGTCGAGCGGCAGGCCGTAGGTGGCGAGGGACGCCATCGAGTGAACGGCGCCGTCCACAGTGGAATAGGTCGTCGGCGCGCCGTAGTCGAGGCGTGCCTTCGCCCGTTCGAGCTCTGCGTCGTCGATGGGCTCGGTCTTCATCCGTTCGATTTCGGAGAGCACGTCGCGGAGCGATGCGGCGGCGTGGGCCGTCTCCACGGCTGTCGCGATCCGGAAGCTGCCGCCGGATCGCGCGGGGGCATTGCCCGCTTCGACGCCGTACGTAAACCCGTGCTCGCCGCGGAGCTTGAGCGAGAGTCGCCCCGAGAGAGAGCCTGCGAGGAGCGCTCCGAGAAGATCGAGGGCGTCGTTGTCGGCGTGCCCAACCGACGGCGTCACATAGCCGAGGGCGAGGCTTGCTTGGCTGCCGCCGTGGTGATCGACGACCACCAGATGCCTCGGCCCCGGTGCGAGCGGCGTGGGGTCGCGAGGCGGTGCACCGGTCGCGTGGTAGCGCCCGAAGGTCTGCTCGGCGAGGCGCACGAAGTCGTCCGCGCGCACGTCCCCCGCCGCGACGATCGTGATGCGCTCCGGCGCGACGTAGGCCGCGTGGTAGCGGCGAAGAACGTCACCGCCTATCGCATCGAGCCCTGCGGCATCGGCCGGTAGCGCAAGCCGTTGCGGATGCCCCTTCGGAAAGAGTTGCTCCGAAAGGGCCATATCGGCGAGGGTCGACGACGACTCTTTTGCCCGCGTCATCGCATTGCCAAGTTGATGGCGTAGGTTTTCGACCTCTTTCGCCTTGAACGCAGGCTCGGTCACCATCGACGCGGCCGCCGTCATCGCGCCTCCCAAGTAGGGGCGCAGGACCTTCATCGTGAGAAGAACGCGATCGGTGCCGGTCGTCGAAGACCAATGGGCGCCGACCTGGTGCAAATAGCGATAGAGCTCTTCGGTGCCCAGGTGCCTCGTGCTCCCCACCAGGGCCTCGCCGAACAGGAGACCAATCCCAGGATCGGCATCGGCGGCGCCGCGATCGATGACGACCCCTATTTCCACCATGGGGAACGTTTGACGATCGAGAACGAGCACCCGAATCCCATTCGACAGGTGGGCCTCTTCGGGAGGCACCGGCGCGTAGCCGCGCGTCGCGGCGGGCGCGGGCGCGCTCGCGCGAAACGGAAGATCGGGCGTGGTCGCGGGCACATCCGCCGAGGGGCTCGGCGCAACCGGGGCGGCGGCGCGTGAGGTCGCGACATAAGGGTCGGAGAACGGCGCCGTTCCGCCGCAGGCCGCGAGCACCAGGAGGCCGAGGGCGAGCCCCGTTCGCGCGCTCACGGCGCACCTCCCTGGAGACGACCGGCGAGGGGCGCGGCGGGGTTGGGCGTGACGAACGCGACGACGGCGTCCGCGTCTTCGAGGAAGTACTCCGTGGCGGCGGAGACCGCCTTGGGGTCGACCTCCTGCATCGCGCGGAGCTCGTCTTGGGCGCTGTCGGCTCTGCCGAAAAAACTGAGATAGTCCTGTATTTGATTCGCCCGCGTCGTGATCGGCTCGAGCTCGAAAACGCGATCAACCATAGGCTGGATGCGATCGTCGGAAAAGTCGCGCCACCCCGAGACGTGCCCCGCGTTTTTGCGAAAGTCCTTCACCGCGAGCTCGATGTCCGAAAGCCCTCGTGAGAGCGACTCGCCGCGCTTGAGAACGAGCGTCACCGTGAGCGTGCTCCCGAGGCGCCCCTCGTCGATATTCACCGACGCGCTCTCGGCGATGTCGTCTTGGGTTTTGACTTGGTAGTTGAGATACCCAATAAGCTCCCTTCGTGCGAGGTCGAGCTCATACCAACCCGGGCGATAGGGCGCGGGGATGGGCCACATCACGACGACGCGGGGGCGTTCGACGTTGGCTTCGATGGCGAGCGTCTGCGCGTGGGCGAGGCGCACGGGCGGCGCCGACGGGGGGCTCAGCGGAGCGCGCCCGGCGGGGATGGCGCCGAAATACTTATCCACCATGAGACGCACGCGTGCGGCGTCGATGTCGCCCGCAATCACGAGAGTCGCATTGTTGGGGACGTAGTAGCGCGCATGAAACGCACGGGCTTCGGCAAGGGTCGCGGCGTCGAGGTCCGCAGGTGATCCGATGGGCAGACGTTTGTACGGATGCCCCTCGGGGTAGAGCGCGTTCGTCATGAGCCCGCGCACGTGCCCGCAGGCGACGTCGTCGTAGTGCTCGCGCCATTCGTTCTTCACGACGTCGCGCTCGCGCTTGAATGCACCTTCGTCGAGACCATCCGTGAGATACGCCATTCGATCGCTCTCGAGCCACAGCGCAAGCTCGAGATTCCAAGGTGGAACCACCTCGTGGTAATCGGTGCCGTCGCGGTTCGTGAACGCATTCACGCCGCGCCCGCCCGCATCGTGAAGGCGATCGAAAAACTCGTTGGCCTTCACATGGCGCGTGGCTCCGAACATCAAGTGCTCGAACAGGTGGGCAAAGCCGCTGCGTCCGGGCGGATCGTCCTTGCTCCCCACGTGGTACCGAAGATCGACCGCCACATGCGGGAACGAGTGGTCTTCGTGAATCGCCACTGTGAGACCGTTGGGCAATCGGTATTCGTCGGCCGGCAGGGGCACCTTTACGTACACGGTCGGTGGAACGGTGCCGCCGCCGCAAGCGGCGATGGGGAGGACCAGAGCGCACGCCAAGGCGGACGCGAACGGTAAGCGGGTCATTGCGCGCTTCATCGGCTCGATGAGCTACCTGGTTTCGTGGCAAATAGGAGAATCGCCCGCGGGGGGCGGTTTGAAAAAAGGGGTGTCGGCGCGGGCGCCTCACTTCTTCTTCGGCGGCTTCTTCTTTTTCGGAGGCTTCGGTTTGAACTCTTGCATCGTCCCGTCGTCGACAGTCTCCACGGGCGGGCCGTGGGTGTAGGGGACGCCGTTGAACGGAATTTTTACGTCGTACTGGCCAGGCGCATTTGCGTGGGGGCCACCGCCGCCAGTCTGCGCTTGCCCGGTTGAAAGCGACGGAAACGGCTTCTCGAGCAGCCCGCCGGTGTACTGATTCAAAATAGCGCCGGGCCGGTTGTTCGCGACGGCGCCCGTGGCGGTCGCCCCCGTCGTGTCGGCCACGGCTTGGGCGACGCAGTGGCCGCCGAGCGACGTCGTCCCCGAGTTGCACGCGAGAAGGTGCACCTCGGCCCCGGGCTTGCTGCCGTCGAACCCCGCGCTGTTGAGCGCCTGACCGAGCTGCGTTCCGTTCATGGACCCCGACGGCCCATAGGAGAGCGACCCCGGCGCGCCGTGGGTAATGACCATCACGGTGTCGGTATTCGAAAGGCTTCCGGGTTTGAGATCCGAATAGGAGATCGTCGTCGCGCCGGGGTTGAGCTTTCCGTAGGTTCCCGTCGAATCGGCGAGCGTCGTCTCTTTCCCAGGGTCGGGCGAGAGCTGAATGATCGTCGTCGTTCCCGGGTTGTTCGAGACGGCAGACCCTTGATTCCCAGTGCAGTTTACGAGCGGGTTGTGAACCCACGCGTGGGCGCTCCCAACGAAATACGTATGGGTCTCTTCGACCTCGAAATTGTAAACAGTCGCACGCGTTTGCAGTCGTTCCACGATGTCGACGTAGATCTCTCTCCCATCGGCGTCCGCGAGGGGCTCGCCCGCCTGGAGCGCCTGCGCCTCGACCCACCCGCGATCGAGCGTAAAAAATGGGTGGCCGCCCGTCGCCACGATGTCTCCGTCGAGGCCGTAGAGATGCACGTCGACCAGCGGCATGTTCGGCGTCACGAAGGTCGCTCCCACGTGCTTGGTGACGAGAGCGCCCGTCTGATCGTCGCGTGAATAGACGGCATCGCCCGTGTGAATCTCTTCGATAGACCGCTCCCCCGAAGGCGTAGCGACCTTCGTCCCCGCGACGAAGCACTGATTGAGATCCGGGCGGAGGCCGACGCCGTGGGGGCAGCTCTCGGGCGTGCTGCCGCCCGTGGACGCGCTGCTAGTCCCCCCGCTGCCGCTGCACTTCCCGGAGCCGTCGAGCTTGATGCAGCCTGCATACGTTTCCGTCGTCGTGCCGACCGCACCGCCGAATTGCCGAAATCCGACGACGCCTACCAGCGCAACGAGGCCGAGCATGACGGCGTACTCGACGAGGTTCGCGCCGGCCGTGCAGTGATGAAGACTCCGCGCGTTCCTCCACGAGAAACCGGGGGTCGTCGGGAAGCGGCTCACCATGTCTGCGGCGTAGAGCAAGCCTGAGACCATGGGGTGCGAACGGACCGTTCGCACGCGCATCGCGAGCGCCCGCACGGGTTGCGAGGCCGCCCGTGGCGAACGCGAAAGGGCCGTTCCGAGGTGTGGGATCCACGCTGCCGGTCGCGGCATACGCTCGCGGGCACGCCCACCTCTAGACCTGACGCGCGCGTCCGTGGTCTCGTCTCGGCGTGCTCTCTTCGTGGGACGATCTTCGCTATCTCGATGCCCTCGAGCGACTCGGCTCGGCGAAGGTCGCGGTTGCGCGGTAGCCTCGGCAGCGTTACTTGCCCACGGCGCGGCGCGCCGACTGCTCGAGGCTCCAGCGCGACTCGCACGGGCCGCGATCGTCGACGGACCACGGCGGGTTTTCCGCGCTAGAGCCGACTCCTTGCGTATCTCTCACGCGCTCGAAGAGAACGAAGTCTTTCGCGCGACCGACCTCACGCCAGGCCGGGCCGGGGGGCGCGTCGCGAAACGGATCGATCGTGCCGCGGGCAAGCACGTAATCGAAATAGACGCCGTCACGTGCATTTCGAAATACGCACGGATCGTGAGACCAGAACGATACGGGAGTGGGGGGAGCAAAGCCCTCTTTGTAATGAATCGACCAGTGGGAGATATCGAGAAACGAATCTTCCGCGAGCACGCCGCGGGTCGCGCGAAGGTACGACGCGAGAAAGACCCACGGCGTCGTGCGCATGGCGGGGGATGCGACGTGAAACGAAAGGGTCGCGAGCTTCGCCTTGGGAGGGACGTGGTCGAGAAGCGCATCGACGCCGCCAATTTCGTCGCGAACGAGCGCATGGAACGTTCGTGTGAGGTCGGCCGCGAAGCCCACCTGAAGCGCCGCGACTGCGCCGAGAAATGCGAGGTCGCCGCGAAAGGCGGCGGGCTTGAGGGTGAGCGGCGCAAAGAAGACGATGAGCGTCGCCACGCGCAAATTGAGCATTCCGCCGCCGCCCACCTGCCACGGGAGCGTGAAGTACAAACCGATGGCGACCAGAAACGGCGTCGCTGCGAGGAGCTCGTCGCGGAGTCGCGTACGCGGGGCTCGGAGGGTGCCTACCACCAGCAGCACGAGAAACGCCGCCCACGAGACGCCGGCAACGACGTCGTCTGCCGACGAGGTGAGGACGTCATGGGACCAACGGGGGAGCTCGTGGGTCGTCGCCGCGAACGGGAGATAGCCAATTTGGCCGGCCGCGCGGAGCGACGACGCGCCGTTCGCGATATGCCCCGCGAGCACCCAATTCGCGGCCGCCATGGCGCTCGGAACGAGCCACGCCGTCGCCCGGAGCGCGCGCGGCAACGACGCTCGAACGCCGGGCCACAGGCCGGCCGGCCCGCGTCCAGCCTCTACGGCGAGGGGGTGCTCGGGAAGGCTCGTGAGGACCGCCATCGCGGGCGCGACAATCACGAGAACCATGTACGCGCTCACATGCAAATAGAAGAGCGCGACGCCCAGCACGGCGAGGATCACGGACTGGGTATGCGTTGGAGTTCGGCAGTGGCGAACGTGCCGGGCGATGCAGTAGGCGAGAACGGGAATCGATGCGACGTAGGGGAGAAACCCCCAAAAAAGTGGGCGACTCCAGAACGCGAGCGGCGCAAAGACGGCGAGGCGCTCATCGCGCCCGAGGGCGCGCAAGAGCGACCGCAACGCATAGGGAAATGCAAAGGCGAACAGCCCGAGAACGACGCGGTTCGCGAGCTCGGGGTCGTTCATCACGCGAACGAAGAGCGCCACGACGAGGTGGTAGAGCAGGTATTGGCTGGTGCCGAAGGCGAGCTCGAACGTCTGCCCGAAGCCCCACGACGGATCGCCGTAGTGGGCAATCACGGACGCCGCAGCCACGTGTTCGGGCAGGTCGCAAAAGGGCAAATAGCGCGTGCTCAAAATGGGCACGGCGCACGCCAATGCGGCGAGCGCCACGAGCACGGAAGACGGGACGCCGCTCGCCTTCGATTCCTCCGTGCTCATGGCGCGAAACTCGATTAGTTCCCGACGTCGCACGCGACGACGATGCCGTTGCGCGTGCATTCGATCGGGTTCGCGTAAACGTAGCGGTACACGGGGCCGGCGCCGTAGCCCGTCGACGAGTAGGAAGGGCCGGAGCCGTACACGGAGCCGTAGTCCCCGTAACCACCGCAGTACATCGGGCCGTAGCTCACGCACTCTTGCGTCGCGCGAATGCCCGTGGCGCCGCCTGACCACTGCCACGTGGCGCGACTCCCCTGACCTTTGCAGACGAGCGATCCAAACTCGACGTCGGCCGATGCGACGTACGGGTTCGCGTCGCGGTCGCCCGTGCACGACTCGCGAACGCACGTGTCTTTGACGATTCGCGATCGCTCGCTGCCAATGCGCTGGTCAGGCCGCGCGCAGGCCGTTCCAACGAACGGCGTACCGATCCGCGTGCACGTCTGGCTCCCGTCGGAACTGTTGGCGCAGCACGAATCGCCGGCACCGGGGACGGTGACGCGTGTTGTGCCGTGACCGCAGGAGAGCCCTTCCTGCGACGTGTCTGTCACGGGCTCGGTCGACACGGCGATCGAGCAGGCCGACTGGGCGACCGACACGATCATGAAAAGCGCGACCGCCATGCCGGGGACGGCCGTGAAAATTCGTTCATTGCTAAGCATCAAGAGACTCCTTTTCGTGTGCGACGCTCATGTAGCGCACACATGGGCCGTGGCCAGAGCAAGGGGCGCGCCACGGGGCTATGGTTCGCGAGACCATGTTCGACTCGGTGACGCTCGACCAGCTGCGCGCTTTCGTGGCCGTCGTCGAGGAGGGGAGCTTCTCGGCCGCCGCGCGCAAGCTGCGACGCGTGCAGTCTGCAATAAGTACGTCGATGGCCAACCTGGAGGCGCAGCTCGGCGTGCCGATTTGGGACCGCTCGACGAAGGTCGCGACGCTTACGGATCAGGGGCACGCGGTGCTCGGCGCGACGCGGCGGATTCTCGCCGAGGTCGATGGGCTGACCCGCCTCACATCGGGCATGGCCATGGGGCTCGAGGCCCAGGTCTCGCTTTGCGTCGAAGCGTTCTTCCCGCTGAAGGCCCTCGTCGAGCTCTGCGCGCAGTTCTCGAAAGAGTTCCCGGCGGTCGATCTACGCATCGACACGCAGGTGATGTCGGCCGTCTCCGCGCGCGTGAAAAGCGGCGCCGCATCGCTCGGCGTCGTCAGCCCGGCGGGCTTGTCGGCCGATCTCGAGCGCGTCGCCCTCGCGCCCATTCGAATGATCGCCGTCGTGAGCCCCAAGCATCCGCTCGCCGCGCTCAACGGTCGTATTCCGTCGGAGCCGCTCGCGAGCGCGATTCAGATAGTTCTCTCCGACCGAAGCGCCGACGACGACGGCGTCGCGGACCAAGCGGTGCTCTCGACGCGAACGTGGCGCGTGGGCGATCTTCACACGAAACACGAAATGCTCCGCGCGGGGCTCGGCTGGGGGAATCTCCCCGAGCATCTCGTACGCGGTGATTTGAAATCGGGCGCGCTCGTCGAGATTCGGCCCGCGGCGTGGGGGGCCGACGAGCACACGCTCCATCTGTCCGCCGTGTACCGAAAGCAGACCGTGGTGGGTCCGGCGCACCGCTGGATCCTCGGTCAGCTGGCGGTGCTCTGCGCACGCGAGGCCGGCCTTTAGCGGGCGCGCCGCGGTGGATCGGAACAGCCACCGAAACGGCGTGACGAGGAGATGTCACGGTCCGCGAGCGTCGCCCCCGGCGGAAACTTCGATTTGAGCAAATGGCAACTTCAACTGCCCATTGGCACGACGGGATCCCCCATGTTTGTCGCGGGGAACAAGCTCGCCGGCGCCAACAGATTCACCACTATCTATTTCTTCACGGACAAGACGGACGGCGCGATGGCGTTCATGGATCCGACGACGGGCGTGACCACGTCGGGGTCGCTCCATCCGCGAAGCGAGCTCCGCGAAGTTTCCGCTACCGGCGACCTTCGTAGGCGAGTCGTTCTATTTCGAATGCGGCAATTACGAACAGACCGCGGTGGCGGGCACGCCGCCCGGCACCCTCGTGAAGCTCTACGACGTGAAGATCGTCCACGGCTGACGCGTCACGCTTCGGCGGCGCTCGCCGTCTCCGCGACCTCGCGAAGAGCCGCGAGCGCGCGTGTGAGCTTCGCGTTGGCGAAGACGACGTCGGGCTCACGCTGCATCATCTCGACGTACCGCTCGAGAAAATCGCTGGGCTCAGTCAAGAGCGGCTTCACGAGCGCGCGAACGGCACGCGCATCGTTCACGTCCAGCGTCCCCTCGTCGCCCGCTTCGTCGAACGCGACGATGAGCTGCGACAGCGGGCGAATCCAGGCGAACGCCTCGTCGTTGGCGGCGAGCTCGAGGAGCGCGAAAGGCCCCTCGACACGGCCGTTGGCGCGTTCGTAGCCTATACGAACCGCAGAAAGCAGCGCCTCGTGCGCTCCGAGCAGCGCCCTACGAACCGTGTTGGTCGCGTTGTCGTCGTTGTTCTTGGAACGCATCGCCCTCTCCTTCGACGTCCCAACCTAAGGCCTGTTTTGCGTCTTGCAACCTCGTTGCAATTGGCTAATTTCGCGCCTTCGGGACGCCTCCGAACGTGCCGTGAAGCTGTGACTCGGGCCGGCGCCTCTCGACGGCTCTTCCGAGCCGTGCAACCCAAGAGTGGTGCCCCTCTCGCGCTCCCACCCCGCAGTTAAAGCCTGGTTTTCGGCCCGCCTCGGCGAGCCCACTCCCGCCCAGCGCGACGGCTGGGGAGCGATCGGTCGTGGTGAGCACACGCTCATCGCGGCGCCGACGGGCTCGGGCAAAACGCTCGCGGCGTTCCTTTCGGCGATCAACACGCTCGTTGAAGCGCCGGCCCGCGACGGCGCCCTCAACGACGAGACGAGCGTTCTCTATCTCTCGCCGCTGAAGGCCCTCGCCCGCGACGTTCAGAAGAACCTCGACGGACCCCTCGCCGAGATCCGCGCGCTCGACCCCACGCTCCCCGTGGTTCGCACGATGGTGCGCACGGGCGACACGAAGGCGGCCGAAAGGGCGGCGATGCTGAAGAAGCCGCCTCACATTTTGGTGACGACGCCCGAGTCGCTCTACGTGCTTCTCACGAGCGACGGAGGGCGGCGCACCTTGCGATCCGTGCGCACCGTCATCGTCGACGAGATGTTCGCCACGGAAGCGTCGCGCGAACCGAAGACGGTGATGCGCGGCCGCCTGGAAGCGCTCGGCCCCGTGGTGAGTGACGACCCGGTGATGCTCGCCCTCGAGGCCGAAGGGCACGTGCTTCGCGGCCGCTTCGAAGGGCGCGAAGGGTGGTGCAGCCGGCGCCTCCTCGCGCGCATTCATCGGTATACGCTCGAGAGCCTTCGCAAAGAGATTGAGCCCGTTACGGCGACCGAGTTTCTTCGGTATTTGGCGGCGTACCAGCACGTCGACGCCGAGCACCGTCTGGAAGGGCCCCGC
Source organism: Myxococcales bacterium (assembly GCA_025354825.1). Classification (GTDB taxonomy): domain Bacteria; phylum Myxococcota_A; class Polyangia; order Polyangiales; family Polyangiaceae; genus JANXMC01. Next base: position 19,357 of record JANXMC010000742.1, read on the forward strand.
GGCGTTCTCGAGGCGATTCGTCAGCTCGCGGGGTTCGAGCTACCGGCGGTGGCGTGGGAGGCGAGCGTGCTCCCCGCACGCGTGCGCGGGTATAAAAAGGCGTGGCTCGACACGCTCACCCTTTCGGGCGACGTCGCCTGGGGGCGTCTGTGGGGGAGCGGCCAAGTTGCCATTCGCACCACGCCGCTATGCCTCATTCCGCGGGACGAGCTCGATCTCTGGACGTCCCTCGCACGCCCGTGCGAAACGTCCGATTTGGGCGCTGCGGCCTCGGCCATCGAGGCGGTGCTGCGTGCGCGCGGCGCGCTCTTCCCCCGCGAAGTCATGCGTCGAAGTGGCCTCTCGGGCGAAGAGCTGGACGAAGGGCTCGGGCAGCTCGTCGCCGCGGGAATCGCCACGTGCGATCCGTTCGGATCGCTCCGCGCCCTGACCGTTCCATCGGGCCGAAAGTGGCTTCGTGAATCGGCGGCGGGGCGTTGGAGCTTCTTCCGAATGCCGCGCGACGCGAGCGCGGCGAGCGCCTCCGAAGTGGCCGTCGAGCCAAGCGCGAACGCCCTTGAGATGGTCGCGCGCAAGCTTCTCGTACGCACCGGCGTCGTCTTCCGAAAGACGCTCGGGCGCGAGAAGCTGCCGATTCCGTGGCGCGATCTCGCGCGCGTCTACCGCACCCTCGAGGCCCGCGGCGAAGTGCGCGGCGGCCGCTTCGTCGCAGGGTTCGACGGCGAGCAGTACGCCCTCCCCGAAGCGGTCACGCTTCTTCGGGCGATTCGGCGACGGGGCGCCCAGCCGCAGCTTCATGTGTCGGCCGCCGATCCGCTGAACCTTCGCGGGATCCTCACGCCGGACGAGCGTGTACCGCCGGCGGCGCGAAAGCTCGTTCTCCTCGCGTAGCCGCCCGCTACTGGGGCGTGCGAACGTCGATGTTGCGATCCTCGCCGTTCAAGCGAACGTCGAGGGTCGTGTACGTCCACAAATCGTTGCTTTTGGTGCCGACGGCGTGAATGCGCCCCTTCGTTCTCGGGCAGTCGAACGGTATTTCGATATCGGCCGTCCCGCTTCCGTTCGTCGTCTGAATCGACCCCGACATGAGCATGCCCGCGACGACGGGCCCCTGGCACGCGGAAGCCACCTCGGCGTTCTCGCTCGCGGCACGCACGGCCGTGACGAAGACGTCGCTGCTCCGCATGACGCGCGTGACGACGAACAGAATCGACCCAACGAAAAGAACGAAAAGAACGCCGAGACTCCCGACGATGAGAATGACTTTGGTGGCGGTCGACATCGGTTTCTTCATTGAAGTAGGCCCTCCACATTCGTGAGCTACGCGCAAAGCAACCTGGCTCATGTTCGCAATGTCGAACGTGGATATCTCTCGATTCCGTTCGGGAGCGATGTCGAGCTCACGATGGATACCAACGTTAGAACGTGACCTCGTAAATCTGCCCGTCCGAGAGAAAGAGCGCCGAATCGTTGCGGGGGTAGACCGCCTGGCCGAACTCGGCCCAATTCGAATTGACCGCCGCCGAGCGCACGGTTCCGCTCGCGAGATCGACCAGCGCGGCCTCGCTCGACGAGACCATGAGAAGGCGCGCGTTGGCCGATTGCATTTCGTAAACCGCGTAGCTCGCGAAGGGGAGCGCGAGGGTGCGCGCGCCGTCGATCCCGACCGCAGACGACGCGGCGGAGATCTCCAACGTTTGCGAAAACTGCTCCGCGGAGAACCAGGAGAGCCATGCACCGTCCGTCGCGGGCACGGGCCGCTCCGAGAGCCAGGGCATGATCGTTCCGTTCGCGTTCTGAAGGTACAGAGGCACGGGCGCGTAGTTGGACGTTCCGACACCCGACAGCGCGGTCTGGCCGTTGTCGACCGACAGCAGACGCACGCGTCGATCGGGGCCGAAGGCGCTCGTGAGCGCGCCCGTAAACGGGATACGGACGATCTCGCCGTCGGCCGTTTCAACGACGAGAGCGTCTTTGGAGACCAGCTTCTTCGCGCTCCCCTTGAAGCTCCTCCCGCCGAGGGGAATCGCGCGGATCCCCGCCTCGGGATGCGCGAGATCGTTGACGAGGAAGGCTTCGGTCGTCTCGACGGTCGGGCCTGCGCCGAAGCCGCCGCTGCTCCGCTCGATGAGGAGGACGAGCTCACCCTCGCCCTCGATCGTCTCGAGGCGCGAGAGGCTCGAGCCGTCGCTCGTGCCGAAACGAAGAAGCCATAGAGGAGCATTGGCGGCGAGATCGAACGAGGCGACGTCGGTGCCGAGGGTGTTCCCCTCGACAGACGTATACGCAGAGACGTACGCGCGGGTCGACTCGCGCGGGGTGACCCGCGCGAGCGCCGAGAAGCCGAACGCGGGGTACGGCGCGACGCTCGCCGCAAACCGGCGCAGCGTGCAGTGCGCCGTACCGTCGGGACACGGCAAGCTTTGCAACGCGGGGAGCTGGCCGCGAGGGTTGCTCGACACCGCCCAGAAGAGCCCACCGCTCGCGCGCGTCGCCGTGCCGAAACCCGACCACGACGGAGGCGTGTTGGGGTTCGAGCCGCCATCGGGCTGCGTGTCGGTCGTTCCCGTCGGGGAGCCTACTGCGCCTGTCTCGTGGCCCGAGCCCGCGTCGCTCGCGTTGCTCGTGTTGCTCGGGTCGCCCGACGTGGTGGTTCCGCGAATCGTCGACGAGCACGCGGGGGCCAAAATCATCGCCAGCGCGGCAACGACAGACGAACGTGTCCGATGGGCTGCGCGTGCTGTTTTTCGGGTCGAATCGAGCGCGCTCACATCACGAAAAGTCGAAGTCATAGGGTCTCTCTGGGTGACAGATCGCGCGCGGCCACGCAACCTTCGGATCGGACTACGCCGACCTCGTCGACATACGCGAGCGCACGGACCGCGCCGGCCGTGCTGATGGGCGGCGCGGCCAGGGCGATCGGCGGCCTCTACGAACGCCGTCGCGCGTGCGACCGGGCCGCATTGCTTGCGACCGGGCCGCATTGCTTGCGACCGAACAGTGCCCAATAGGCAAATAGGGAATCGCACATCGCCACGGACGCGTCGGCGCCTTGATGGATGAACCGCCGCTGGCGCCGCGCGGGCCACGAACGGACTCGCCGTCACCCCACGAGCTTAGGCGAAGGGGCGAGCGGCTTCTCCGTAATCGCAGAACGGCGCGCCATCATCAGAGGAAACGCGAAAAGGTAGAGGGCCGCGCCGAGACTCCACACCGCGCCCATCCAAAAGCTTTTCGTCGCCGCGTAGGTCGCCGTGCCCACGAGCGGGCCAATGGTGGCCGTGAGGCTCGAGATGCTTGCGAGCACGCCTTGAAGCTCGCCCTGCTTGTCCTCGCCCACTTCGGCCGTGGCCATCGCCTGAAGAGCAGGCACACCCACCCCGCCGAGGGCGAAGAGCGGCGCGAGGGCGAAGGCCATCCACCCCTGGGTTGCAAGACCTACGAGGACGAAGGCGGCGGCGTCGAAGACGATGCCGATGACGATGGTGCGCGCCGCGCCGAAACGCGACGTGAGGGGGCCGGTGATGACCGCCTGCGCGCCCGCGTGGCATAGACCGAACATGGCGAGGGAGAGGCCGACGGAGACCGTCGTCCAGTGAAACTTCTCTTCGCCGTAGAGCACCCAAATCGTCCCTGGGATGTTCCCCACGAGCCCGAAGAGGAGAAACATCCCAATGAGCGGCACGAGCGGCTTCACGCCCAATGCCCAGCGCACGGGGCCGATGGGATTGAGAGAGCGTTTGTCGAATGGCTCGGCGCGGCGCGCGGCGCGCGATTCAGGAAGTACGAAATACACGAGCGCAAGATTCGCCCCGTTGAGCAACGCCGCGACGAAGAACGGCCCACGGAGCCACGTGTGCCCGATGACCCCGCCGATCACGGGACCCACGATGAAGCCGATTCCGAAGCACGCGCTCATGTAACCAAACCGCTTGGCGCGCGCGCTCTCTTCAGTGATATCCGAGATATAGGCCGTGGCGACCGCGAGGTTCGCACTGGTGATGCCTGCAACGGCGCGACCTACCAAGAGCACCCAAAGCACCGGCGAGAAGGCCATCACGAGGTAATCGAGCGTCACGCCTGCGACCGACGCGAGGAGCACCGGTCGCCTGCCGAAGCGATCGCTCATCACGCCGAGGACGGGCGAGAAAATGAACTGCATGAGCGCGTAGAGCGCGAGGATGACGCCGTAAAGGAGCGAGACCTCGCGCGAGCCCGTGAGCTCCTTCAAGAGGTCGGGCAAAATAGGCAAAATAAGCCCGATGCCGACGGCATCGAGCGTGATGACGGAGAGAATGGCGAAGAGTCGTTTGTTCATCCGTCGTCATGGCCGCGTGCGTTGGGAGGCGCGTCGAGGCGCATTTCGAGCTCTTCGATGCCGTCGTCGCCTACGACCGTTTCGCCCACGCGCACGAATCCGCACTTTTCGAGAACGCGCACCGAAGCGGGATTCGAGGCGGCAACGTGCGCGTAGAGCGGCCGGACGGTCTCGTAGTGGGCAATCAGCTCGGCGAGGGCGGCGCTTGCGATGCCCCGCCCGGCATAGGCCATTCCGATCCAATAGCCCACGAGCCGTTGGCCATTTATCGAATACGAGCCGATGTTCCCGACAATCTCGCCCGACACCACGATGGTCTTTTTAATGTTCTCCGGCACACCAAGGATGTTGTCGCGCCAGTGCGCCAGGAACGCGTCGCGGGCACGGGGTCGCATCGCCGCCATGCGCGCCCCCTCGGGCTCGCTTTGGTGGGAAAAGAAAGCCTCGAGGTCGGATTCTAAAACGTCGCGGAGCATGGTGTGGGCGCGAGCTTACGCGCATATCGGCGCTACCGAGCGCGAGCGTCGTAGAAAAATCCCCTGAGACCACCGAGCCGCTCGATAGGCTTTAAATGAGCCGCGATCGATTCGATCACCCCTGTCGTATGCGATGGCACACAGGGCACAGTCGAGCAAAATTACATGGTCCGTTTTATAGGCAATTTCGATAATCGTTGGCATACAGCTGCGACCGTGTCGGAACAAATTCATCGCCTATCAATGCAGTCATCGCGGACGCGCTTGCCATCGTCCGCGCGAGCCGTCAGCTTTGCCCCCAATGAAGCAATCACGCATCGCAGCGCTTTTCGCTCTCATGGCCCTGGCGTCCCTCGGCGCGTGTACGGCCCCCGCAGGCGAGGACGAGATTTCGTCCTCCGAAGGGGCGCTTCGTGCCCTCGACACGGACGAGAGCGCATTCCTCGGGCTGCTCAACGCGTACCGCGCGCAGAACGGCCTCGCCCCCCTCACCGCGACGCCGCTGCTCAACCAAGTTGCCTATGACCACTCCCTCGACATGGGCCAAAAGGCCTATTTCGATCACAACGATCTCAACGGTGTGAATCCGTTCGATCGCATGAAGAACGCGGGGTACCGCGGCGGCGCGATGGCCGAAAACATCGCCGCCGGCAATTCGAGCGCCCAAGGCACGTTCGACCAGTGGAAATACTCCGCGGGTCACAACGCCAATATGCTGGGCACGGCGTACCGCGCGATCGGCATCGGGCGCGCGGCCGTTCCCGGCAGCCCGTATACCTATTACTGGACTACGGACTTCGGCGACGTCGTCGACGGCAGCCAACTCCCCGGCGGCGGCACGACCGGCGGCGGAACCACGGGCGGTGGGACCACCGGCGGCGGCACGACGGCTGTCGCGCAGCTGTATACCGACTACGGCTACCGCGGTCGTACGCAGTCGCTCGCCGTTGGGCGCTATACGCTCTCGCGGCTCTCGGGCGTCGGCAACGACAGCGTGAGCTCGCTCCGCGTACCGTCGACGCTCAAAGTGACGCTCTACCAAAACGACAACTTCGGCGGGACGAGCGTCGTCTTCACCGGCAATTCGTTTTACGTCGGCTCGGCCTTCAACGATCAGGCGTCGAGCGTCGTCGTCGAAGCGCGCTGAGGCGACCCAAAGCAAGGGGCGAAGCACGTAGCGTCGCGCGATACGCCGCGGGCACGGACCATGCTCTTCCTATTCTAAGTCCCAGTGGAGCGTCGACGGGGACATGCACCGTCGGGGCGCCCCGCTGAGGACGACGGGGCTACTCCGGCGTATCGCGGGGTGGGGTCGGGCTTGATCGCCGCAGAAAGGGATATGCGTCGATTGGCCGAGCATGTTGAGAAACTCTTCCGCATCCACCGACGACGCTTCCGGGATCTCCTCCATCGGCATGTGCCCCACGTCGCCGTAAATAACCATCGTCGAGCCGGCGATGCCGTCGTGGAGGCGACGCCCGAGATCGAGGGGAATCCATCGGTCGCGAGCCCCCCATTCGATGAGCACCGGCGCCCTAATCTCATGAAGCCTCCCATCGAGCACCGGCTCGGAGGGCCCGGTCTGCCGGTCGATCGTCGCCTGACGATTCCCTTCGCGCCGCAGGAGATTGTAGTATCGATCTACCAAGTCAGGCGCAATGCGCGACGTCCTTATCTTGCGCAGCACCTGTGAGACCGTAGCCTGGGAGGTCCAGCCGCACGAGTCGCCTGTGAGAAGCGAGGCGCGACACCCAGCCGTCCCACGTGTGCAGTGACGCGAGGGCGCCGTGAATCAACACCAGCGGCGGCCCGGCACCCTCGTCGCGGTAGTGGACCGTGACGCCATCGATGGGAACGAATTGCGATGCGGCGCTCGCATAACGGGGCGTGAGCTCGCTCAACGGAATATCGCTCCGAATGCCGGCGGCGAGCAGCGCGCAGAGGAGCACGACGACGATGGCGAGCGCGCGCAGGGCGCGGCGGGCGCGGTGGCTCTTCATTGTGCGCAACCTTACGACGCTGCGGACGAATCGGGTGTCCATGAGCGACACGAAGTACGGCGGCTTCCCGCCCCCGCCCGGGCGCGGGGCTATTTGATCTTCATGGCTCTCGGCATCGAAGCCGATGAGCATCTACGGGGAATGACCTACTTTCTCTGATTTCACGCAACCGGTCGGCACATCGGCCGAATCTCTTGCATGCTTCGCTTGAAACTATCGGCGCGTCGCGCCCGCTGCCTCGTTCGTTGCGACGGCAAGCTCACCGTTCTTACCCCGTGCTGCGCCTGCCGCAAGCCGCTGCTCATCGCCGTGTCGCTCGATAAAATGATCGGCCACTGCAGCTGCGGCGTCGCTCTCGAAGCCGACATGAGCGATCTGCTCACCGAGTGCGCGGCCTAAGCGCCAGCGTTAGAGACCGGCACGCTCCTGCGGCGTGAGAACCTTCAGAGGCGCGGCAATCGCCTTCGTCTGCGCGTCGACGAAGGGCGAAGGCGCCCCCCTCCCCTTAATCCACCAGCCGAAGAGCATCGGCATCACGCGAAGCATCACGCCCATCGACATTTTTGGATGGACGCCGGCGGGCACTCCGCCAACGGCGTATTTGCCTAGAATCCCAACGGCGGGGCCAAACGCCTCGTCGCGCGACATCCCCACGGGAAGAGAGCCGACGAACGCCGAGATAAGCCCCACGAAAGGGACGTTCGGCGCGATCAAGTTGCCAATCGGCGTGCGGCAGCACTCGGTATAGAAGCGGAACATTCCCTTGTCCGAAAGGCGAACGCACCTAAGTGCGTCTGCGCCCGAATCGATACGAACATCGGCGGGCGCCATTTGGAAAATGTCAGTGCCGCCCGCGGCGTTCACCGCATCGGGGCGTTCGAGATAGTGGGCAAACGCTTGGCAGTCCTTGCAATAGCAAATAACGCGATTGCCGGAGCGCGGTGAGACGTGCGTCGCCGTGCCGCGGACGTGGCCGCAGCGGCACTGAAGCGGAATGTCGGTCGGCATCGGCGCGATGCTACCAGACGGGCGACGCGCGCCAGCCTGTCGGAGCGCCCGCGCTCGGCCTCCCCGCGCGAGCAAAATCGTGCTTCAAGGCGGCGAACGTTTTTCGCCGGAGAAGTGACGATGCGTAGGGACAAGAAGCTCGCCCAGAAGAAAAAGTCGCGTACGGCGGCGCAGAGTACGGCCCGCGCAACCGCCGCCTCGCGCAATCAGGCGGCGCTCGTTCGTGCCGCGCGGGAAGGCGCGTTCGGCCCGGTGTACATCACGCGCGGCTGGCGTGAGGAAGCGACGCCGCCGGCGCTCGTCACCGTGATTGCGACGCGTGTGCTCCCGAATGGGCTCCTTCTGCCGCAGATCACGTTGATCGATCGAACCTGCCTCGGCGTTAAAAATTCGTTCGTGGCAGAGCCGTCGACGAGCGGCGAAGTCGAGGCGATCGTCGCGCGCGTGGCGGAGGCGCACCCGGAGGGGGCTGAGCTCGTCGAGCCGCTCCTTGCGCAGTCGGTCGTCTTTTCCGCCGTCGATTACGCCCTAGCGCTCGGCTTCAAACCTCACAAGGACTTCGACGCCACGCTCCTGGGTCCGCGCCCGCCGGTCCTCGTGCATACGCCGCTCGCGAAGCGGCCACGCCCCTACTACTGCCAGGGCCCCGACGACGACGCCGAGCGAATCGCCACGATGCTCGAGCGCGCCGTGGGAGACACGGGGTACGACGCCTACGGCCCCGACTTCACGCAGGTGGACGACTTCGACGACGACGATGACGATGACGAGCTCGAGGACGAGGCCGCGGCGCGGAAGGAGGACGAGCTGCCGATTCAAGTGGCCGTCGATGCCGCAATCGAGGCGATGGATGATGACGCGACGCTCGAATGGGAAAAAGCGCAGACCGACTATGAGACAGCGGTTTTAGGCGTCGCCGGCTCGGACGATTCTGCCCACGAAGGTGCGCTCGACAGGCTCGCCCTGCCGCTGGCATGGGCCGCGATGTTCCGCCCGCTCAAAGACGGAAAAACAGGGCTCGATCGCGCCAACGCGAATCCCAAGCTCGCCGAGCATCGCGACGCGTTCGAGCGCCTTGCAAAAACGCGCGCCACGTTCGTCGAGGTGCTTCACCTCGATACG
>JANXMC010000757.1 GCA_025354825.1 Myxococcales bacterium
CGGACCGCAGAACGTCCTTGTCGCGCCCACGAGCGACGAGGCGATGCCCGTCGATGCCTCGGCGGCGGCCGTGGTGTCGATGACTTCGAGCCCGGTGACGGACGAAAACGGGCACTCGGCGACCTTCACGATTCGCCTCGCCCATGCGCCGAACGCCGAGGTCCGGCTCGCGCTCGCGTCGTCGTTACCCTCCGAGGGGCGGCTCGACACTTCACTGTTCGTCTTCACGCCGCGAAGCTGGTCCACGCCGAAGACCGTCACAGTCGTGGGTGTGGACGATGCCCTTCGAGACGGGAGCGTCGCCTACCAAATCGACGTCGCCGTCACGTCGGACGATTCATCCTTTTCAAGCATCGCCCTCGCGCCGATCGCTCTCGTCAACGACGACAACGACACGCCGGCGCTCGTGGCGGTCGCCGGCGCTGCCGCGTCGGGCGCGCGCGAAGGGGACTTCGACCTCGAGACCCACGAGCGCGGCGGCGGGGCGCGCTTCGCCCTACGCCTCGCATCCGCCCCGTCGCGCGCCGTCGTCGTTGCCGTGCGCTCGTCCGCACCGAGCGAAGGGGTCGTCGACGACGCGACGTCCAACTTGGTCTTCACGGCCGACGATTGGAATCAGCCGCAGCCGGTTTACGTGAGCGGCGTCGACGACGAGGTCGAAGACGGCGACCGCCGATTCGAGGTTGTCGCATCTGTCGTGAAAGGCGCCTCCGACCAAGGCTACGACGGCGTTTCCGCTGCCCGCGTCCACGTTACGAGCGTGGACGACGGCGCTCACGGCTCGACGACGCTCGAAGGCGGCCCATCTCCCGACGGCACGGACGCGAGATCGACGAGAATCTCCTTTGCGGTTCTCACGCTCGGCAAAATCGCATCTTCGCCCAAATAGGGCCAAATGAGGTCTCTCACTTCGGCGGGCAGCACCGTCTCGAGGTACTCCAGCGCGGTGCCTCGATGGCGCACGTCCTCGTTGTGAAGCGCGCGGAACGCCATGCGCAGCGGCTCCCGCTCGAGATGCAGCGATAGGATTGTAAACAGGTGCTCGAGGCTCCGATCGACACGGTCGCGCACGAGCGTCGCCATGAGCGCGCTCTGCTCGTTGCCGTTCATTTCGTCGTCGAAGTCTTCCGAGTGGGCTTTCTCGAGGGTCCTCTTCCCCAGCTCGATTTCGCGTTGAACGACCTCGATGATCCTCTCGCGCGCGATGACGATATCGGAGGCTTTCTCGGTAATGGCCAACAGCGCGCGGCCGCACTGATACCGAACTTCGAAGCGGTCGTCGGTAAGTCCTAGGAGCAACCCGTCGGCGGCGCGCTGCGAGGGGGCCACGGCGAGGACGCGCGGAATGCGGCGACGAATGACGAAGTCGCGCTTCGGGTCGAGGAGCGCATCGGACAGCTGCCCCGTCATGGGGGCGGCGAGCTTTCGAAGCGCTTCGAGCGCCGGGCCGTGAAACCCCGGATCGGCCAAGAGGAAGATCGCGCACGGGGCCGCGGGCCCGTAGGGCGACAGCTCGGCGAGGGCGCGGTCGACCTGCGATTTATCGCCCGAAAGAAGCGCCGTCGCGGCAGCAAGGGCCCCCTTCGCATCGTCCAAGGCGGCGCGGGCGGGGCTAGGATCCGATGCGGACGTCGCGTCGTCTCCCGGAGGCGGCGCATCGGAAGCGAGAAGCGCCGTGAGCCCGCCGGGCTGGATCGCTTCGACCCGTTCGATGAGCTTGTCGCGATCGTGCACGTCGAGGGTGGGGCGACCAGGGTCGACGTCCCCCGCCTCTTCGATTTTCTTCGCGCCGTCGCGCAAGCTCGCCTCGAGGGCCTCGACGTACCCAACGTGAAGCATCCGAACGAGGGGGAACGTGAGAATCCCCAATACGACCACACTGCCCAGTACGACGACCGACGTGTGCGGCGCGAACAGGTGAATCGCCCCGAAGCAGAGGCCGCTTCCTACGACCGTTCCCAAGCGGTCGAATCCGACGTCGATGACGGCCTTCGTCGAGCGCTTCTGCGTTTCGGACAGTGGCGTGTACAGAAGCTCGTAGGCCGAGCGAAAGAGCGTATTTCGTTGAACGGCTTCGGTGCCGCGGAGGAGCGCGGAGCTCAGAAGCCCCGGCACGGCGAGGCCGATCGCGCCGCCCATCACGATGATGCCGGGGAGGACGGCGATGTTCACCGCGAGCCCGAGCTTCTCGAGGGCGAACCGCCCGAGCGAGACCTGAAGCAAAAACGACATGACGCTGACGGCGAGCCAGAAGAGCGAGAAATAATAGAGAAGCGGCTGCCCCTTTGCGTAGACGGCCGAAGCCTGAACACTGAATACGTAATCGAGCAACGACGAGATGACGGCGCCGATGCCGACGAGAATCGCCAGATTGCGGAGGAACGGTGCTTTCGCGAGTTGCGCGAGGGGGCCGACCTCGGGCTCACCACCTCCCGCATCGGCGGCACTCTCGCGCAGGCTCTGGGGCACATCGCCGGATGGGCGTGCCTGCGCGATCTTATCGCGCCGCACAGCCGTGAGAAGCGTACCCACGATGCCGAGCGCGTTGAGCACGGCGAGAAATAGCAGCAGCGTCGGCAGCGAGACCAAGGTCGAGGCGCGCCACGCCATGAGCCCACCGAGAACACCACCGAGCGTGCCACCCCCCGCGATGCGCGCGACGGCTCGCTTGGCCGTGTGCGGGTCGAAGCGCTCGTTGATGAGCGACCAAAATGTCGTGAGCAGCGCGGGGCCGAAGAGCGCGGTGTGAAAGTAAACGCTCACGGCGGCAACGCGCGGGAGCGTGAACGACAGCGCCCATTCGCCGGCGAAGGCGGCGCCGCTGATGCCGAGCAGAAGCGGCAACACCGCGGCGGGCGATCGCCGTGACACAAGGCGCGAGAGCCAGAAGACCGCGACGAGCGAGAGCACCGCCGCGGACGCCATCACGATGGGCAAATTCGAGACGTGGAAGCTCGAAAGGAAGAGCGCGTCGCGTGCGGCCTTTCCCGCGACTTGCTGCGCGATGATCGTCACCGAAGTTGCTGCCGCCCAGTTCGCACCGGGCGTTTGAAGAGGCTTGTACAGGCGCAAGAATTCCGTCCTACCGCGAAGCTCGCTGGAAAGCGCGAATCACAAATGAGCGAGGCGACGTCGCCATTGGTGAGGTCACGGTTAATGCCAACAGGTTACCCACAAGATCTCCCGCGTTTGCCCCCTCGTGGATGTCGCGAGCGCCTCCTCTGTGTAACAGAGCACTCCGTCTCGGCGAAGTCGCGCACATCGGCCTTCATCCGTTGCCTATTATGCGATCGACCCTGCGCATTATGCGTTGCGTCGCGCGCCCTTCGGCACTCTCGTGCGCGCCGTGACCTTCCCGCGCGCGCTCGGAAAGTATCGCGTCCTCGCTGAGCTCGGCTCCGGGGGCATGGCCGATGTTTACCTCGCCGCCATCGACGGTCGCGGCGGCTTCAGCAAGCTCGTCGTCGTCAAAGTGCTCCGGCCGTTTTTGGCGGATGAGCCGGGATTTCTCACGATGTTCCTCGACGAGGCGCGCCTCGCCGCGCGCCTTCTGCACGCCAACATTGTGCAGACGAACGAGGTGGGAGAAGCCGCGGGGCGCCACTTCATCGCGATGGAATACTTGGATGGGCAGCCGCTCCATCGCGTGCTGCGGCGAACGCCCCTTCGTCTATCGACGATTCTCTACATTCTCGTCGAAGTGCTCGAAGGGCTTCATTACGCCCATACGCTTGCGACATTCGACGGCACGAAGCTGCACGTGGTGCACCGCGACGTGAGCCCTCACAACGTTTTCATTACCTACGATGGCCGCGTGAAGGTCGTCGATTTCGGTATTGCGAAGGCGACCGACTCGAGCGCGGAGACGCGCACCGGCGTCGTAAAGGGGAAAATATCGTACATGGCGCCCGAGCAGGCGCGGTGCGAACGGGTCGACGTCCGCGCCGATATTTTCTCGGTTGGCGTCATGCTTTGGGAGGCGGTCGTCGGCGCGCGACTGTGGGGGCAAAGAGCCGATCGCGACGTTCTCCGGTCGCTCGAGAATGGCAAAATTCCCGACGCGCTCGACGCTCGCCCCGAGATTCCCGATGCGCTCGCCGCGATCTGCCGGCGCGCGCTCGCGCCGTCTCCCGTGGATCGCTACGAGTCCGCCGAAGCGATGCGCCACGACATCGAGGCCTATCTCGATACTTCGGATTTGCGCGCATCGCCCCGTGAGCTCGGGCGAATCGTCGCGAGCGCCTTTGCCGACGACCGCGTTCAGATGGCGTCGCTCATCGACGAGCGAATGCGCGAGCACCGGTCGCTGCCGCCGCCGCGGATGCCGGAGCTCGATTCGACGCGTGTCGAGACGCCGTCGCGGCCTATTTCGATGCGCACCGCGCCGCCACCGTCGTCGCGACGTCGGGGCGGCGACGTGAGCGACGTCCGCTCGGAGCGCACGCTCACGGCCCTCTCGCCGCGTCGACGGCGCCTCGTCGTCACGGGCGCGCTCGTTGCGGCGAGCGTCATCGTGTCGGCGAGCCTGGCGGCGCTCACGCGCTCGCCCGCGCTCCTACGCGTGGCCCAAGGGGCGTTCGCGACGACGAGCGCCGCGTCGGTCGCGTCGGTGGCGGCCAGCGCCGCAAGTGCAGGCACGCTCGCGAGGCCAGGCGCGCCGCGGTGCGCGTCGGATCTCGCAGAGCGGCCGGTCGTCGAGCTTACGGGCGAGATCACCGAAGACAGCTTGCTCACGTGCGACAAGATTTACCGGCTCACGTTCACGACTTTCGTCAACGCCGGGGCGACGCTCACCGTCGAGCGCGGCACGACGCTCGTGGGCGATCACGACACCCACGGCACGCTGGTCGTGCGGCCGGGCGGGCGCCTCGTCGCCGACGGCTCGCCAGATGCGCCGATCGTTTTCACGAGCGAGCGGCCCGTCGCGGAGCGCCGCGCGGGCGATTGGGGCGGCGTTCTGCTTTTGGGAAACGCGCCGACGAACTTGCGCGACGCCGAGGGCAAACCATCCCGCGGCCATGCCGAAGGGATCGTTCGTAGCAACGAGTACGGTGGCGACGACCCCGACGACGACAGCGGTGTGCTCCGTTACGTGCGCATCGAATACAGCGGCATTTCGATTGCACCAAACAACGAGATCAACGGGCTCACCCTCGCGGGCGTGGGGCGCAAGACGGTGATCGATCACGTCCAAATTCGAAATACGACCGACGACTGTTTCGAATTTTTCGGTGGAACCGTGAATGCGAAACATCTCATTTGTTATGCCAACGGCGACGACGGTTTCGATTGGGATTATGGGTATACGGGGAAGTTGCAATTTTTGCTTCTCGTGCAGCGGTCGAGCGCCGAACGTGGACAGAACGGCTTCGAGGGTGACAACGATCCCGACGGAACGTCCCACGCGCCGCTGAGCGCTCCCACGATTTTCAACGCGACGCTTTGCGGCGCCGCGAATCCTGATTCGGTCGGCGTGCTCCTTCGCACGGGCAGCCACGGGACCGTGCGCAATACGCTCGTGACAGGCTTTCCCGTCGGGCAAGAGACGCGCGACCGTGACACGCAGCTCGACGTCGCAAGCTCGCTCTTCTTTGGAAACGGGCGCCAAAACTCGATGGGGTCGTCCGACTCGCGCGCGCGCTCGCCTTCGCCGATCGATATCGCTGGGTGCCACGACGTCGCGAGCCGTCGATTCGCCACGGCCGTCGCCATCGGCGACCGCGCCGCGACCCCCCCCGACGACGGCTTCTTCGATCCGAGCGCGACCTACCTTGGCGCGCTCCGCGACGCTTACGACCCCTGGGCCACGGAGCGCTGGGTCAACTGGGACGCGCACTGACGAGGCCGCGGAACGGGGGCACCCATGCCCTCCGCGGAGATGGTTCCGCACGGAACGGTGGGCATCATCGAATAAACCGTTGCGTTAGCAGGCATCGCGATCGTTCCGCGCGGAACTATTCCCGCGGAGCCACGGTCCCCCCATTTCGCTCGGAGAGATTCTTGATGTGAGACAGAACGCGGCCGTGGATCGCGTGCAGGAGCGCGTCCGAGTAGGTGACCCAGTAGCTCTCCGGGAAAATCGCGAGGGTGTAGTAGGTGGTCCCCTCGACGCGGGTGCGCTGGTTGGGGAGGGCGGTGAGGCGGAATTCGCCCTGTTTCGAGACCATGTACCCCTCGAGATGGGGCGCGTTCACGTGGGCGTAGGGGCTCCACTCCTGCATCGACGGCGGCTCCGCACGAACGTCGAAGGCGAGACGATGGGGCGGATCCCAAACGGTGACCGGCTCGACGAAGGGGCCCGTGGAAAACTCGCAGTGGCGCACGGCACCAACGCCCGATCCGTCGATGCGCGCGCGCTGCGGATAGGCGATTCCCAGTTTGAAAAACCATTCGGGCGGCGCGGGTAATTCGGAAAAGCCGATGACATTTGGCCAGACGGCGTCGGGCGGTGCGTCGATTTCGACGCTCGTCGTGACCGCCCGCAACTCGGGCTTGACGACCATCGCTTCAACGCCCGCCGCGCCCGGAAGCAGCACGAGAACGAGAGCGGCCGGCGCAGGGCCCGCAAGGCTGCGCGCCGAGATCGCCCAGGCGACGAGCGCCCCCAAAACCGCGAGGGCCGCCGCGATGGGGAACGCCATGGCGAGACATAAAAGCCCTTCGATTCCGACGAGGAGAATCGACCCGCCCGCCGCCAAAATTCCGAAGATGGCGACAACGAGGGTCGCACCGAGCGGGCGCGGCTGCGGCGTATTGTAAATGCGCGCCGCCGTAGCGCCGATGAGGCAAGGGGTGACGAGAAACAGCACCGCGCCGTAGCTCCCAAGACCGTACACCGCGAGCGCCGTCATTCCGAGGGCTTCGACGACCGAGACGAGCACTGCGAGAATCGCCCGCTTCGCCCCTGCATCCATCTGCACCGACGGCGGGGGAGCGCTTTCGTCGTTCCACGCTGCGGTGCGCGCCGTCGTCGGGAGACAGGCGAGAACGGCCATCGCGACGTAGTTGATGATCGGAACGATGAACGTAATCCCAAACCACGGCGACAGGCCCGCGTCGGCCGCACGCCGCACGCTCATCGACATACCGATCCAGAGGAACGGAAGGGTGATGATGCCCAGAGCCGCGTAGAGCGGCATCGGGCCGTCGTGCCCAATCGCCTGTTGCCGCAGAATGAGACTCGGCGCGAGGTACGAAACCGGCGTCCACACGCGCTTCGTCACGGCAAAGACGAGGGACGCGTCGATGACGTACTTGAGGACTGCCGATGGTCGTCGCGGTCCACGCCCATCGGGTACCCCGCCGCCAAGACGGCGTTGCGGGCGATGTTTTCAAGGTGGCGTCCCCGACGCGCTGGCATGTCGTTCGGCGCGGCGTGGTCAGGTGACCGGCTTGGCCCCATCGCGTGCGGCGGCGGAACCGAGGGCGCGGCACGCTTTCAAGACGTCGTCCGACAGCGGCGATCCACGAAGCGCTCGCGCGAGGCTCAACCCGCCGTACATGAGCGCGACCAGGCCCAATGCCAAATAGCGAGGCGACACGCCGCCGTTCGTGGGCAGGTACGCTTCGAGCTCGGACGACATCGCATTCACCTGCGCGCCAAGCACGTCACCGTGCTCGCGCGCCGTCGTTCCCACTTCGCCGACAACGGCGGGGAGCGGGCAGCCGCGCGCAAAGTCGTCGCGGTGCGCGGCCGAAAGGTAACGCTTGAGAACGACCTCGGCGCGATCGCCCTCGGGCTTGTCCTCGAGGCGCGCGAAGAGGCGCTGACGCATCTCGCCCGACGTCCGACGGAGCGCTTCGTCGATGAGCGCGTCCTTCGAATCGAAGTGGGCATAGAAGCCGCCCACCGTGAGACCCGCGCCCTTCATGACGTCGGCGACGCGTGCGCCAGCGATCCCCTTTTCGCGCAGGAGGCGCGCGGCCGACTCGAGGATCGTCTCGTGCGAACGCTCTTTCTGCTCTGCCTTCGCCGTCATCGAGGGGTGCTCCTTCTCATCGTACCGTCGTAATATGACACGCGCGCCGAGCCCGTCAACGCGTCGGCGCACGGCCTTACGCCGCCTGGGCGGCGCGCTTCACGTGAGCGGCTTGAGATCGCCGAGCAGCGTCGGGACCAGCTCGGAGACCGTCGGGTGAATGTGCACGGCGCGCTGAATCACCGTGTAAGGCGCGCCCGTGTACATCACATCGAGCAGCGAGTGGACGACCTCGTCGGCCTCGATGCCTAGAAAGGAGGCGCCGAGGATCTTCTTCGATTCGGCATCGACCAGCACTCGGAGAAACCCTTGCGTCTCACTCCGCTCACGCGCGCGCCCGATGCGCGCCATTTGCATCGTTCCGACGAGGGCCTTCTTGCCGCTCTTCTTCACCTCCGCCATCGTCATCCCAATACGGGCGAGGGGCGGATCGGTGTAAACCGCATAGGCTGTGATGCGATCGCTCACGCGGCGCGGATCGTTCTCGAGGAGGTTCGCCGCGACGATTTCGTAATCGTTGTACGAGGTGTGCGTGAACGCGCCGCGGCCGTTCACGTCGCCCATCGCCCAAATGCCGGGAACGTTGGTCCGAAGCTCGTCGTCGACGGTAATGTAGCCTCGCGCATCGAGGGCGATCCCCGCCTTGTCGATGCCGAGATCGTTCGTATTGGGTGTACGCCCGACGGCGAGCAAGAGGTGCGACCCTTCAATCGGAGTGCCCTTTCCGGTCACCACGGCGAACGACGAAGCGCCGCTCCGCTTCTCGATCTTCATTCCCTCGGCAGACGTTCGGAACACAACCCCTTCCCCTTCGAGGATCGTCTGCATCGTCGACGAGACGTCTTCGTCTTCGCGCGAGAGAATGCGTGGCCCGCGCTCGACGACCGTGACCTTGCTGCCGAAGCGCCTGTACATTTGCGCAAACTCGAGAGCGATGTAGCTGCCACCGATGATAATGAGGTGATCGGGGAGCGTGTCGACCTCCATCATGCTCGTATTGGTGAGGTACGAGACGTTCTCGAGCCCCGGAATCGCGGGCACCGTGGCGCGGGCGCCGACGTCGAGGAAGATCTCTTTCGCGGTGAGCAGATCGCCGTTCACACGAACCTCTTTCGGCCCCTCGAAGCGTGCGTGGCCGCGAATCACGGTGAGCCCCTTCGTCCCTTCGAGCCAGCTCGTGACGCCGTCGTTCGACTGCTTCACCACTTCGTCTTTGCGCGCCTTCACGCGCGCCATGTCGACCTTCACCTCGCCTTGGAGCACGACCCCGAACTCGGCGGCGCGGCGTGCCACATGGGCGGCGTGGGCGCTCGCAATCAACGTTTTGCTGGGGATGCAGCCGACGTTGACGCACGTGCCGCCAAAAAGCTTTCGCTCGATGACCGCAGTCTTTCGGCCGGCGCCCGCAAGCTTGACCGCGAGAGACGGACCTGATTGCCCGGTGCCGATGACGATAGCGTCGTAGGTCGTGTTCATGGCGCGAACGTAGCGTAGTCTCGAGATGCCGTGGACGCGCCGTTCGCGGGGCACTTGGTGAAGTGAAAGGGGTCTCGAGATGCTCTTCTACCGTGGCACCAGTTTAGGGCCGACTTCGAGCGAGATGCGCGACGGCTTCACCAACTATCCAAAGTACAAAGCGCCGAGCGGCGGGCTGTATGCGTGGTTTTTGGAGCGCGTGAAAGAGCTGAAGACTGTGAACGATCTCGCCTTCAATTGGCGCGGCGAAACGCCGGGAGGCCTTATCGCGACGGCCATGACCGAGGCCGGAGCGTACGACCATATGGCCCACGTCTACCGAGTCGAATACGCCGATGCAGACATCTTCTGTTTCGAGATGGAGAAGAGCGGCGCCATCAAGGGCGGCGGCTTCAAGCAAGGGGAGGGGGTGAATCTGCCGGCCGATCGGCGCCTCTTGCTCCTCACAGATTCGCAGACGCCGGCCGATGCGTCAGTCGTCGCGCTCTACCACGGCCAAGTCGGCACGCGCGAGGTCACCTTTCTCAACGCGATCCCCCGCGCGAACATCACGGGCCACCGCGGCGGCAAAGACACGGCCGGCACGTTCGCTGCGCTAACCTGACGACGAACTGGCAACTTCGCCGGGTTCGAGAGACAGCCCGCGGGCGCGTCGCCCGCCTCGGCCCCATCGACGCCTTGCCATCGTCAAATAGGGTGCACTAGAAAGTCGAGTATGTCGCTCGCCCTCTATGGCCACCCATTTTCTTCCTACACTCAAAAAGTGCTCATCTCTCTGTACGAGAACAGCACGCCCTTCGAGTTTCGGAAGCTCGGTCCCGAAACGCCCGAGCACGGCGCCGAGTGGGCACGGCGATGGCCCCTCCAAAAGTTTCCCCTACTCGTCGACGGCGAGAAGAACGTCGTCGAGGCAAGCATCATCATCGAGCACCTCGAGCTCACGCATCCTGGGCCCGTGCGGCTGATCCCGGCAGATCCGAAGGCGGCGCTCGACGCGCGGTTCATGGATCGCTTCTTCGACCTGCACGTGATGCAGTCGATGCAGCTCGCGGTCGATGCGACGCTGGGGCGGTACGCACTGAAGCGCGAGGAAGGGGTCGCGCTCGCGAAGGAGCGGCTCGAGACCGCCTACGCGTGGCTCGAGACGGCGCTCGCGGGCAAGACGTGGGCGACCGGCGACGCGTACACATTGGCCGATTGCGCTGCGTCGCCGTCGCTCTTCTACGCGGACTGGACGCACCCGATCGCCGAGGCCTATCCCGTGCTGCGCGCGTACCGTGCGCGGCTCCTCGCGCGCCCGTCCTTCGCCCGCGCGGTGGACGAGGCCCGCTACTTCCGCCAGCACTTCCCCCTCGGAGCGCCCGACCGCGACTGATTCTCGAATGTTCCGGTAGGTTCGGGGGCTGTTCATCTCGCCGCGCCCGCGACCGACACCACGCGGCACGTGCGCGCGGCCAGGCGAGAGCCGACGTTTATCTCGCGATCGTCCTCGCGAGACGAGGCTCCGATGTGCAGCGCCTTTCCAGCCTTCACGATGTCGTGCAACGCCTCCATGGTCTCCTCGGCCGGCGTCCCATCGTCCGATGGGTGGATTTGATAGAGATCGACGTAGTCCGTCCCGAGGCGGCGCAGGCTGTCGTCGATCGCTGCGAAGAGCGCCTTCCACGAATTGCCTCCCGCATTCGGGCGGTTCTTCCAAGGGAAATAGGCCTTCGTCGCAAGGACGACTCGCCGCGCGGCGCCATCT
>JANXMC010000271.1 GCA_025354825.1 Myxococcales bacterium
GGAGACTGACCGGGGCGCTGACCGACCTTTTGAGTTCATCGATCGCGGCGCCGTCGATGCGGGCTTGCGCCTCCAAGTCTCGTAGCGCCTGGCGGACGTACAGCGATTCGTCGCCCTCCGCGATGAACTTCACCAGTCCGCGAATGCGGTCCTCGGTGCGACCATGGCGCTCGAGGCGCTCGTGAAGCTCGGCATCGCCCGTACGTGCGACCTCACGGAGGCGCTCGGCGATCCTTTTGCGCAGGAATGCGATCGCGTCGGGTGTGAAGAGCGCGTCCTTCACGCCCCTGAAGATGGTGGTTCGCGCCGCGTCTTCGCGCAGCATCGTGCGGTTGCCGCAGGTTCCCCTCTTCCTCGAGTCGCCGCACGAGTAGTACGAGGCGCTCGTCCCCGATGCGATGATCATCGCAGCGCCGCACATACCGCAGAACAGTAGGCCGCTGAGCGGGTAGTGCGTCCGGTTGCCGGGAGCGGTACCGCTTCGCTTGCCCTTGTATCGCGCGCTCACGGCTGCCGCACGCTTACGGACCTCGTCCCAGATCTCCGGCGCGACGATCCGCCGTTCGGGATACTGCCGCACGATGACCTCCGATTCATCGCGAGCCCGCGGACGGCGAATGTTGGTGCCAGGGACCTTGCGCCACTCTTTGCGCTTGTAGGACCATTGACCGACGTACGAAGGGTTGTGGATCATCGCGCGGACGGTGCTCGAGACCCAGCCCTTACGTCGGTGCTTGGTTTTCATGCGGGCGTACGGCACTTGCTCCGCGTTGAACAGCTTCGCGATCGCCTCGTAGGAATTGCCCCCGAGGTAGAGGTCGAACACGCGGCGCACGATTTGAGCGGCGTCTTCGTCGACGACGATGCGTCGACCCAGCTCGCGACCGTCGGGCGCCATGTCGGCTTCGGATCGGTAGCCGAGCGGAAGTCCGCCCGTCGAGTAGCCGGCGAGGCACCGCCCATCGAGACCGCGGCGCGTCTTGTCGCGGAGCTCGTCAAGGTACAGGTCGGCCACGAGGCTCTTGACCGTGAATGTGAGTTTCGCGGACTTCGAGCTGGTGTCGATGCCGTCGGCGACGCCGAGGAGGGGAACGCCCGCGTACTGGAGACGCTTGAAGAGCGTTGCGGAATCGGCGAGGTCGCGCGAAATGCGCGAGAGGTCCTCTGCGACGATGGCGTCCACGCGGTGCTCGTCGACCGCCTTCATCATTTGCTCAAAGCCGGCGCGCTTTAGCGACGCAGCACTGATGGCCATGTCGGTGAAGATCAAGTCCTCGTCGACGTTACCGCCGGCGCCACGCACGAACTCGGCGCATCTCCGCACCTGGTCCTCAATTGAGCGCTCACTCTGGAGGCTCGACGAATAGCGCGCGTAGATCGCGACGCGCTTGCGGGCCAGGGCGTCGCTCATTGCCGGTCGCGGCTTCTACGGTTGTCGGGAAGCGATTCGCGGCAGGGCGCGGCTTCTGCAGCCTCTCGAACGACGAGCTCCGCGAGCAGGTCGAGGAGGTCGAGCACGGGCTTCGTCAACGCGTCTTGCAGCGTCTCGGAGTTGTCGTCATCGGGTCGACGGACCGAACGTTGATGCATCGGAGCCTCTCGGCGCGCGGATCGCGCGCCCATTGAGAAGGCTTCGGGGATGCACCGCGTGTAGCGATGACTTGGCGCCGATGAATCGATCGACGCCTCCGCCGCCGTGAGCCGGATGGAGGAGAACCAGTTGAGGAGTTTGGTGTCCGAGAGGCCCGGTTACGCTTTCGGGGCGGTCAGGCGCGCGCTGATGATCAACTCGGTCACCGCGGCACGGCCGTCTCCGTTCGAGTTGATCGAGCGTGCCGCGGCGATCTCCGCGACGCTGAACCCGTCGCCATAGAGGGCGCGAATCGCGGGGGCGGCTGAGTTCGAGATCACGACCCGCACGCCCTGCGCAGATAGCGCCTGCGCGACGTCACGAAGACGACGATGATCAGAGAGCGAGAACCCTCCCTCGGTGTAGCTGGTGAAGCTCGAGGTCGCGCTGATGGGCAGGTAGGGCGGGTCGAAGTACACCGTGTCTCCAGCCACCGCGCGCTCGAGCACGCGCTCGAAGTGCTCATGCCGGATCTCAGCCCTCTTCAGGGCAGTGGACGCTTTCCGGAGGCCGTCGGCGTCGCAGATCGTAGGGGCCACGTACTTGCCGAACGGGACGTTGAACTCCCCGCGCGCGTTGACCCGATAGAGGCCGTTGAAGCAGGTCTTGTTGAGGAAAATGAGCTTCGCGGCTCGCTCCACTTCGGTGCCGGCGTCGAGCGACCTGCGGGTGTCGAGAAAGACGGATTTTTCGTACGTGAACTTCGACAGCGCAGGGACAAGCGCCTCGACGCTGTCCCGTACCACGACGTACGCGTTGATCAGCCGCGCGTTCGCGTCCGAGAGGACGGCGCCCGCGGGCGCGAGCCCGAAGAACACGGCGCCGCCGCCGAGAAACGGCTCGTGGTACCGGCCGCCGGTCGCACGCACAAGCGGGAGCAGGCGGGGAAGCAGGCGGCGCTTCCCTCCGGCCCACTTGATGAATGGGAGGGTCGTCATCGGGGTCTCCTCTGGGCGCGCGGGGTTCAATCGAGCACCGCGCTGAAGTCGACGACGCGGGGATCGCCGCTGTCGTGCCCATCGGTCACGGTTGTCTTCGGTGACGCCCCCGTCGGGACTGCGCTCGCTACACCGTCTTCGAGCGGATCCACGAGGGGGGTAGACGCGCCCTCGGACGAGGCCTCCACGATGTGGGTCGAGGGCTCGGACACCTCCGTTGGAGGGGTCGCAGGCCTCGGTCCCGAAACGTTCTCGACGCGCCAGACCGAGGTCTTGGTCCTGTCGTACTCGCTCACAAGATGGAGTCCGCCAACGACCCGCGAGCGCAGCTTGGTGAGCTTGGCGCTGACCTCGCGCACGCGCAGCACCCGGCCCCTCCGGTCGACGAAGTGCGCCCGGAGGCGAGGGAGGAGCCGGCCCTCGGGGTCGTCGTTCAGCGCACTCGTGATCTTCCGCGCCGTCACGCCGTCGCCGCTGGTATCGATCTCTGACCACGCCTCGAGGAGGTCGGCGAGGTCGCCACGGTCGGCGTCGCTCGAGAGGTCCATCGACATGCGGGCGCGCGACGGATCCGGTAGGCCGACCCACGCGATCGCGTTCGCAACGAGCGCCGACCAGGATTCGAACGACCCCCACGCCGCGAGGCCCTGCTGCGGACGGCCCGCGGCGCAGAACGCGCGCAGGATGGTGAGCGCTGCGCTGAGAAGGCGGGGACGTTCGCGGAGCGCGTGGCCGAGCAGGTCGGGATGGCGGAAGTCCACGCGTTCCTCCGGCTTTTCATGCGGCGACTCGAGGCGCATGCGCAACACGCGGCGAGTGGTGTCGCCCTTGATCTCGACGTTGTTGCCGGTCGCGTAGAACGTCGCGAGGTTCGGAACCATCGTCATCTCGTTCGTCGCAAGCCGGCGGTCACGCCAGACCGGGCCCGTGAGCAGCGCGTCGATCGACGCTCCGCCGAGCGGATGCGACAGGTTGTCGAACAGCACCAAGTCGTCGCCCGCGAGGAGCACCGACGTGATGACCTTGCGCTGCTCCTCGTCCGACGGGCTCTGCGGCACCCGGGGAAGCCGCTGCCCTTTCAGGATGGTGCCGATGGTGTCGGCGAGCAGGCTGCCCCCCGCGCCGCGGGTGTTCTTGTCGACGAGGAAGAGCGGCACGTTGGTGACGCCGGCGTACCGACAGAGGGGGGTGAGGAGCGCCGCGAGGAAGACCGAGCTGTCGACGTCGCTGGCGAACGGGAAGTCCGCAACCAAGTCGAGGATCGCCTTCGCCGCGCCGGCCGCGTCCGCGCGCGAGGGCGACTCCGGCACGGCGATGCCCTCTGCGCCGCCCACGAGCAGGAGCCGGAGCGCGGCGTCGTAACCCACCTGCGCGAAGACCGAGCCGTCGGGTCGGAGCACCGGGTAGGAGACGATCCCGTCGAGTTGGCGAATGCCCGACCACGTGTGCGGTGAACTCGCAAGGCCAGCCACCGCCCAAAACGGCGGCGACACCGGGACCGGCGTGACGTTGCCGTCGTCGCCCTCCTTCAGCTTGATCCACTCGACGTAGTCGGTGGTGTGAGGCGCCAAGGACTGGACCGGGACCTGAAGGATGGTGGGTTGGCGCGTCGCGCCGCTGTTCACGACGCGCACCAGCGATCCGCCACGGTGATAGAGCCAGTCGACCCTGTCGATCGCGCGCTCGAGTTCGCGGATCACTTGCGCCTGGTCGTGCGTGACGATGATCGTCGTCTTGCCAGTGGTCAACGCCGAGCGTGCGAATTTCGTCTTCGCGTCGTCGATGATGTTGTCGAGGTCGTCCTTGTCGCGCAGTGCGAGCTGCCGACGCGCGGCGAATTCACGCAGCGCCCACTCGAGGTCGACGTCGTCGGCAAGCAGGTTGCGGAGGGCGCCGGCGACGGACACGAGCGTCGCGTGCCGCGTGCCCGGCATGACCTCGACGTGCTTCGCGAGGACGCGATCGAGGGCCGCCTCGCGAGTCACTGTCGGGCGGAGCGGAACGACGTTGGATGCGCGGCCCCCCGAGCCGCGCCTGGACTGGCGTTCAAGCAAGAGTCCGATTGCATCCGTCGGTAGCTCGGCGATCGGGACGCACTCGCTGACCGCGTAGCGTCGACCGTTCAATGACACGCTGCCGGCGCCCACGACCAGGCCGCCATCCGCGCGAATGTCGACGCCGGGTGCGACGACGGAGGCCGAGCAGCCGATGGCCATCTCCGGCGGGTACACGTAGTAGCGGTGCTCGCCGCCCGAGGGCGTGACCACCGTGAAGGTGTCCGGCAGCGACTGGGCGACTCGATCGCCGAAGATCCGCTCGAGCTCCTCGACTCCGTCGACGCCGCCCTTTCGATCGAGATCGAGAACGAGAAGCCCGCCGCCGGTGCGAATGCCAACGTTACGGCGGGAATCGCCGCGGCGCTCGAGGATCGGCTGTGCGTCATTGCGGCGTCCCCACTCGGTCCTTCCAGGGGGCAGAGCAACGACCTCGCCGCGCTTCCACCAAGCCAGGTCGAAGGGCAGCGTCTGCCAGTCCTTGATCGCCGGGACCTTCGTGCGGTCCTTCCCGTCGTCGCCGAGCGGCATCATGAACGTCGCATGATGCCCGTCGTCGCGGGTTTCAGTGCCGGTGTGAACGCCACCCAACGGGAGGATGACGGACTCGAGATGAGCTCGCAGATCCTCCTCGGTGGCGAACGTGTGGGTGGCCGACTTCACCCCGCCGAGCGGGATGACGTCGAAGCCGCAGGCATGAAGTGCGGCCGCAACTACGGCGCCGTCATACGACGGCAGAACCAGGCGGCTGAGGAGCTCGGGCGCAATGCGAAGTCCGTCACGTCGGCGGCGCGCCGCGGTCGGCGGCGATGGTGAGACCGCCGCGATGGTTTCCGAGTTCCCGACATCATTGCTTGGCATGCGTATACCTCCGCGGTGTCGCCACCGACTTCTCGGACGGGGCACCGTCACTTATTGCTCTTGTTGTTGGCGTCCGCGGCGCCGCGCGTACCGCGAGTGCGCTTCGCGGTAACCTGCTCCGCCGCGGAAGCGCGCCCGTCGATGAGCGCGCTTCCGGGGGACCATCGCGGCCGGCGTGCTAGTCGCCGACGACCTTGAAGTACTTGATTGAGGCGGGATTGAGCCCGTCCAGGACCGCGCGGTCACGACGGATTTCGTTGAGCGTCGCGGCGACGTTGACCCTGATTTCAAAGATGCGGTGCTCCATCTCCGAGAGGATCCGCTGTGCGATTGCCTTCGCCGCTGCGGCATCCGCGCCGGCTTCCACGGCTATGCGCTCGAACTTGCGCTCGGGTCCGAGGACGCCGCCGTCGTTCCTGACCCCCTTGAGCGCATCGCCCATCAGCTGTTCGATGCTGCGGCCGTCGCGCCACAGCTGGACCTCCAACGCCGTCGGCGAAGCGAACTGCGGAAGCTTGCGCTGCTTGCCGCTGCCGGGACGGACCACGCGCGCCTTGCACGCACGAAGAAGGTCGGCATCGGTGAGCGTGACGCCGGCGGAGCCGAGGGCGCTGCGCATGGAAGAGATCATCTTTGGGTATTCGGGCGCCTTCGCGCTCACGTTCGGCACCGCGTGCGTCTCCTCTACAAGCTCAACTTCGAGGGGCGAGGATCGCTGCAAGTCGCCGATCGTGGCGAGAATCCCCGACGAGGAGGCCGGCTGACTGGGCAGGCTGGTCGTTTCATCTTCACCTTCACGTTCATCACGGTCTTCGCCTTGACCTTCATCTTGATCCCCCGCAGCCGCGCTCCTGTCGTCATCGGCGGCTTGGACGGCGCCGGCGACGACAGGAGCGTCGGAGTCACCGTCACCGCCGCCGGCGGCGCCTTCGTCATCGGCGAGGTCAAGAGAGGCCACGTGTTCAACTTCGACGACATCGCCCGCGTCGAAGTCGCTCGCTTGCGCCTCTTCGGCCGTCCCCGCGTCCGCGTCGTCGCGCGTGGCAACTGCATCGATAGACGGTCCAGCGCTCACCGGCGCGGCGGCGTCACTTTCACCGGCGTCGATCGCCGGCGACTGCCCGTCCGATGCGGACATGTCGTCCGAGATTTCCTCTTGAATAATCGAGTCCGATTTCGTCATCTGAGCCTCCTGGCTTTGTGTTCGGTTCGCCTACGCTTCTGACGCGCCACCGCGTCGGCGATGGTCGCCGAGCGGAGGCCGCGTCCTTCTCTCGTGCTCGTGCCCTACGAGGAATCCCCGGAATAGGGTGCCGAGGGCGACGCCTTCGCGGACATCACCCGATGAGGGTGTCGAGATCCAACAGGCCCGCGATCTTGAAGTCGTCTTGGTCGCTGGCATCCGACGGCACCTCCGCCGCGACCGCCGGCAGTGCGAGGTCGCCCGCGCTTGGCAGTGTCGTCTTCAATTCGCTCGGCAGAGGCGGTGCGATGCGGCGAAGCGCAGCGATGGCGGAGCTGATCAGGCCGATCGTTTCGATCAGTCGCGTGGCGGCGCCGCTGCGCTCGTCGCCGCAGCCCACGAAGCGCTCGGCGAAGACGCGCACCCGTTCGAGCTGCCGCTGCTCTTGATCGCAACGGAGGCGCGTGAGGCGCCAATGCCTTCCGGTTGTCGTGGCGGTCTCCGCCCGCCAGCACGCCGGCAAGACGGCGATGACACTGTCGTGGGCGACCTGCGCCGTCGCCGGCGTCATCGCCCCGAGTGCGCGCGCCACGATGGCGGTCGCGAGCCGATAGTGGCTCTTCGGACATTCATCGGCGAGAGGCGTGTAGATACGCGTTCGACTGACAGTGTCGGAGCTAGCAGCGTTAGACGTCGAGGGGCCGCGGACGGATGCCCCGTCGTTCGCATCAGTTGTCTTGGTGTTCATGGCATCACCCTGGGGAGATGTGGCGTGTCAGCCGCTGCCCGCTCTCGCGGCGACCGTCTCCGGCCGGAGCCTCGCCACCGTGGCGGCGCTCTCTTTTTCGCGGCTACACCCAGGGGGCCGATTCCGGAATAGAGTGCCGAGACGGCGCTAGCTTCACCTTGCCGTGGCCCGTCGGGTCCAGCACCATCGCGTCATGGCGACGAGAGCGAGTCCACCGGTCGATCGGAGCGGCGTGCAGCCGCGCGCAAACGTTCGTGACGAAGTGCTCGGGGAATTCGCGGAGTTCGAGACCGCCGCGCACGGCATGACTGAGTTCGGCACCGTACGCGCCGGAAGGGCAGAGAAGGCGCCCGTTCTCTTCAGGAAGCACGTCGTCCGACTTATGATCATCGATCCGGTAGCCGCGACGATCGCCGCGATGCGCTGGGGCAATTCCGTCGCCCTCACGACGCAGCAGATCGCTGAGCTGACGGGGCGTTCTCAGTCGAGCGTGGACAGCTGCATCAATCCGCAATTTGCTCGTCTCGAACTTCTTGAGCGCAGTCCCACCCCCGACCCCTCGAAATCCTACGCGCTCGCTCGGCTTGCGGACGTACCCCAACCGCTCGCCGCGTTCGCCTTCTGGTTCAACTACACGCTGTCGGCGGCGCGCGCGGCGGAGCTTTCTGGACACGGGCTCGCGGGGCCCACCAAGGCATGCGAGCGCGTACTCGACGCGGTCGCCAGCGTGGCCAAGCTGCGGACGCCGCTCGCCGCGTGGCACGCGAAACTCGTCGCGATCAAGGCCACGACGGCGAAAATACAGGCGGCGCGCGTCGCGAGCGCGGCGACGTCTGCGATGGTTTCGACAACGCTCGGCAAGCGCCGCAAGGGGCTCAATCCGCGCACGCCTGCGCCGATAGATTGGCTGGATGGCCACGAAGTGGCCGCCGCCTACGCGGCGCTACCCGCGCCTGCAGCTCCACCCTCTCGGGCTAAGCAGAAGGCCAACGACGCTGCCGAAGAAGCGGCGCGGGCTCCCGAACGACACGCGGCGCGGCAGGAGCTCGGCTGGATTCTCGAAAACGAACCTGAGAACGCGATCACGACCGCGCTGCGTTTCGTCTTGGAGGGCATGCCTTACTACGATCTGTTTAGGGGAGGCTGATCGCTGCATGGCCCCGTAGAAGCGCACGAAGCGGTTACGTGGCGTAGTCGATCTGAACAGCCGGTCCGGTCGCCGCGCATCGGACACCGCGTTGAGCACGCCCCTACTACGACGGTGTCGCGCTCCGGGCGTTCCTGCGCTTCCGGCGGCTCCTGCGGGCGGGCGCCCTCTTGCCGGAGCCGCCGGAAGCGCAGGAGACCAACCGGGCTCGCCGTGCCTCGTTCTTCGCATCCTTCCGGCCCACGCTCGCCGACCACGCATGACGGTCAGCCGGGGGATCCAAGGGGGGGTACCCCGCGCTTAGTAACTTCGAGTTCGGAATTTCACAACGATTTCAAACCGTTGCGTTGCGCAAAATTTGCGTAATGGGGGTGGGTGTGCAGTCGGGAGGGGGAGTTCCCCATTTCGACAACCCTCACCCAGAGGCATCGCCTATGCAGATCATCGCCGTCCCGCCGCTTCCCGTCGCCGCTCTTCGCGCCCACGTCCGCAGCCTAGCGAGGAAGCACCACTTCCTCTTGTTGCTCGTGGAGTGGGAGCACCCCGTACTGCAGGACGAACTCGTGCTCGGCGCGCAGTCGGCCGAACGCGTTCACGCAACCTTTGCCAACGCTCTCGGCGAGAACCCACTGTTCAAGGAATGGAAGGGGGAGCTCAGGGCCGTCATTGAAGATATCGCGAGAGAGGAGGCGCGGCGCCTTGCCCCAGAGCAGGGGGAGCAAGACGTAATCGTCACGGCCGTCATGAGCGAGGATCTCGACGCCCTCTGGCCCGAAGAGTGGGGCTGCTGACCGCGACAACCCTCCGGGGGCTCTCGAAGGGAGCCCCCGACTCCTTCCGCCACGTCACCCTGCGCGCCTCGCCGCGCGCGCCTCGCGAGCTCGTCGAGCCCTCGCCACCTTCTCATCGGGACTCGAGACGACCCCCGCAGCTTTCATCTCAGCGCGGCGCGCCCTCTTCGCGGCGGCACGCGCAGCCTTGACTGTCGGCTTTGCTTCCCACCTCGCTTTCCGCTTGGCGAGCGCGGCGCGCCCTTCAGACGTGGCCATCCGCTCGCGGTCGAAGGCGGCCATCAAGAGTGAGAAGTACGCGTGCCACGGAGTATCGCGATCGCGGAACAGCGAGCTCCACGCCCGCGTCCAAGAGCCCGACTGGACCTCCGCCCACCGGCACATTCGCAGCGCCGCCAGAACCCGCAGGTCGTTGACCTCGGACCGCACGCCCATCATTTCTTCGTAGCGAGAGGAGCGGTCGAACGCCGCGAGCTTCGCGTTGAAGTCGCTCATACGAGCGAGCCATTCGGCTTCGACCGTCGCGATGTCGCCGGCATCAGTGAGGCCGACGTATCCACGCATCTCGTGCAGCTCCGCGGACATTTCGAAGCCCTCATCGTCAGTCGCTGCGTAGAGACCAAGCTGGCACCGAAATGGCGCGCGAAGCATCGCGGTCGTGAAGGCAGCGTGGCGCGCGTAGAGCGCCTTCACCGCGGGACTCACCAGCGCGCCCTTGGAGAAGCACCATTCACGGCGCGCCTCACGTTCGAGCTTCGAACAGCATTGATTCCGTTCATCCTCATCAGGCACGGCCCTGAACTGTTTCGCGCGTATCTCTGCGAAGTGCGCCTCGAGATCAAGATTGAGAAACCCTCGACTTCCGCACTCCAGGAGCCGCTCGACCCTGTAGTCGTCGAGGTACTCGGACTGCGCGTCAGAGATGATGCGCTCTTGATGGTCAGTTCTCACCGGTCGATCCCTTTCATCGATCCACGAGCCCGCACCGCTGAAACGGTGGCGGGCTCACTTTTTCTTCTGCCTCCTTCCACGCTCCATAAACGGGCTGGCGCCCATGCCGATCCAAGGCGCTCGAGTCGTCTGATTCCGCGAGATCTCCACCGGTCAACGTGGCGTCCCGTACCGCACCTTTTCTTATTCTCGTTCAAAGGCACGGAGATCGAAACTCCTTTTGTGAGTGAGTTAATCAGGCCGAGCAGCGTATTACCGGCAGAGCGGCGCCCAATAACCATCACCACCGCCGATGGCCTCAAGCTCGTTGG
>JANXMC010000275.1 GCA_025354825.1 Myxococcales bacterium
GGCGTCGCTTCAATCTCGCGTAAAGGCAGGCCGCCTACGTCGACGAGGCGGTGGGGGCGCGCGACGTTCTCTTTCATGAGATCGACGAGGTTGGTGCCGCCCGCGATAAACACCGCATGGGCGTTCGCCGCGCGCTCGCGAAGCGCCTCGGCGACGGTGGTCGGCTTCACATAGGAGAACGGGTTCACGGTTCACGCTCGCCATCTGGCGTGTGGCTCGCCTCGGTGAGAACGTCCTCGATGGCCGCCACGATGTTCGCGTAGGCGCCGCAGCGGCAGATGTTCCCGCTCATCAGCTCGCGCACGTCTCTCGTCGTCTTCGCGCGCCCCTCCCGTAGGAGACCCACGATGGAGCAGATTTGGCCTGGGGTGCAGTACCCGCACTGGAAGGCGTCGCGCTCGATGAACGCCTTTTGCACAGGATGCAGCTGGTCCCCTGCCGAAAGCCCC
Source organism: Myxococcales bacterium (assembly GCA_025354825.1). Classification (GTDB taxonomy): domain Bacteria; phylum Myxococcota_A; class Polyangia; order Polyangiales; family Polyangiaceae; genus JANXMC01. The sequence continues at coordinate 450 of JANXMC010000275.1, forward strand.
TCGATGGTCGTGACCTCGGAGCCGTCTTTCGTCACCGCGAGGGTGAGGCACGCGTTGATGCGCGTGCCGTCGACCAGCACGGTGCAGGCGCCGCACTGGCCATTGTCACACCCCTTTTTGGTACCTGTGAGATCGAGATGCTCCCGTAGGAGATCCAGCAGCGTCGTCCACGGCGCGATTGTGAGCTTCGTCTCCCGCCCGTTTATGCGCAGGGTGACGAGGCTTCTGCATGCGAGCAGCTCGGCGTGCTCGTCGTTCGAAACGTCGACATGAGGAGCGACCATCGTTCTCCTTGGGCTTTCCTGAGTTGTGCGGATAGCAAAGGGAGTGCCGTGAATGCCGTGGCACCTCACTTGCTCAAGCGAACGGGCGCTAAGGTCGCTGTGCGCTTCCGGTACGTTAAACGCGAAAGCGCCACCCTCATCCTGTGAGAGTGACGCAAGCCGCGTGCGCCTCGTGGCTGCCTCGTGGACAGCCGCGGCTACGCTCGGTGACTCAGTTCGTGCTGGACGCCTTCGCGGCGGGCGAGATGACAATCTCGACGCGGCGGTTGTTCGCGCGACCTTCCGGCGACGCGTTGTCGGCAACCGGCGAGCCCTTGCCGAAACCCTGCGACGTGATCTTGCTCGAGTCGACGCCGTGGTTCGTGAGGTAGGTACGAACCGACGCTGCGCGGGATTCGGACAGCGTCTGGTTGAACGCGTCCGCACCCTGCGAGTCCGTGTACCCCTCGACGACAATCTTCTTGTCGTCGCCCTGCTTCGCGAGGACGGTGGCGACCTCGTTCAGCTTCGACTGGGCCGCGGGGAGAAGCTCCGACTTGCCCGACGCGAAGAGAACGCTACCCGAGAGAGTGATGACGACGCCCCGGGGCTCCTGCTTCACGGCAGCGACGCGGGCAAGGGCATCGGTCGCTTCCTTCGCGCGGCGCTCGGCGTCGGCGCGGGCGGCGCGCTCGGCCTCCATTTGCTGCGACTGGGCCGCGAGCTGCTCCTTCGTCATGTTCAGCTGGTCACGCGTCTGCGCGGCCTTGTTCTGCTGATCGAGGCTCGCCTGCTTGTCCGCCTCGGCGTTCTGCTTCTCGATGGCGACGAGCCGCGCCTCCGCCTCTGCGAGCTCCGCCTTCCGCGTCGCGACGTATGCGCGGTCACGCGTCTTGTCCGAATCGCCCTCGTCCTCGAAGGTGCTCTCCGCGAGGGCGAGCGACTGCTGCGCGACGTGAAGCTGCGCGGGCGTCAGCTCGGCGGCCGAGCTCGTGGACGCATGCTGGTAGGCGGCGCGCGCATCGAGGAGCGCCGGCGGGGGCGTGCTGGCGCAACCCATGGAGGCGGCGCCGAGAACGAGACCAAGACCTGTGAGTGCCATAACCGAGCGAAGTTTTGTAGTCATGATGCCCTCCTAAAATTGGGCTTTATCGTAAAGAATTTTTTGCGGTTTGCTCAATCTCGCTACGCGGCGGCGCCGTGGAGTGAGAGGCCCGAAATCACGGCGCGCGCGGCGGAGCGGTGCGCTGTTCGACAGCCTGCTTGCCCTTGTTGCGGGCCTGCTCCTCACGCGTAAGCGCGAGAGCGAGAGACGCGTCGTTGTACGCGCGCAGCGTCATGTAGTCGGCGCGCTCGTTCTTGCCGTCCTTTATGAGCTCCTTCGCCTGTGCGACCTGGTCCTCGGCGAGCTTCAAGTGCAACGCGGCCTGCGGCACTTGCGGGGCTCCAACCTCCTGGGCGCCACGAATGGCGGCCATCGAGTTCGCGAGGTGTTCGGTGGGCGCGGGGTAGCTCGCGCACCCCATTGCAACTGCGGAAACGACGGCACAACCAAAGATGACGAGTGTTCTCATGGCTAATCTCCTGTTCGGGCAACCCCCCCCGCAGGAAACGGGCCAAGGCAGTGACTGCCGAGTTTCCTGAGGGATAATGCGCATTACGCACCGTTCCGTGCGCGTAGCCGAATTCGCGGATGGGGCGTTATGTCCGCCCTCGCCACAATCGTCTCGCACACTTTTGCGCGCGGCAGTCTTCGGCCTCGGCACGCAGTGGGCGTCTATAAGGAGGCGTGCGCCATTCGAGCGCGCGTAAGGCTCGGGGCACGCAAGTTGCGAACATGGTTTCTCGAAACGAGGGGCACTTAATTGCCTCCTCCGAGGAGAGATCCAATGGTCCGTTCATCCCTTTACGTATTCGGCCCGAGCGTGGCCGCAATTGCACTTCTCACCACCACCATCGCCGGCGCGCAGCAGGCAGGCACGAACGTCCCGGTCGCTTCGGCGGCGCAGACGACGGTCGTGTCCGGCACCACGGCCAGCACGCCCGCCATCATGACCCCCGTCGCCGACGGCAACGAGCCGGTCATCGATGCGACGTCGACGAAGACGTCGTTCATCAACCGCCCCCTCATGGTCACGGGTCTCGTGTTCCTCGCGGGCTCCTACGGCACGGCCGCGATCGTCGGCGCGGAGTCGAACAAAAAGGCCGACGAGAAGCTCTTCATTCCCGTCGCCGGCCCGTGGCTCGACATGACGCATCGCGATTGCGACATCAACCCGTGTAACAACGAAGACCTCAACAAAGCGGGCCTCATCGTCGATGGCGTCTTCCAAGGCCTCGGCGCCCTCGCCGTCCTTACGAGCTTCGTGATTCCGGAGAAGACCACGCACAAGTGGATGCTCATCGGAAATGACACGTTGACCATTGCGCCGTCGAAGGTCGGTCGCACCGGCTACGGCCTCGGCGCCGTCGGCTTCTTCTGATCTCACCGCTGCGGCATCGCGTAGGGCTGGGCGAGATGGCCGTCTCGCCCCTCGGGCCTTACCGACTTATCGAAGTACCTTAAGCGATCCAATAGCCACGACGGGTCAATCGACCGGATCTTTCGGGCCCTGGGCGCCGCGATCGTAGGGCTGTCCGCCCCCTTCCCCGCCGACGGCCCGCTCGTGCATACGGCGGTCGCCAAGGGAGCGGCCTTGGCCGGTCGTCTCTTCGCGCGCCCCCTTTTTCTTATCGGCACCCGTGGGGGGGCCGGGGATGTTCTCGAGTGCGCCCTTCGTCGGAACGACGTGGGAAGCGTTCGCGTTGTCGTCGATGGGGGCCTTGGGCTTCGTCGTCATCGGTTCAGCCATAGTGCACCTCGCGTACCGCCGCTCGCTCCGCGCGAAGCGGCTGGTACTTCGCGGGTTTTGCGCCGGTACCCGCGCAAAGCTGCCTCAGCGGGGCGAGCTGGCGCTCGCGCTCGGCATTTGGGTTGCCCCAAGATGCGGCGTCAGGAGCTTCATCAGACGCTCCGCCGTGGTGAGCCCCACGTGCCGCGCTAGCTCGCGCCCGCCGGCGAACGCGATGAGTGTCGGGAACCCCTTCACG
>JANXMC010000820.1 GCA_025354825.1 Myxococcales bacterium
GCCTTTTTTGACGACCTCGTCGAGCGCGAGCAAGTCGCGACCGAGGCCGTCGACGAGCTCCTGCGCCTCGGAGAAGAACTCCTCGCGAGCCTTTTCACCGGGCGAATCGCCCCGGCCGATGCCGCCTCCACCCCCGAGCTCCATCGGTTAGCCCCCCGCGGCGGCCCCGAGAAGCGCGGCGCACGTCTCCCGAAGACGGTCTGCCGTGAACGGCTTGGGAACGAAGGCATTCGCGCCCAACGCGAGCCCGCGGTCGACGTCGCGCTCGGTGTTCTGCGTCGAGATGATCACGAGCGGCGTCGTGCGGTGGTGCTCGGATCTTCGAATGAAGTGAATGAGCTCGAGCCCGTTGATGTCGGACATGTTGATGTCCGTGATGATCAAATCGTAAGGGCCGCGCGGAAGCATGCGCATGGCGTCGAAGCCGCACGTCGCTTCGAATACTTCGCAGCCGCCGACGCGGTCTGCGAAAAGCGGATCTTCGAGCACGGCGCGCACGAAAGCGCGCGCGGAGGCAGAGTCTTCGACCACGAGCACTTTACGCATCGATTCCGCTGTCGATTGTAACGCGGCGTTCCCCAAAAGCCGAAAAAGTTCGGGGCCGAGGCGCGCGCTATGGCGCGATGTGCACGGCGTCGCCGCCTCGCGCGCGGGCATAAGGTAGAGTGCGTCTCCATGAGCGAGGCTCCGCGCGCCGAACCGACTGCTGCCACCGCGCGCGCGCGCACACCCACCGCCGCGGCGCTCATCATCGGCAACGAGCTGCTCTCGGGCAAAGTCGAGGAGGCGAACCTCGTCGTCCTCGCGCGAACGCTCCGAACGCTGGGAATCAGGCTCCAGCGCGTCGTGATGGTCGAAGACACGGTCGACGTGATCGCCCGCGAGGTGCGCATCTTGTCGGAGACGTACGACTGGCTCTTCACCTCCGGCGGCGTTGGCCCCACCCACGACGACGTGACCATCGAAGCGGTCGCGAAGGCATTTGGCGTCGCAGTGGTGTCGAGTCAGGAGATGGAGGCGATGCTGCGCGCGCATTACAAGTCGGCGTGCACGGAGGGGCACCTCCGCATGGCGCTCATGCCCGAAGGGGCCGTCCTCGAGGTCACCGACGAAATTCGCTGGCCGACGGTGCGAATGAACAACACGTGGGTCATGCCGGGCATCCCCGAGATCTTTCGGATGAAGCTTCCGGTCATCATCGAGCGCGTCGGCCGCGGGCGCGCCTACGTCTCGCGCGCCGTCTACACGAAGATGGACGAGGGCGACCTCAAACCGCTGCTCGACGCGGTCGTCGCCGCGTTTCCAGACGTCGACGTCGGGTCGTATCCAACGTGGCAAAGCGACAAGTACAAGACGAAGCTCACCTTCGACGGCCAAGACGAGCTGCGCGTCGATGCGGCCCGAGATGCCTTCGTCGCGAGCCTGCCCGAAGGCGAGCCCCAAGCCCTTTGAGAGCCCCCGCTAGAACGGGCCCGGCCGCTCGCCCCAGACCAAGCCCGCGAACGACGACGTTGCGCGAAGTCGATAGACCTCGGTAAACTCGACGGAAGTACGTAAGTTGATACTTTCGGTCGTGGTCTATTCCACCCGTCGACCTCGGATGCCCGGAAGGCAAGCGCAAGCGAATCCCTATGTGGAAGCTGGTCATCGAGGACGATGAAGGGAAGCGGACGGTCGTTCCGCTTACGCGCGAGGCCTATACGGTCGGGCGCAAAGAGGGGAACGCGATTCGGCTTACCGAGCGCAACGTTTCGCGTGATCACGCCAAGATGCGCCGCAAGCCGGGCAATGGCGGGACCGATACGGAGAAGCCGGTTTACGTCCTCGACGACGTCTCGAGTTACAACGGTGTCTACGTCAACGGGCTCCGCGTCGCGGCCGAGCACGAGCTCGCCCACGGCGATCTGATTCAAATCGGCGACTACCGCATCGTCCTTCAAGACGACACCGTCGCCGATGCCCCCGCGTCTGCGGTTGCGGCGGCCGATCTCAAAGCCACGGTTCCGGGGCACTCCGCCGCGCGCTCGCAAGCCGCGCAGCTTCTCGAACGCCCTAACCGACTCGTCATGCTCGCAGGGCCCACGCCGGGCGCCGAGTACCCGCTCGACAACGAGCGGATGATGAACATCGGCCGCGCCGAAGACGCGAGCATTTCGATCAACCACAACTCGGTCTCGCGCCTTCACTGCGAGGTTCACTCCCTCGGAGATGGGCGCTTCGAGATCGTCGACAAAGGCTCCTCGAACGGCGTGCGCGTGAACGCCGCCGAGCTTCGCCGCGGCATCATCGAGGCGAACGACGTCATCGAGCTCGGCGACGTGAAGTTCAAGTTCATCGGCGCGGGGCAGGTCTTTCGACCGGGCGCCACGGAGAGCCAGCAGCTCTCGGCCATCGGTGATCGCACGGCGAGCACCATCGTCGCCAGCAAGCGCGGATCGAGCGTGCTGCCGTACGTTCATGCGGCAGGCAAGCCGGGTAGCCTGCGTATCATCGCCATCGCCGCGCCGCGTCGCGTGGGCGGCGTACTCGCGGATGCGCCCACATGGCGCGAGCAGTGTAGCGAAAACACCACACCTGGCTAGGCGGGCGGGCGGGTCTTCTGAAAGGCCGGGCGCTCGCTGATGCCGCGATACCAGTGCTGCACGTGGGCGAACTTGCTGACCTGGACGCCGACGA
>JANXMC010000824.1 GCA_025354825.1 Myxococcales bacterium
TCTTCGCGCCCGTCGTAACGAGACGAACGGCATCGGCCTTGAACTGCGCAGTGAACTTCCGTCGCTTTCGTCTTGCCATAGGGTCACTCCTGGTGCGCGTTTCACGCTACACGGAATGTCCACGAAACCGGGGGATCTCCACCACTCCCACTTCTGGGCCCTGAGTTCGCTTGATGCGCCACAAAAGGTTCGTGAAATCGGACGGGCTCGCGACGACGAGGATCGCCCAAGGAGCGGTAGCACGGCCAAGGATATCGGCGTTCACTTGATCTCGGTAAACGTCTTATGGTGGTCAGACGTGTAGGAGGCTTTCGTGCCGGATTCGATGACGAGACGAAGGCGCGCCCAGATCGCATCGTGCGCTTCAGCGAGGCGCGTGTGCTCGGTAGCGTGGCGACTGCTTGGTCGATGCGGCTAGCGCCGCGCAGGGCTACGCGGCCATGTGCCTGGCCGTGAGCAACGCGGCCCGTCGAACAGACAGGTCAATCCGCAAGGATTTCGACACCACAGGATCTGTCCGAAGCCAGCGCAAGAACAACTAAAGCTTCACGCACAAAGTGCCGCAGCTCCGTATCCGAGGCCACATCATTGTCGAGCGCTGTTAGCTCTGCCCGCAGCGCGGGAACCTCACTGGGAGTGTACGACGCGTCTTCATAGTATTCCGACATTCGCCCCAACAAGGGGAACCGATGACCCAGAAGCACCTTCAGCCGGTGGTGAGCGTCGACACCCACGGAGGCTGTGCTCTCTGGCGCGCCGTCCAGTCCCATCAAAACGAGGTCAAGTGACATCGACTACGGCCTCCCTGGGAAAGCTGTCACCAGCGTCCCGTCAGGTTTCGTTACGACAGTCATTGTTGAGGTCTGATTGCCAGTCGTTCGATCTAGCCCAATCGTTCGACCTTCAACGTTGAAGGTGCGAGCGGAGTTCCCGTTTGACTGCAGGACCATTGGCTGCTGACTGCTGCCCTCGACTAGCGCCTGAACGTCTTCGCTGGGGTTGAATTTACTCTTTCCGGCCCATTTTGCAATGCCGCTATTCGTGTGTCGGTCAACAACATGCCGCATTCCAGCGTTCGTGATCTTGATTCCCGGATTGAGGCGAGGCGCCTCCTTTGCGGCCGCCGGCGCAGGCACCGGCTTCTTCGCCGGCACAGGCTTCGGCGCCTCAGGTTTGGGTGCGGCCGCCTTCACCGTCGCCTTCGGCTGCTCCGCCACCTTGGCTTCGGTCGCTGCCGCAGCCTTCGAGGCGCCCTTCGACTCGGCATAGGTGGCGAGCATCCCGCCGAGGAAGCTTCCTGCCTCCGTGCCGGCGTCCACTCCTTTCGACACCGCCTCCACGCCGGCAGCAATGGCCTTATCGGTATAGGCTAGCGCCTTGTCCTTCTCGCCGTGCGTCCAGGCATCCACCGCGGCGGCCGCACTCTTGGCGGCGACGTCAGCCTTGCCAAAAGCGCTCTTGGCGCTGTCGTACGTCCCGCTCACCGCCTCGTACGCAACGACCACGCCCGCTGTCGTTGGGAGCGCCGCCAGCCCCAGCTTCACGAGCGTACTTGTGTCACCTCCGATAAGCGCCTTCACGCCATCGTACGTGCCCTTGCTGATCGCATAAGTGAGGCCTACCGGGTTCGTCATCATGAAGGACTTGACGATGGTCTTGTCGTAGAGCGCATTGGCGGCCTCGCTGTCGAGCCCCACGGGGTCGATCAACACCAGCACCGCACCCTGCGCGTACGCGTATACGTTCAAGTCCGCGCCGAGCTCGTGGATCGCCTCGGGATCAGCGCTGATGAACCTCCCGAGCGCCGGCGAGTAGTAGCGAATCCCGAAGTACTCGAGGCCGACCTCGACGTCCTCCTCCTTCCCAGTGAATCGATAGTCCTCGCGATGCCCCTTCCATCGATCGGGCCGATAGTCGCTCTCGGTCGCACCGAAGGCCTGGTAGGTGATGCGCTCGACGAGCTCGCTGGTGTCCTTGTCGATGGCGATGCTGGTGGAACCGAGGTGATCCAGAAGCTCGAGCGTGACGTGCAGCCGGCCCGTCTCGCCTGGAAGGTTCGGCACGCCGCTCGGCGCTTGCTCGACGCGCGCGACGCGCACGCCGCGCACGAAGAGGCCGAGCTGGACGTGGTCGGGGTTGACCACGTACTCCAGGCTGGACGCGTCGAAGGTCACGCGGCGGAGCTCGAGGCCGGCGAAGACGTACAGCGTGTGCCGCGCGTCGCCGTCGTCGTCGGTCGCGGTCTTGCGCACGCGGCGGTCGTTGGCGTCGTACGCGTAACGAAGGTCGGCAGCGGGCGCGCTGCTCGGCACGAGATCGGTCGCTGCGCCCGGCGAGGCGAGATCCCAGCGTCGTGCGCGCACGAGGTGTCCGACCTCGTCCCAGTCGTAGACGAAGCGATGCGAGCACGTAGGTCCGGAGCACGACCCGGTTCGCTTCAGAGCGAGCGAGGTGAGGTTCCCTGCCGGGTCGTACGCCGCGGAGAGCGCGCCGCCCGGGGCCGTCGCCGACTTCAGTTGATACGGGCCCGCGCCGGCCGTACCGTTCGTTATCGTCCCGAGCGAACGATCGTAGAAGCCATGCGCATCGTCGTCGGTGCTCGTCGTGTTGCCGAGCCAATCGAAGCCGAAGCTCTGCCAGGTGAGCCGCTGGGCGAACGTCTGCCGCGGGCTCGGTTTCGCGAGCTTGGGGTCGACGCCTGTCCCGGCGGCCTCGGCGGCGAAGGGGTCCTTCCAGCCGTCAGTGCCATCCTTGTAGGAGTACTCGACACGCGCGACGCGATAGAGATCGTCATAGGAGATTTTCTGCGTGACGGGCTTGGCCCCGACGGGCCATTCGTCAGGAGAACGCCAATCGCGGATCTCGACCGGGTTGTCCGCCGCGTCGTACGCGAAGCTGAGCGACTGCAGGAGGAGCTGGAAGCTGGTCGGCGCACCGGGGATTCCAGTGGGATACCCGGCGGACGACCACGCGCTCGGTGGGCCGCGATACGTCTGCACGGAGCGGAGTCGCTTGCGGTCGTCGTAGGAGAAGCTCGTGGTCGTGCCGGCAAGATCGCCGTATTCGATCTCGTCAGTGAGCTTGTCGGCGTCGTGATACGCGTGAGCGACGAGGGTGCCGTAGCTCCCGTCCACGTGCATCACGTGCCCGCGGTGTGAGTAATGCGTGCGAACGACGCTTCGGCCATCGCCGCCCATGAGCGAGGTCAGCTCGTTGCCGGTCTCCTCTTCGATCGCGCGATCGGCGCCGTCGAAGGCGAGATGTTGTGCGTACCAGTGAGTGTAGATCCCGGGCGCATCGGGCTGCGCGATGGCGCGGGCGAGCGCATACTCCCGCCCGCGCCCGTCGTAGCAGGTGAGCGTCTTCTGCGCGCGATCGGCGATGGAGACGAGTCGACCGAGCAGAAGCGCGGAAGGACAGCCCGCGAGCGGGCTCGACGGCATGTCGAGGTCGGTCGTGTCGTAGTGGTAGCTGACCTCGGGCATGGCCGTGTACGCAGCGTGCGCCGCGAGGCACGGGCTGTAGTCCTCGGACACGAGGCGACCCGCAGCGTCATAGCCGTAGTTGGTGCCGCAGCCGCGCGCGTCACTCGTACCGACGAGCTCGCCGTTGTCGTCGTACGCGTAGCGCCAGGCCTTGAGCAAGGAGAGGTCAGCCGTGGTCGGGTCCGGCGTGAAGCCGGACGACGCGTTGGGCTCCACGTTGAGCACCATGCGACCGAGCGAGTCGTACCGGACCCATCGCACGACGGCCGGGTCGCTCGGGCCGTGCATGCGGACAACGGACTCGACCTCCCCCGTGGGGAGATAGGTCGTCCGCGTCTCACGCGTCTCGAGGCTGCTGCCGATGTGGATTCGCGCGCTGTCGACGATCGTCCGGCCGTGCCCGTCGCTCTTGGTGCTCGCGGGTGTGCCGTAATGGGTGCCCGGCGCGAGGTCCGCCGCGTCCCACGTGTCCATGGAAAGCGCGTGGTAGACGTTGGAGACGGTGATCGTACCGTCGAGGTTGAAGGACTGGAGATCGCGTCCGAAGGCGTCGTAGCGCTTGCTCCCGTAGCGCGTGGGCGCCGCGGTGCCGAGCGGGAACGCACGCGGATCGCCGCTCCAGAACCAGCTCCGGAACGCGCGTCGTAGCGCGCCCTTGGCGTCGTAGTCGCTGAGCCCGCTCACGACCCAGTCGCCACCGTCGCCCGCGAGCGGGTCCGCGCTATCGAGGAGGAGCAGCGTGCGGCCGAGACCGTCCACGTAGCTGTACGACTCGCGATAGACGTCATCGCTCGGCGAGAGGCCGTCATGCAGCTTGGAGTGAACGATCGAGTACGGCCGCGACGGCGTGGCCAAGTCGTAGTCGACCACGATGCTCGCCCTGGGTGACAACGAGCCGACGGAGTCGGGATCAGGCCGCGTCAACGACTCGAAGCGCCCGAGCCCGTCGTAGGCAATCTCCGTGACCTCACCGTGCAAGTCGGAGATGTGCTGCAGGACCTTGAGCCCGCGATCGTAGGTGCCGCTCGCCAGCAGGAGCACGCTCCCGCACGAGGCTCCCGACGCGATGGGGCCCGCGTACGTCACCTCGCTCGCGGGAAGCTCGGCGTACGCCGTGTCGTAGCTGAGCTGCCGGCATCGTCCAAGGGGCGCGCGATGCAGGCTCGGGTTTCCGAAGACGTCGTAGGTCGTTGCCGCCACTAGGATGTCGCCGTCGTGCGAGGCGCTCTTCGGCGCAGGGGCCACGCTCGCCGATGCACTCTCGTGATGCCGGTCGAGCGGGAGCGTGCCCTCGAGCGCCTGGTGTGTCTCGAGGAGATCGCCGTTCCCGTCGTAGAGGAACGTCGTGTGCCCTCGAAGCCCTGCGTGCGCGCTGCCCGTGGTGTAGCTCTCGACGGTGCGCCACATCCATCCCGAGGGGTCATCCGGCCGCCGCCCCGGCGTCGTATGATCCGTGATGACTTCGTCAGTGCTGCACGCGTCGCCGCCGATGCAGCCGCGGTCTATGTCGTCGACCTGGTTGCCAAAGACGTCGACGCTCGCTGCGCCCTGAAGGTGCGCGGTGCCTTTCTTGCTTCGAATCGCCAGCACACCCGAGGTGTCGGTCGTCACGGTACCGTACGTCGTCTCGAGCTCGACCTCAGGTAGCGTCACGGTGTCGCTCGACGGCGAGAAGCCCGCCGTGTCGTATGCATACGTATCCGCCACACTCTCGAACGCGTCCCGCACGACGCGACCATCGAGGCCGACGTACAGCTGCCGGAGCCGATAGGTGTGGTGGAGAGACGACTGGTAGACGCCGACATCGTCGAACGTCTCGCTCGAGAGGACGAGCCCCTTCAGCGCCTCGCGTCTATTGTCGCGCCAGAGGAGAGCTGGCCCGCACGCGTCCACGCCCGGGGCCGCGTCCTCGTCCTTGCATTCGCCGAGGAGAAACGTGGAGTCCGTAGTCGCCGGCGGGCTGTTCGCGTCGCCTAGGCGGCGGACACGCGCCGTACGGAATCCGCGAAATTCTCGCTGACGTCCGTCGTAGACCGGGTTCGCATACGAGTATTCCGTGACATAGACCCCCGCGGGGCGCCCGACCACGCCGAGATTGTCGTGCTCCGTCTCGCGCACGATCACGTGATGAGGCGTCGGAATCTTCGACGTCCAGGCAGTAGTCCCGCCAACTTTCTCGGCCGCGAGCATGAGCTCGATCGAGCTCG
>JANXMC010000042.1 GCA_025354825.1 Myxococcales bacterium
GCCGATGAAGCCTGCACCACCGATAACGAAAGGTCGCAGCACGGCCTCAGAATATCACGGCGGCGACGCGATCTGAAACGCGCGGTCAATCACGGACTCGCCCGTTGCGCCCCCTCACCACGCCACCCCCGTCACCGACACTCCTGCGAAGCTCGGCCCCACCGCGGGCATCACGATCGTTCGCCCGTTTTGCCCTTTTTTCGCCGAAGGGGCGAGGGCGTACATGAGGCCGCCGCCCACGGCGAGCGCGGCGCCCGCGATGAAGAACACGGTCGCCGTATCGCCTGCGGCGCGCGCGTCGTTGCGCAGCACCGCAGCCTCAGGTGTGCAGGTGTTGCCGTCGCAACCGCCGTTCGAATCGCCATTCTTCGCTATCGCGCGAATACCGAAATACGCGCCGACGCCAATGGCAACGACCCCCGCGCCGCCGGTGACGAGACCTGCCGCGCGCCACGCCCCTCCACGTCGCGGGTCGGCCTCTGCACCACCAAAGGGGGCAGGCAGCGCCACGGCGGGCGGCGCGGACGCTTCCGGGGCTTCGGGGATCGGTACGCCTGCACGCACGACGACGGTCTTCGCGTCGCCCGCGCGAAGCTCGATGGTCACGCTCTCGTCGACGCGGCCGGGCGCGCTGACGACGACGGTGTGGGCGCCGATGTCGTAACTCACGCCCCGGGCGATCGCGTCGCGCGGGACCTCGGCGCCGTCGACGAGGACGCGCGCATCCTTCGGTGCGCCCGTGAGCATGTCGACCGAGAGCCGAGGGACCCGGCGCTCGAGCGAGGCTCTCCGCGCATCCGCTTCGGTAACGACCGCCGTTTGCCCGAGCTCGCTCGCAAGCCCGCGCGCCTGCGTCCAGTGGACGAGGGCATCGACGAGCTTCGACGCCGCCTCTTCGCAGCGCGCGAGATTCAGAAGAATCTTCACGTTCGCGTCGAGCTCCAAGCTTTGACGGAAAAGCGGAATGGCCTCGGTGCACTTGCCCGCCTGCGCGAGCTCGTACCCTTGAACGAGAAGCGCTCGCGCCCGCGCCGGATCGCGCTCGGGCTCGCCTGCCTGCGCGGTGAGGCTCGTGAGGAAGACAGCCGTCGAAACGAGGGCGAGCGATCGATACTTGGCAATCACGGTTTATAAAGGTCTTCGACGCTGGGCGCGCCGGCGTCGACGCGCGATGGAGGGGGCTTGGCGACCGAGCTTCGAGGGGGAGGCGCGATGCGCCGCGCCGCGGTCACCGAAGGCGCAAGGGGCACGGGCGGCAGCGCAGGCGCGAGCGTGGGCAACGGGAGAACCGACGGCTCGGGAACCGCAAGCTGCCCGGAGTCGCTCGTGACGATCGGCGTCGCCCGCGCGTCGTCGACGAGCCCCACGCCCGACGGGGCGAGCGACGCGGAGGCCTTCGCCGTGACCGCACCGCTGCGAGCGCGCACGGCGCTGCGAGTCATGACGACCGCGAGCGCGATGAGGGTCGCTGCAGCCGAAGTGACCAGGATCGTCATCAGGCGGCGCGCTCGCTTGCGCGCGGGCGTGATCGACATGAGGGACGGATCGGCCGTCGCCCCCGCCGTGCTCCGCGCCGGATCCCGCATGACCTCGGTCGATCCGGACGCGCCCCACGAGACGTCGTGCGTGGGGTTGAACGCGAGGGCCGATGCCGCCGAGGCCGTATCCAGGGTGCCCTCCGCGGTCGCTCGATAGGCTCGCACCACGGCCGCCTTCATCGCCTCCGCGTCGGCGAAGCGGTCTTGCGGCGCAAACTCGAGAGCGCCATCGACCAGAGCACACAGCTCGGCGTGGAGCTCGGGAGCAACCACGCCGAGCCGCGGCGCAGGGCGCGTCGCCGCGTACGCCGCAATCTCTTGGGGCGTCGATCCGCGATGCACGAAGCGCCCCGTCAACAGGTAGAAGAGCGTTGCGCCGAGCGCCCACAGATCCGTTCGCGCGCCCACCTGCGCGACGTGGCCGAGCGCCTGCTCGGGAGCCATGAACGCCGGCGTTCCGAGCGTCATCCCCGTCTGCGTCGCGCCCGCGTCGGCGTTCACCTCGAGGAGGCGCGCAATGCCGAAATCCAAGACGGTGAGCACCCCCGTGCGACTCACGAAGAGATTTTCCGGTTTGATATCGCGGTGGATAATCCCTTTACCGTGGGCTGCGCCGAGCACGTCGAGGGTCTGGTACGCGACCGAAAGAGCTTCCGTCGGCGAAAGCATCTGCCCCGAGCGCGATGCGCGGCGCCCCACGGTCTCGCCATCGAGAAGCTCGAGGACGAGGAAGACCACGTCCTCGCCGGTGACGTCGTCGTCGTGCACACGCAGCGCGCCCGGGTGGCCGACGCGGTTCGCGGCGTACCCTTCGCGGAGAAACCGCGCGCGCATGCCGCGGTCGGACGCGTAGCGGCTGTGGAGGATTTTGATCGCGAAGCGGCCGCCGTTTCGGTGCGTCGCCGCGAACACCGTCGCCATGCCGCCAACACCGAGAATCGCCTCGAGCCGGTATTTACCTGCGAGGACGCTGCCCAGGGGCAAACTGCTCGGAGGCTCAGTACAGTCCGGCGAGGTCATCGGTCCCCGCTGGAGGTACCAGAATACGCGTAGAACGCCATCGCGCGGCCCCGGCGCGACGGACCGCTGCGACAAAAGCGCCGCCGCACTTACGCTATGCTCGCGCCGATGGACGACTTACGTGGGGCCTACGCCAGCGGCGTGCGGGCCTGGCTGCGGGCCTTGGGCCTCCACGGCTGGATCCGACTCGGCCTCGGCACCCTCGGTTTTCTCGCGGTTCTCGTCGCCGTCGGCATCGTTTTGTCGCCGCTCTTCGTCGACTTGAAAACGCTGGGCGGCCACGACTGGGACGAGATGCAGGCCCAGCGCTATCTGGCCATCAAGTCGCTCCTCAAGTTTCATCAATTCCCGTTTTGGAACCCCTACGCCTGCGGCGGCTTCGACGCGTGGGGGAACATTCAGGGCGACACGAACGTGGTCTCCCCCTGGTTTCTCGCCTATCTCGTGCTGCCCCTCAACCTGGCGCTACGGGTCGAGGTCGTTGGCATCGTTCTCATCAGCGCATTGGGTACGTGGCTCTGGGCCGGCCGTTTCACGCGAAGCGCGGCGCTACGGGCGTTCGTCTGCGTGGTCTTCGTCGTCAACGGGCGCTGGGCGCTTCAAGCCGCCACGGGGCACGCCTGGCATCTCTATTACGCGTGGATGCCCCTCACGCTCTACTTTCACGACAGCGCCATGGGCGCCACGCCGAGCGCCCCCATTCGCTATCGCGGCGTTGTCTATTGCGGCATTTGCATCGCCCTCATGGTGTACAGCGGCGCCATTTACCCATTGCCCCATACGGCGCTGCTCTTGGGCCTTTATGCCCTCGTTCTCGCGATCTCCTGGCGAACACCCAAGCCGCTTCTGATAGGCATTTTGGCGGGCGCCATCGGCTTTGGGCTCTCGGCACCGAAGCTCTTGCCAGTCCTCGAGAACGTCGCGCGCTTCCCGCGCTTGGTCGAATCTCCCGAAGCGATCGATCTCCACGCCTTCGTACAAATGCTCATCGCGCCCCATCAAGACGTCGGCTCGCGGCCGGCGCAAATTCCCATGTGGGGGTGGCACGAATATGGGATGTACATCGGCGGCACCGCAACGGTCACGGTGCTGGGCGCGATGCTCTTCGTGCGCGGCGCGCGTGAGCGGGCGCTGCTCATCGCCTCGGTCGCGGCGCTGCTCCTCGGTTTCGGCGCCTTCGACGAGTGGTCGCCGTGGACAATCCTCCACGCCCATTTGCCTATTTTCAAATCCCAACACGTTCCGTCACGGTGGCTCTACCCGTGGATTCTCTTGGGAGCGACCCTCGCCGCCAGCGTGGGAGAGCGCTTTCTCGCGGCCGTGGCGCGACGACGACAGACCTTTCGTCTAGGCGCCGAGATCCTCCTTCTCGTTCCCGTTTGTTGCATCGGTTACGACATTGCGATCTCTGCAAATCTTCCGATGCAGCACTCGTTCTGGATGGAGCTCCCCACCGTTCGCGAATCGATTGCCAATTATCACCAGGAGGCGCGCGTCCCCCAAGAGCTCAAATACCGTGTGAGCGACTACGGGCCGCCCGCGCTGCCGGCCACGATGGCAAACGTGGGTGTCATCGAGTGCACCTTGCACGCAGGGCTCAACGTCTGGGCGCGCGACTCGGCGGGGCATGCGGTAGGCGCCGGCGCGCGCGGGCGCGGCGACGCCGACTACAAAGGCGAGGCGTACCTGGCTTCGGGAGCGGGCAAAGCGCAGGTCGTGAGCTTCACGCCCAACGCCGTGATCGTCGAGGTCGAAGGGGCCGCGCCGGGCGACGTCCTCGTGCTCAACCAGAATTGGGATCCGGGTTGGAAGGTGAACGGCGATACGGTCCTCAACCACGAAGAAGCCGTCGCAACGACCGTGCAGGCGGGGCACGAAAACGGGCGATTCGAGTTCCGCTTTCGGTCTCACAGGTTCGTCGGCTCGAGCCTCATCGGCCTCGTCACCATCGCGCTCATCGCAGGCGTGGGCCGCTACCGCCGGCGCCCGGCGCGGCCTCAGCCCGGGTGAAAGTTACAAATGCTCTCGAACGTCGGCTGACCACGCCCCACATAGTAGCAGCCGCTCACCGACCAGTAGTGCATCATACTAAGCCCAATCCAAACGACGGCCGCGGGTGCGCTTTTGCGAAGTACGTTGGCCATCGCGAAGAACAGCGGGATGGCGAGTAGAACGTAGCGGCTCGAGCCGACGTACGAATACTGCACGCGTCCGACCATCGTCGTCGCCATGGTGAGGGCGTAGAGGCCATACCAATAGACGCGATCCTGGGGCGCGGCGCTGCTCAAGATGCGGTGGCCGAGGGCAAACCAGAAGAGCGCCGCGCCGACCCAAATGCCGTCGTTGGGGGCGAGCCAGAGCGATCGCGTGATGAACGTGTAGCTCGGGAAAAGCGCCGATGCGAAGCTCGCTTCGAAGCCGTGAACGCGCTTGATCGCGTGGGCGTAGAGGAACGGATCGCCAAAGCGGTATTGGAAATACCCCATGAGCGCCACGACGCCCCAGCCGCTGAGCGGCACGGCGACCGCGCGCGACACCCAGCCGAGCGGCTTCTTGGGGCGATCGGAAGAGAGCGTGACGAACACGATGGCAAGCGCGCACGCAACGCAGGTGGCAACGCCCGTGGGGCGCACGATGCCGGTGGCGCCCGCGGCGAGCGCCGCCAAGAGATAGAGCCTTTTGCGAAACAGGAGAAACGAGCCCAGTGTCAGCACCAGCGCGAGGGGCTCGGTATAAACCGCGACGAGGAAATAGCCCGTGGTGAACGTATTGAGCAGAACGAGGGAGAGGTACGTCGTCCCCAGGCCGAACGTGCGCGTCATCTCGCGGCTCGTCCAGAGCATCATCAAGAGAAAGCTCGATGCGAGCGATACGGCAAAGAGCGAATAGTCGATCGGTATTCGAAACAGGTTCGTCAGCACACGGCCTACGAACGGATAGCCCGGGTAGAACTGCACCTGACACCCCGGCGCGTTCTCGGGGAAGTTGGTAGGTCCGAGGTCGATCTTGCGCGGGCACGTGTCGTAGCCACGAAGGGCCAGTGCAATGTAGTGCTGCGCGTCCCACCGCGAGACGATGAGCCTGTCCCAATTCGCGGGGACGGCGTCCGTGGGCCCATTCGCGAAAGCCGGCGGTGAGTTGGGCGAGATGTTGAACGGGAGGTTGAAGCGCTCGCGACCAAGCTCTGTGAGCACCACCAAGTGAAACGCCAGAAACGCCACGCTCACCGCCGCGCGAAACGGAAGCGACGAGGCGAGCCGACGAATCTCCGGACGCTCCAGTAGCGCTATCATTTGGGAGTCTCTTCGCGACTCCGAACCCAATAGCCGCCGATGTTCTCGGAATGGGGCCAATTGGTGCGAAGGTATTCGCTAATTTCGGCCCCAACGTAGACCGCGTCGTCGCCAATGACGAGCACGGGCGGGTCGCGGTGGAGCGCCGCCATCGTTTCGTCGCGCCTCGTGAACGTGATGAGCTCGCTCATCGTGTCGAACCGCGTGGGGTTGCGGCGATCGGCGAGGAAATACAGCTCGGCGCCCGTGAACATGCCCGCCATGATGAAGATGGGGTCGTTCGGCTTACTGTGAGATCGGATGTAGACGACGATCTCTTGGGTCGACTTGGGCATGAGCACGTCGCCCGCGCGCGGGACGTCGGGGTGCTGGTAGGCCGGCGCGGGCGCGGGGGCCTTTTCTTCGCCGCTCGCGAGGTCGGCGAGCCTGCGGTTGATGCCGGTGGAGAACTCGCCGAAGACGAACCCGACGCTTGCCGTGGCCACGGCCGCAAGCACGCCCACCCGTACGAAAACAGGTACGTTCCCCACGACGGCACGGCGCGCCGCCGTGCGCGCGCGAACCACGAACCGAAAGCGGCTCGCGTCGACGATAAGGCCGACGGCGAGGAGAATCGATGGCGTGGTTGCACTATGCAAATGCCAAATATCCGGGGTGGCGCTGGTGACGCGGTAGCAAGTCACACCAAAGACGAGGAGCGCCAAGTAAAGCGTGAGTCTGTGGTTCCAACGGCGCTGCGCCACCGCGAGAAGGATGATGACCATCGTCACGAGGTAGATGGCGACGGGAATCAGGAAGACCGAGATCGAATCGCCGTGGGTATCGGGGTGGTAGAACTGCTCGAATAGCTTCTTAGGCTCGAGAAATGTCGACGCCTCGATGGGGAACTTGAGCGACCCCCAAACGCCCGCCGCCGCGAGCGACATGCTCTCGTAGGCCGTGACGATGAGAAGACGCCCCTTTCCGAAAGCGGCATACACCGCGAGGAGCCCGAAGACGGGAATCGCCGAGCCCGCGCCGAACGCGACGACGCACAAAACGCCTTCGCGCACGCGTGAAACGAAGCCGCCCGTCGCGCGCATGAGGCGATCGAACACGAGCGCGACGACGACGCCGAGGGCCGCGCAAATGGCGAACTCTTGGCTGTAGATGAGCGACGCGCCCATGAGCACGCCGTAGCCCACGAGGCGGCGCCACGAGATACGGCCCGTGTGCGCGAGCACGAACAGCGCGCCAAAGAGAGCGACCGCCGGAAGGGTCGAACGTGTGAGATCGGCCCAACCAAGCGAGACCGTTCGTCGGTAGTAGAGGATCGCGCGGGCGGGTGAGTGAAGAAGAAAGAGGTACGACGCGAGGAGCTGCGCCCAGAGGACACGCCGCCCCATGATCCACGAGAGCGGCATCGCGAGCGCGAGGCCGATGACGTTGACGAGCACGAAGCCGATACGAACGTGCTCGAACGTAATTCCAAAAGGCGCAAGCCCAAGGATCATTGCGTAGTCGCGAAGCGGCCCGTGAACGAGGCCAGCGTCGGCCCAAAGGAAGCGGCCGTGGAGCACGCTGTTGATCCAGGCGAGGTTGAACGCCTCGTGATCGCCGTGGTTCATCGTTGGGAGATCACGAAGACCGAGCGGCACCATGATGATGCAGACGAGGGCCCACGGCGCCACGATCGCCGGCAACACCATGGGGAGCCCGGGCGTGCGCGCACGCTTGTCGAGCGCCATGCGCAGAGCGACGACGGATGCGACAACCACCGCGACGAGCCACGGCGAAGGCCCTCGCGCGAGCCCTAAGAGGCAGAGGGCGAAGAGCGGCGCGCCGGCGATGGCATCGAGCGTTGCGCTCGTCCCTTTCGTGATGCGCGTGCCGACATAGAGGTAAAGGACGAAGATCGGAAGGAGCGCGATGAACCCGACGTCGCGCGCGCTCGCCACGAGGAAGAGCGCCCAGGCGAGGCACGTCGCCTCCGTTGCGATGACGAACGAGCTGAGGGTGCGACGCGTCGACGGAACGGGCGCCGCGAGGCCGGATGCAGCCCAGGGCGCGATGAGAAAGGCGCCGCCAATCATGCATACGAGGAGCGATTGGCCGAACGCCGCCGAGAGGCGCGTGGCGATGACGACGGGGGCGAACGCGACGGCGTAATTGGTGAGGCGCGCAACGAACGGCCAGCGTCGGAGGACGCGCGCGACGACTGCGTAGAGCGCGGTTGCAACGAATGCGCAGGCGAGGGCGATCACATAAGAGGCGAACTGCCCCAACAGAACCTCGTTGCGGTACGTGATCACCGCCGACATCGCTCGAAGCGACGCGCGTGCATCGATATCGGTGCTGATTTGCGGCGCAATCCGCCACGCCACCAGAAGCCCCAGCATCGCGGCGCCGGCCGCGCCGAACGCACGCTCGAGCCTCGTAACTCCACGAATGTCGTCTAGGATCATGCGGTCACGCACTCGGATTCACGTGTTTGAAAAAGCATAGAATCATTGGGCGCGCACTCTGCGAAAGGCAACCACGGGCATGCCGCTCACGTTGCCCACGCGCTGCCAACCTGGTCGCGTGTCGAAGGCAGAGACCATCGATCCGGTGACGAACCACTTGGCGCCGAGCGCGTCGAGGCGGCTCGCCATCCCATCTGGCGGGCTGGGGGGTACGTATTCGAGCCGATTCGAAAAGCGTTCGTTCCAGAGGTTCGCGTAGAACTCGACCTCGTCGGAATAGGCCACGACGTCGCCCGGGCCGAGCTCACGCTCCCGGGCGAGGGCCGTTTCGGGCGCCGTCGACCAGCCGATCGTCGTCGAGGCAGCACGCCCTTCGGCGTCTTTGTGGAGCAGCGCCTGCACCTGGCCGAAGTCGACGAACCACGCGGGCTTGGCCCAGTAAAGCCACATACCACCCGTCGCGAACACCACGACCATGAGCCCTTCGGAGACGCGGGGGAGCGATTTGCCGAGGAAGCTCAGCGCAATGAAGATGCCGGCGAGTACATGGTAATTGTACCGCGCGAGCCAGAGCGCCGGCGAATAGACGATTCCGATGATCGGCGGGATGAGCGTCCACAGAAGATTCACGGCACGCGCGCCGTGGCGCTCGGGGTCGAAGGCGCCCCTATCGCCCGAAAGGCGCCCGCGGACGGCGACTGCGGCGTTGAAGAGAATCCACAAGAACGTGAGGCCCGCCATGGGCACGAGAACGAACGGCACGGCGAGGCCGTAGCCGAACTGCTGCGTATCGGGAAAATCGCGCCCGGGCTGCGGCGGCGCGAGAATCGCCTCGAAGACCTGGCCGATGCTGCGATTGAAGTCGGTCGACGAGAGCTTTTCGAAACCCGGAAGCTCACGGTGCACGATCGGCAGCGTCACGCGGTAAGGCCAAATAGGATTTCCGTAGTGGATCGTATTTCGGATATAAATAATGAGGCCAAGCGCCCCGATGATCCCCACACTCGCCGCGACGAGGAGCGCCGTGTCGCGCTTGCGCGTGCGCCCGTGGGTGTAGACGACGCGGGCGAGCGCGACGAAGGCGATGGCGGGGGTCCACGTCACAGCCCAGCTTTTGGCGCCCAACATGAGACCAAGGCACAAAGCCGTGAGAAGCCCGTCGCGTATTCGGATGTTGAGGCGAGTGCCGAAATGGAGCGCCGCGAGATAGAACGCGAGGGCGTGAATATCGACGTAGGCGCTGTGAAATTGGAGCGCCACGCCCGGTACGGCGAGAAACGCGCAGGCCCAGGCCGCGGCCTGGAGGCGATCTTGGCAGAAGCGTTTCGTCATGCAGTAAAGCGCGAGCATGACGGGAATGGCGTAAACATTTTCGACGATATCGATGAGCCGTCTGTCGGTGAAGAAGACGAACCAGAGCGAGATCATTTCGCAATTGCGAGGAAACGAGTTGATGGGCGTGATGTGCTCGCTCGCCTCGACGATGCGGTACCCATGGTTCTGGATGGCGAAGCCAACCATCGACTCGTGGTACCAGAGGCCGTCCCAGCCGTCGGACGGGGCGAGATACGAGATCAGCGCCGTCCACGCGAAGACGCCGTAAGCGAGGAGAACGCCGAGAAACAGCAGGCTCCGCCCGTGCCACGCGAGGGCGAGCGCGCGAAACGGAAGGCGCAGGTAGCTCGCCATCTCCGTGGCGGCGTAGTGGGCATATCCGCGAAAATCTGGGCGAGCGGCGAGGGCGAACACGGCGCCCGACATGACGATCGACGCGATGGCGAGGTTTGGACGCGTGAGCGTTTGGGTTAGCCCGAGGACATGAATGGGCACGAGGATGACCGTGCTCCAGACCATGAACGCCGCGAGAAACCGCTCGGCCGTGCCTTCCCAGGCGCCACGACGCACGACCGCGAGGGACGCGACGAACGCGCCGACCGAGAGAGCGAGAAAGAGGAGGAAGCCAAGCGCGAACATGATGATGTCGAAGCCTTAGGGTGCTGCGTGCCGTGCCTGCTCAGCGCCGACCGAAGACTTCGATCTCGCTCAGAGCGACTTGCGATTTTCGTGGGATACGAACACGGACGAAGCGCGCACGGCGGTTCGGCAGCTTGAGAATCCACGGCGCCGACTGGGAGAAGCTCGTCGTTCGGCGCTCGATCTCCTGGTAGGTCGCGCCGTCGTCCGATACTTCGAACGCCATCGGCAGCGCGTCGTCGAACCAGCCGTCACCGCGGTTGTAAATGCGCGCTTCGTACAGCGCGTAGTTGCCGCCGAGATCGATCGCGACCCACGGATTTTCCTCGGTTTGCGTGTGAATCCCGAAGGTGCCGCCGGTGTTTCCGTCGACCACCTCTTGGCCGGCGGGCGTTCCGGCCCAGCGGCTGCTGGCGGTGACGGGCTTGCCGAGGGCGACGTTGGGCGAGGCGTACAGGCTGCGCGCGACGCCGTAGCCCAGCGCGAGGACGACAACGGCGGCGAGCGCTATTTTGAGCCCCCGCGTGACTTGTAGGTGGGCCACGGTTCGGGCCTCGACGTCGCTTCGTAGCGCCGCGACGGCGGTGTCGAGGGCCTGGCTCATCGCCTCGGCCGACTCGCCATCCATGCGATCGAGGCGCGTCGCCTCGGCGCCGTCGCGGGAGGAGAGAAACGCGATGGCGTCGCTCGAAAGCGCGTCTTCCCCGCCCCGCGTGGCCGAGACCTCGGCTAGCGCCTCGCCCACGTCGACCGCCGCGAGAGCCGCGTCGTCGACCTCGGCGTCGCGCGCCGCAGCCCGCGCGCGCGCATAGCTTCCGGCCGCCTCGCGCAGCAGAATGCCCGTGGCGACCGGCGACGCGGCTTCGCGCGCCGACTCGAACCGCACCTCGCCCGCGGTGAACTGCTCTCGGATGCGCAGCCCCTGCGCGGGCGAGTACGCGCGCACGACGCGCTCTGCCTCGTTCATCGTGAACCACTCGCGAATTCGAGCGAGTAGGAGCGTGCTTCCAGAGGACATGGGCGGCGACGATACAGAATCCGAGCCCGTGCGCAACGCAAGGTGCGCACGCGGTGCGCTTGCACCAAAGGCGCGCTATAACGCCGCGGATGCTTGCTTCCCCGGAATCTCAATCCCGTAGCTTCGTGTTCGAGCCCACGCCTGCGGTCGCCGCGTCGCGCGCGCGAAGCACGTATATCAACTGCGCCGCATGCCAGTCGGCAACGAGCGATTACCTGTTCCACCGAACGGGTGTCCGCTTCGTGCGCTGCCGCAACTGCGGTCTCGTCTACGTGAGCCCCGTGGGCGACGCCCGGGTGAACTACTTCGACATCGAGCGAACTGGCCAATACGCCGATATGCCCGACGATCGCGCCTTCGCGATTGCCGAGTTCGAGGAGTTCCTCCTCACGCTCGAAGACCGATACAAAGCCGCCGTTGGTCGCTCCCCCAAGCGCATCGCGCTACTCGGTCGCTTCCTCAACGAGTTCGCCGACTCCCCCACGGCGAAGCGCCTCAATCTCGAAATCGTCCGCGCCGACGACGCGGCCTTCGACCAGCTCGTTCTCAATTCCAACGTCGCTTGGGCCGAAAAAGCCCTCGCAAAGAAGCCGGACCTCGTCGTTCTCCACGAGCTGCTGGAAGCGACGAGCGACCCGTCCGCCGTGATGACGAAGCTCAAGGCTCTCGTCCCGGCGTCGTCGTGGTTTGCGGTCACCTATTCGAATGCGCAGTCGATGCCGGCGATGATGATGCGCCGCTATTGGTCGCGTTTTTACGACTTCAAACGGAACTTCTTCAACGCGAGCAATCTCAACGCCCTCATGGCGCGTAGCGATTTTCTCATGGTCGGGCAGTTCGCCTACCCCACGAAGCGCAGCGTCGGGTACGCCCTCGCGCGCATCGCGCCGCAGTCGCGCATCGCAAAAGCCGCCAGCGCCACCAAGCTCGGCGCCCTCGCGGCGAACGTTCGCACCGGCCACCAAGTCGCCATTTACCGCGGGCAGACCGAGGCGCAGCCCAAGGGCGAGAAGCTCTCCATCGTCTTCCCCGTGTTCAACGAAGTCCGCTACGTAGCGCAGGTCATCGAGGCCATCATGGCCAAGCCGCTGACGATCGATCGCGAGCTCATCATCGTCGAGAGCAACAGCACCGACGGCACGCGCGACATCATCAAAACGTTCGAAGGCCGCGAGGGGATTCGCATCCTTTACGAGGACAAGCCCCAAGGAAAAGGGCACGCCGTCCGCACCGGCCTCCACGCCGTGACGGGGACGATCGTCCTCATTCAAGACGCCGACTTCGAATACGACGTCGAGGACTACGATGCGCTCCTCGAGCCTATTTTGCAGCACCGCGCGACGTTCGTCCTCGGCTCGCGCAGCCTCGGCATTGGCGATTGGAAAGTTCGTAAGTTCGCAAAGGGGCATACGAAGGCCTTTTTATTGAACTTCGCGCAGCTCGTCTTCGCCGAGACGTTCAACATCCTCTACCAACAGGACGTGACCGACGTGAACACCATGTACAAGGTGTTCCGCGCCGACGCGCTCCACGGGATGACGCTCCGCCGCGACGGCTTCGAGTTCGACATCGAGCTCGCCTGCAAGCTCGTTCGCACGGGCAACGCGCCCATCGAAGTCCCGGTGAACTACGTGGCCCGCGGCTTCGAGGAGGGGAAGAAGATCCGCTTCATGCACGACTCGTGGGTTTCGTACTTCGCATTCTTCCAGCACCGCTTCGACTGATCGCGGAGCCGCGTAATCCCATGTCCCAAGACGTCACCCCCGCGTGGGGATCGGTCATCGTCGACCCGTCCCAACCGAGCCTCCCGTCGCTGAAGATTCGCTTTCTCCTCGATCACGTGTCGACCTCGGGCAAGGTGCTCGAAGTTGGCTCGGGCGGCGGGAAGGTGCTGCGCACGCTCGCCCATTACCTGCCAAAAACCGAGCTTTTCGGCTGCGACGTGACCGATCCGCAAGTCCCCGCGAAGGAGTACACCTTTCGCAAAATCGAAGACGGCATTCCCTACGAAGCGGCCTCCTTCGATTCCGTGCTTCTCTTCGACGTTCTCGAGCACGTGCCCGATCCGGCGAAGCTCTTGGCCGACGTCGCGCGCGTCTTGAAGCCTTCGGGAAATCTCGTCGCGTTCATCCCCATCGAGGGTGAGCCGATATCGTTTTACGAAGTCTTCCGCCGCCTTCTCGGGAGCGATCTTTACGCCGAGACGAAAGAGCATATCCAGGCGTTCACCCACGCCGGCCTCGCGTCGCTCTTGGCCAATAGCTTCGACGTGAAGACTGTGAAGTACGCCTACCACCCGCTGGGGCAAGCGATGGACGCCGCGTTTTTCGCCGCGATGCGCCTGAAACGGATTCAGTCGTTCTGGTGGAAAGACAACTCGCTCTACCACGGCAAAAAGACGGGGACGCCGGCGCTCTCGCGCGCGCTGAACCTCGCGATGGAAGCAGCGAACGCCGTGGCCTGGGCCGAGTCGACGGCACTCTCGGCAACACGCGTCGGCTCGGCGGGCGTGCTCGTCAGCGCCGGGCTCCGTCGTCCGCGATCGTAGCGTCACGGCACGTCACGGCGGCTCGTGGCATCGGCGGCTGCACACGAATCCACAGCCGACGTTCCGCGAGTCTTGCGGCTGCTTCGCCCTCGTGGCACGAAACGTGCGCTTCGGGCATTACGACAGCCCGCCCGTGGCTTGCTTGATGTAAGTGTGCGGTTCGAGACTGAAAAGGAGCGTTGCGTGCAGATTTCCGGAGAATCGGTCGTTGTTACCGGCGGGGCAGGCTTCATCGGAAGCCACATCGTCAACGCTCTCGTCGCGCGCGGAAACCGCGTCACGGTCATCGATAACCTCACGACGGGGTATCGCGAGTTCATCGATACGTCGCCCTCGGTGCGCTTTTTGGAGGGCGATCTGCTCGACCAGACGTTTCTCGACAAGAGCTTCGCCGGCGTGAAGTTCGTATTCCACCTCGCCGCCAACGCGGACATCAAAGACGGCCTTTCGCACCCGCGCAAAGACGTCGAGCAGAACATCGTCGTCACGCAGAACGTCCTCGAGGCGATGCGCGCGAACGGCGTGAAGAACATCGCGTTCTCGTCGACCGGCTCGGTCTACGGCGAGCCCGAAATCTTCCCCACGCCCGAGACGTGCCCCTTCCCCGTGCAGACCTCGCTCTACGCGACGTCGAAGGTCTCCGCCGAAGGGCTGCTCTCGTCCTACGCCGGCGGCTACGGCTTCAAGGCGTGGATCTTCCGCTTCGTGTCGATGCTCGGCCCGCGCTACACCCACGGCCACGTCATCGACTTCTGGCGCAAGCTTCGCCGCGACCCCACGCGCCTGGCGGTGCTGGGCGACGGCAAGCAGAAGAAATCGTACTGCCACGTCGAAGACTGCGTTTCGGCCATCTTCACGACGATCGATAAGGCCGACAAAGACGACGTGAACATCTACAACATCGGCCGCCCCGACACCCTCGAGGTCAACGAGAGCATTCGCATCATCTCGAAGACCCTCGGCGTCACGCCCACGCTCGAATACTCGGGCGGCTCGCGCGGTTGGGTCGGCGACTCGCCGATGATCATGCTCGACACGACCAAGCTCCGCGCCCTCGGCTGGGCGCCGAAGTACTCGCTCGAGGACTCGATCGTCGCGACGCTCAAGTTCTTGAACGACAACGCGGCGCTGGTCGAAAAGACGCGCTGAGCGCCCACCTTTTTACGCGAGAACTACCCGCTATGAGCTCGAGCCCCACGCAAGGCGTCGCCGACAATCTCGATTACACGCGGCGCCGCGCGGAGCTCCCCTTCGGGATGGAGAACCGCGACGAGGCGACGAACTACTTCGCCTGGCAGGCCGAGCTCTTCAAGGATCACGTCAAAGGGACGGTCATCGATCACGGCGCTGGCACAGGCGGGCTCACGTCTGCCATCCACGCCTTGGGCGTCCCCAAGCTCGTCGCCCTCGAGCCCGATCCGCAGCTCACCGCGGTTCTTCGCACCAAGTTCCCGCCCGAAGGCCCCACGGCGAACGTGCAGGTCTTCGAGGGGACGCTCGACGACTACGCCGCGAAAGCGGGCGCGGCGTCCGTGAATCTCATCGTGTCGTCGAACGTCATCGAGCACATCGAGAACGACGAAGCGTGCCTTCGCCTGATGTACGAGACGCTCAAGCCCGGCGGCGCATTGGGGCTCTATATCCCCGCGCGCCCCGAGCTATTTGGCAGTCTCGACGAGCAGGTCGGTCACTATCGTCGGTATACGAAGGGCGAAATCGTTCGAAAGCTCGAAGGCGCCGGCTTCGACGTGAAGGTCGCGGCGTACCGCAACTTGGTCGGCGTGCTTCCGTGGTTCGTCACGGGTCGCGTGCTCAAGAAAAAGGCGATTGGCCGCGGCAGCATTCGCCTATTCGACCGCGTAGTATTCCCTATTTGCCGCAGGCTCGAAGAGGCGATTCCGCCGGCCTACGGCCTCAACTTGGTGGCCATCGGCACCAAGCGCTGACCGCGCGGCGCGCCTCGCACGCACGCACGCGAGGGCGCCGAGCTCAGTTCGTGGCAGCCTTACCGCGTGAATAGAGCCACCACGTCCCCTGGTGGTCGACGCGATGAATCGTCGGATCGGCCTTGAACAGGTAGTCCGGCGCGGTTCGGTTGCGCACGAGGAACAGGTCGAAGAACGGGCCGTCGCGCGTGACGTCGAAGAGGTCGGGGCGCCATTCCCACCGCTCGGGCGCAGGCGGCGCTAGAACGGCGCCAGGCTCGTCCGGCGAGCGGTACTGAATGGGGGCCGTGCCCCAAGTTGCGAAGTGGAAGCTTAGCCAGCCGCCTTTTTCGGCCTGAACGTAGGCCGGAAGGTGGATGAACGGCGTCGTCGTGCGCGTCGACCCCGAATGGTCGAATACCAAATACATCAGCTTCGGGCCGATCGGTATTTGCTTGATGATGACGGCGAAGTCGTCCGTCGCGCGATCGAAGAGCGCATAATTCTTCGAGACGACGGCGGTGATTCCAAGCGCCGCGACGGCGAGCGCGCCCGCGAGCGGCGCACGCAGGGCCAGGGGTCGCGGCAAATCGGGAACCACGCCCAGCAGCAGAAAACAGGCCGCCGTCGCCTCGCGCGGATACACGTACCACCACGTGCCGATCGACATCGGCAGCACGAGATAGAGCAGCAGAAACACGGCGGCGCACGAAAGCGGAACGAGGAACGCAAACGCGCTCCACGACAGATCGCGCCCAATGTGGAGCCTATGCCGCGCACGGAACACGGCAATCCCTTGAAATACGAAAGAGATACCGGCGACGACGAGGCCAATCTGCAAAAAGCGCTCGAACGCCTGGTGCTCGGCCGGGTCGAAGAAGCCATCCACGAGAAACGACTGCATCTCATCGAAGCGGTCTTTATGAATCTCGAGGGGGCCGATTCCCGCGGCGAGCGTCGTCGGGCGAACTCGTAGCCAGACGAGCATCAGTGCGATCGCGGGAATCATGGGCGCGACGATGGGGCGAAAGCGGCGCGTCACGGGGTACATGACGATGGCCGTCCCCACGACGCCGCAGAGGGCGAAGGGGTAGCGGAAAATGTGCGTAAAAAAGAGGCAAACGAGCGTGATCGTGAGGGCCCACTGCCGCCCTCGCGTCGGCTTGTCGACGACCATGAAGGTCAGCCCGATGGCCATTGCGAAGAGCCCCAAGGCCCCCATGAAGTTGAGAAAGCCCCAGTGCGTGAGGTTCGTCCAGACCGCGCCGAGCCCGAGAAGACCTAGAAGCGGGCTCTTCTTCATGCCGTGGAACATCACGGCGAGCCCCGCGGGGAGCAGAATGAGCATCGAGAACGCGGCCATCTTCGCGGCCACGACGGGCGGGAAAACGAGCATGAGCGCGGCGCCGATGGCGTACATCGAGAAGTAGGGCACCGCGAGCGGGCGGACGATGAACTGCTCTTGCTGGTGAAACGCCGGATCGAACCAGTGCCGCAGGGTGCCCGTGAGCGCCGCGTGGAAGGGGAAGTCGGTCATCGCCGGGTAGCGCGCCACCGTGAACGGCTGGGCGACGGCGTAGACCGCGACGGCGACCGCCGCGACGGCGACGAAGGCTTCGAAGGGCGAGCGCGTGATGCTGCGGGTGATCCGGTGAAAGGCGCTCGGCAAAGTGCCGAGAAGTTACCGCGCGAGCCGGTTCGGCTTGAGGATTTTCGTCGTTCCGACCCACCACGGCGCCCGCAAGCTCGTCTAAAACAGGTGCATGCCTCGCCCCGCCGTCAGTCTCGTCCTGCCGATCTACAACGAGGAGCCGGTGATTCCGGAGCTGAGCAAACGCCTCACCGAGCTCCTCGCGCGCCTCGACGTCGAAACCGAGGTCGTCTTCGTGAACGACGGCTCGCGCGATAGGTCGTTCGAAATGCTGCGCGAGCTCGCGCATTCGATACCGCAATACCGGGTGCTCTCGTTCTCACGAAACTTTGGCCACCAAGCGGCGATCACGGCGGGCGTCGACTACGCAACGGGCGAAGCGGTGGTGGTGATGGACGCCGATCTGCAAGACCCGCCCGAGGTCGTCCTCGAGATGATCGAGCGGTGGAAGGAAGGCTTCGACGTCGTCTACGCGAAGCGCCGAAGCCGCCAGGGCGAGAGCTTCTTCAAGCTGATTACCGCGAAGATTTTCTACCGCGTCTTCGCCGCCATGGTCCCCATCGAAGTACCGCTCGACACCGGCGATTTCCGCCTCATGAGCCGCCGCGTCGTGCGCGAGCTGCGCGGACTGCGGGAGGCACACAGGTTCGTGCGGGGCATGGTCTCGTGGATCGGCTTCAAGCAGACCGCCGTTTATTACGACCGGCCGGCGCGCTTCGCAGGGGAGACGAGCTACCCGCTGACGAAGATGATCCGCTTCGCCATCGACGGCATCACGAGCTTCAGCGTCACGCCGTTGCGACTCTCGACGTACATCGGCTTCGGGATGGGCCTTTTCGGCCTCGCCGTCGCCGTTTGGGCGCTGGTGAGCAAGCTCGTGTTCCACGACACGGTGCAAGGGTGGACGGCGGTCGTCGTGCTGCTATCGATTGTTTCGGCCGTTCAATTCCTTATGATCGGAATCGTCGGCGAGTACGTCGGGCGCGTGTACGAGCAGGTGAAGCAGCGCCCGATTTACATCGTGGCCGATACGGTGAATGCCGAATTGGGCGACGAACGGAACGAGCGCGGTAATCGGTAATACGCGTACGAACGAAGGCGCGGGTCAGCGCGCCGGCTTGGTGGCGTGGGCGAAGACCTGCGCGCCGCCGGGGAGCCACGAGAGCTTGGGCTCGAGGGGGCGAAGGGCGGCGAGAATGCGCGGGAAGAACACGATATAGTCGAGGCTGACGCGCGTGAGCCCGGCGCCGCGGAGGAGACGCTTCACCTCCCACGGGTAGAGCAGCACCGCGTCTTCATCGAAGGGGCAGTCGGCAACGGCGCGCCGCGTGACGGGGTTCATCGGATTGTGCTCGAAGATGAGCAGCTTGCCGCCGGGCGCGAGGACGCGGGCGATCGTGGCCATAACGCCGGCGCGCTCGGCGACGGGGACGTGGTGAAGCACATTGGCCAATACGACCGCGCCGAAGTGGCTATTGGGCAGCGCGTCGGAGTCGTCGAAGAAGGTGCAGCCGGGCGAGCGAACGCGCGCGGTTTTCACGCTTTCGCTCGACGGATCGTAGCCGCTCACGTTGCCAAAGGCAGAAACGAGAAGGTGCGTGAGATTGCCGATTCCGCAGCCGAAATCGAGCACCGGTGCGGCATATTCGTCGCCGAGCAGCCGCGTCATGCAGTGCTTTTTGTATTCGGCGAAGTACTCCGGATCTTCGCCGCTGGCGCGGATGCTCTTCTGGTGTTGAGCGTCGTAGCTCGCCGCGTGGCGATCGAACTCGGCCGAATTTTGCGGGTCGAAGGAAGTCCCCATCGTTCGATGCCTCGTCCAATCGCCTCGTGGCGTGAAGGGCGCGCGCTTAGCGCGACCTGTGAAAGTTCGCGACGATGCGCGCGCCGTCGGTGTCGAAACGGAAGCGCAGCGGCTTGAGGCCACGGCGAACCATCGCGGTGTAGACGGCGCGGCGCTCGGCCGGGCGCGTGTAGAACATGAAGAAGCCGCCGCCGCCCGCGCCCATCAGCTTGCCGCCGATGGCGCCCGCTTTGCGCGCCGTCTCGTAGTGGTCGTCGATGACCGAGTCGGTCATGTTCACTGCGAGCTTGCGCTTGTTGGTCCAGTGCTCGTGGAGCAGCTCGCCGTAGGTGTCGATGTCGCCCTCGATGAGAATCTTCCGCGTCTCGTAGCCGAGGGCCTTGATGCGGTGCATGCGCTCGACGGCGCCGTCCTTGTTGGCGCTGATCGTCTTCCCCTGCTCGGTGAGAACGGCCGACGCCGCGCGCTCGACGCCCGAGTAAAAGATGAGAAGGTTCGACTCGAGCTCGTGAACGACCTCGGGCTTGATGGGCAGGCGCTCGACTTCGACCGTGCCGTCCGTGTTGAACGTGAACGCGGTGATGCCGCCGTAGGCCGCGATGTACTGGTCCTGCTTGCCGATAGGCTCTTTGAGGAGATCGATTTCGATCTTGCAGGCCTCTTGGGCGAGCTGCTCGCTCGACACGAACTCTTGCTTGAACGCGTGGAGCGCGTTGACGAGAGCCACGGTGAACGAGCTCGACGAGCCGAGGCCCGAGTTGGCCGGAACGTCGGCGACGCTCACCAGCTCGATCCCGCGCGTGATGTCGGCGAGCTTGAGCGCCTCGCGGAAGATGCGGTGCTCGATGTGATCGACCGAGTCGACCGTTTCGGTCTTCGAGTAGGCGAGGCGGATGCTGTCGTAGAAACGGCGGTTGGCGTTGACGAAGATGTACTTGTCGACGGCCGCCGCCACGAGGAACCCGCCGTGCTCTTGCGAGTAGCTGGGGAGATCCGTACCGCCGCCACCGAGAGAGAAGCGCACGGGCGCGCGTGAAACAATCATGCGTTCTACTGCGAGGTCTAAGACCCGCCTCCGCTCGAATGAAGTGGGGGCTCGCGCGGGCGACCGGCTCGAGCAAGCCGATTTTCCGGCGGAACTTCGCACGCGGAGCGTCGTCGCGCAAGCGCGCCGTCAGCGTGGGGAGGCCGTCGTCAGCGTGGAAGAGCCGGCTCCCACGCATCGCGAATCGACCCGACGAGGGCGCGCCGCCGGGCCTGCATGTCGGCCTCGGGGCTCTCTTCGCCCCCTGGCGTCGCGGGGATGTCCATCGCGATCGGCACGACGAGCGCGCCCGCGACGATGCCCGCGACGACGAGATGGGCCGCGAGCTTTGCGCGGGGAACCCCCGCCACGGCCGCGAGAACGGCCGCCGCAAGCAGCAGCGCGACCAGGGCGAGCCAGGGCCAGACCGCGTGGGCGAAGAGCGCGTCGGCGAAGTGGTAGGGGACAAGTCCCTCACGAACGAACGGCGCAACGAGCTGCGGGAGCGGCCGGGCGATCTCTTCGGGAAGCGAGCTTACGAACAGCGAGACGACGCCCGTCTGCACGACGCCGGCGAGCATCGTCCCTGCTGCAACGGCCGCCGCCATGTCGAACGCGCGCGGGCGGAGGCGACGGAGCTGCTCGAGCCCCGTGACGGCGCCGTAGGCGAAGAACGGCGGCGCCGCGCCGAGGTAGCGCGGGCCGATCGTCCAACCGCCACGCCAGTTCACCGCCGCGCTCACGGTGAGCCAGAGGAGCGCCATGCCGGTGAGCCACGCGCCGGTGACGATGCGTTCACGCGTGCGTTGGATCGGCAGATCGCTCGAGAAAAGAAGGCCAAACGGGATCGCGAGGAGCCCCAGCGCCATGAACGGCGCCGTGCCGAAGAGGCCGAACGAACGGCTCAATGCAAGGAGGCGCGCGGCGCGCCCATTGGGGATCCCGAGGCCGAGAAAGCCCTGTTGGAGCAGCGCGGCGTAGGACTCGTTTTCACTCGACCGGTGGCCGGTCGCGAAGGGGCTGCCGAAGGCGCGCCACTGGAAATGAAGCATCAGCAGCGCGGGGCCCAGAAGACCGAGGGCGACCGCGACGACGAGGCGCGGCGTGCGAAACGAGTAGGCCGCGTAGGCCGCCAGGAGCAGCGTAAGCGGCAGCGTGTGGTAGTCGAGAAGCGTCGTGAGGGCGGCGGCGAGGCCGGCGGCGTAGGCGTGACGGGGCGTCGGCGACGCGGACGCGGCGTCGCGTGCAGCGAGGGCGTTGGTGGCGAGCGCGAACGACGCGAACGCCGTCGCCGCGGTGAGCGCGTGGCTCGCGAACATATGCGAATAGGCGAGGTAGTTCGTGCCGAGCCCTACGGCTGCGACGGCGGTGAGGCGAAGGGAGAGGTCGCGTGTCGTGCCGCGCAGCCACCGTTCGAGCGCGACGAGAAACGCGAAACAGGGGAGCTGCACGACGACGATCCGCAGGAAAAAGGTCGCGTCTCGCAACCAACGCGCGCGCGCCTCTTCGGGCGCGTCGACGCCGGGGATGGGCCGCCCGAACGCCGGCGCGACCTTCGTGAAGAGCCAGTAAAACGGCACGCCCGCGTAGCTG
Source organism: Myxococcales bacterium (assembly GCA_025354825.1). Lineage (GTDB taxonomy): Bacteria > Myxococcota_A > Polyangia > Polyangiales > Polyangiaceae > JANXMC01. Next base: position 21,833 of record JANXMC010000042.1, read on the forward strand.
ACCGCGGGCCCTTTTACCGAATAGAGGTGCGACTCGCCGGGCGCGGGCCCCGCGATTTTCGCCATGTCGTTGACCCACCCGTGGCGCGCCACCATCGCGTCGATCCGAAGCGTCGCCTCTTCGACGAGGGCCATCGTCATGTACGTCCGAACGTTCTCGTTCGGGTTGTTCAGCCGCGCGAGATACGGAAAGACGCCGATGTAGACCACGAACGTCAGCGCGAAGAAGACGCGCGTGAGCGGCTCGCGCCTGCTCCGCCCGCCATCGCCGCCGTCGACGCCACTCACCATGGCGTCGTCCTATAGCGCGGCGCTGGCCGTTACTCTTTTCTCTTCACGATGCCCATCTTCACGGCCATCTCGATGCCCAACGCCGCGGCGCGCAGCGTGGCCGTCTCGACGGCGTCGATGAGCGTCTTTCGGATCGCCCCCGACTCGAGGGTGTGGAGCCCCGCGATGGCGGTCCCGCCGGGGCTCGTGACCATGTCTTTCAAGCGCCCCGGGTGCTCGCCCGTTTCCAGGAGCAGCTTCGCGGAGCCGTAGACCGTTTGTGCCGCGAGGAGCAGCGCCGTATCGCGATGGAGGCCCATTTTCACGCCGCCGTCGGCGAGCGCTTCGATGATGAGAAACACGTAGGCCGGGCCGCTGCCCGAAAGGCCGGTCACCGCATCGAGCAGCCCTTCGTCGAGCACCACGACGCGCCCCACGGCTTCGAAAATCTCGCGCGCTTTTTCGATATCACTCTCGGTCGCGTGGGTGCCGCCCGCGATGGCCGTCGCGCCTGCGAGGGCCGTCGCCGGCGTGTTCGGCATCGTGCGGATGACGCGCGCGTGCGGCGGGAGGCGCGACTCGATGGCTTCGATCGGCACGCCGGCCGCGACCGAAACGACCAGCGTCTCGCGGGGGATTTCGCCGCCGATGGTGGTGAGCACCTTGTCGATGACCTGCGGCTTCACGGCGAGGACGACGACGTCGCACTCCCGCACGAGGGCGTGGTTGTCCTGCGTAACGCGAATGCCGTGGAGCGAGTGGAGCTGCTTCAGCCGCTCGGCTTTCACGTCGCTCGCGACGATGTTCTCTTTGGCAAATACGCCCGAGTGGACGAGCCCCTTGATGAGCGCGCCCGCCATGTTTCCCGCGCCAAGAAAGCCGATGGTCTTCATCGCGGCGGAGTATGCCTCAGAATGACGCGCTGTGTGACCCTCAGGCGTTGCGCAACGCCGCGCGCCTGTCAGGCCCACTGCACGCGGTAACCGAGGGCGCTCGACGTGCAGAGATCGGCAATGGGCTTGATGAAAACCGTTCCGCAAAAGGGGATCGCGAGGCGCTTAATCACCCCTGCGACGGTGTAGCGGCAATACCGAAATCGCGCGCAGGGCCAGCCGGCGATTTCGATGCGAGCGTCCTTCAGGCTGACTTTGAAAACGGCGATGGCGCTCCCCTGCCAGCTGCGATCCCAAACCTTGTCGGCGCGCTCCAAGACGGCCCACGGCGAGACGCCGACGCCGCCGGCGAGCTTGCCGGCCGTCCCCGCGACGGTGCCGTGCCCGTGGCTGCCGGCGTCAGCGCCGATGGCCTCGAGCTCGTCGGTCGACAGGTTGAGCGCGTCGCACGCTTCGTAGTGCGCCATCGCCAGGTGAATGGGTACCCAGAGCCCCGCCGAGAGCGCCTCGATGGTCGGGCGCATCGAAGGCTCGAGGGCGGCGTAATAGGCGTCGATGTGGCCGTGGTCGCGCAGGACCTTGAGCGATGAGCAGAGAACCGTGCTGCGGGCCCGCGTCGCTGGCAGTACCTGCCGCTTCTCGACGGGGAAGGGCAGTACGATTCGATCCGACATCGATTCCCAACGATAGCCCGGAAGTGCCGTGCGCGTTACTTGGCCGCGGCGCGCGAGCGGTGAGAAGGATCGGCAAACCGATGCGAACCCCGACGGTCACGCTCTTCGCGATGCTCGGCTCGACCACGCTCGCCGCCTGTTTTCTCACACAGAGCTCGTCGGGCAGTGACGCGGGCGCAGACGGAGCCGCCGCAGCAACGTCGACCGCGACGGCCGGCACCACGACGGCCGACGCGGGCCTCTCGAACTGCGCGACCGACCCCATCACCAAAGTGACGCTTTGCACGTCGGTGGCGGCCTGCCCGTCGCTTTCGATCAACCACGACGTCTTCCCCGATTGCGGCTATCGCGCCGTCGGAGGCTCGTTCGATATCCAATGTTGGTGCAGCGGCTACGTCTGCCCGCTTGGCTCGCCCACGAGCTGCGCCGACGTGGAGCAGCTCTTCGAGCAGCAGAGCGAGGCGCTCGTCTGCACGCAGGTGGATCAGGGGCGGTGCACGCAGCCGCAAAAAACGGGGAGCACGACCGGCGGCACGACGACCACCGCCTGCCAAGCGTGCATGCAGCAGTGCGGAAATACGCCCGGGTGCAAGGACGTCTGCGGCTGCTGACGCGTTGCCCGCCGCGCGCCCCTCTCGAGGTGATTGGACGGTGATTAGACGATCGAGGCGCGCGCGTTCTTCGTCGCTTCGTCGCGCTCTTTGAGCGACTCGAGGATGATGACGGCCGTCTCTTCGATGGCGCGGCCCGTGACGTCGATGACGGGCCACTGCGGGTGCGCTTGGAAAATGCGCTGCGCGTAATCGAGCTCTTCGCGGACCTGATCGCGAAGGCCGTAGTTCGCGTCGACGGGCATGCCGAGCTGCTTCAAACGGGCTTTGCGAATTTCGATGAGCTGACTGAGCTCGATCGTCAAACCGACGATGCGGTCTTGCGACGCTTCTTCGAGCTCGGGCGGCGGCTGCACGCCCAGGACGATTGGCAAGTTGGCAATCTTGAGACCGCGCTGCGCGAGGAGAGTGGAGAGCGGCGTCTTCGAGGTGCGGCTCACGCCGACGAGCACGATGTCGGCCTTTTTGAAGTTGCGCGGCTCTTTGCCGTCGTCGCTCTTCACGGTGAACTCGACGGCTTCGATCCGGCGGAAGTACTCCTCGCTGAGCGGGAGCATCGAGCTGGGCATGTTGATCGGCTGGCGATCGAGGAACGTGCCGAGCTTGCCAATCAGCGAGCCGATGAGATCGAGCGCTTCGATCTTCAGCTCGTAGCTGAGCGTGTGGATGTACTCGCGGAGCTCGGGGCTCACGACGGTGAAGACGACGAGCGCGCCCTCTTTCGCGGCGCGTTCGAGGATCGGCCGGGCCGACTCTTTCGTGCGCACCCGCGTGTGGAGGCGAATGTGGGCGCCCGAGTGCGGGAACTGCAACATGGCGGCGCGGACGACCTTCTCGGCCGTCTCCCCCGTCGAATCACTCAGGACGTCGATCCGCCGCGCTTCCACGAGAGTCACTCCTTCAAAGGTGCCGCGCGAAAGCCGCGCCGAACGCCTTTACGGTGTACCTCATCGCCGCGTGACGTGTTGAGAGGGATCGCACGTCGCGAGGCGTTTTCCGAGCACGCTTGGGGCGCGCTGCGCAGGGGATTTCGCGCGCGTTGGTGTTGCGCCAGTGACAACGCGGAGTGTCGCCCGCAACGCGTTACGACGGCGGCGGCGCGCGGCCGCTTCCGGCCCCAAGCCGAACGAGCACGCGGCCGCGGACACTGTGGTGACCGGGTGAGGTCGGACCCACGGGTGGATCGGCGATCGACCGCGCATTTCCAGTTTGAGCGCGCGTTGACGCACCATGCTGGATTTGGCGACGCAATCGAGGTCAGCATGGAACCTGCACCACAGGCATCCCGAGAGGACGAGGGACGCCATGTCGAACGCAGCATCGCTCCGAGGACCGCGTCGCGTCAGGCCTGCGCCGTCGTCGCCGCCGCCGCTCCCCGCGCGTGCGTCGTCGAGCCCGCCACCCTTGCCGGCGAAGGCGGCGAAGGCGCCACAGGGGCCCCAGGCGCGCCCGACCCCGTCGATGACGACGCAGCCCACGCCGCAAACGGGCCACGCGCCGGTGCGGATCGTCGTGCGCTCGGATGCGCCGGTTCCGCAGACGTCGGCAGCGAGTGCGCGCCTGCTCGGCACGACGATGCGGGTCGACCGCGGCGTACGCGCGTCGGCGCCGCCCGAGCAGGCGTGGAAGCCGTTCCGCGGCTTCATCGTGGGCGCGTCCCTCGGCGCCGCCGTGATGATGGTCTTCACGGCCAGCGGAAGTGAACGCGTGCGCGACATGCGCGCGCGGGTCGCAAGCTCACTGCGAACGATGAAGAGCGAGCTCCCCGCGCGCGTCGACCTTGCAACGTCGGATGCGAATGCGAACGCAAGCACGACCGCCGCGCCGTCGATGGTCGTGCCCGTCGTGGAGATGCAGACGACCACGACCGGTCTCGCAGCGTCGCCGACGCCGCCGTCTGGCGCCAATGGCATCGCAAACGTCTCGCCGACGCCCGCTCCCGCGGCGTGCGCGACGCCGTCGCGAACCTCCGCGGCACCCGCCGCGATCCCGCAGCTCGACGTCATGCAGCTACCGAAGGCGAAGCCTGCGCACCCGGCGAGGGCGAAACGTGCGCCGCAAAACCCGCGCGTCGAAAGTCACGACGACGAGCCGGAAGCGCGATCCGGCGACGAGGCCTAGGGCACCGATCAGCTTGACTCCCTTCGGCTTTCTGCGGCTTTCGGCCACCGCGCGTCGT
>JANXMC010000060.1 GCA_025354825.1 Myxococcales bacterium
CGATGTCGGCGCCGACCGCCTGCTGAACGCGCTGGCGGCGCACACCCACTACAAGGGCCCGCTGGTCTGCATCGACTTCGGCACCGCCACCACCTTCGACGTGGTGGACCAGGATGGCGCCTACCTCGGCGGCGTCATCGCGCCGGGCATTCAAATCAGCGCCGATGCGCTCTTCGCGCGGGCCGCCAAGCTGCCGCGCGTCGAGATCGCGAAGCCGCCGAGGGTCGTCGGCCGCAACACGCTCCACTCGATGCAGTCGGGCATCGTTTTCGGCTACGTCGGCCTCGTCGACGGCATCGTCGAGCGGCTCCGCGAAGAGCTCGGTTACCCCTGCGCCGTCATCGCGACGGGCGGCCTCGCGCCACTCATCGCGCCGCTGTCGAAGACGATCCAGGAGGTCGACGACATTCTCACGCTCACCGGGCTCTACATTCTCTACGAGCGCAACGCGACGTGACGGCGCCGCCGCGCGGCCAAGGCTCGCTCGACGTCGCCGCGCCCATCGCGATTTGCGCGGCATTTCTCGCGGCGTCCTTCGCGCTTGGCGTGGCCTTCGGCACCGAGCCCGTGTCGCTCGTGCGCGCCTGGGGCGACCCCTCGTCCCTCGACCGCGTCATCGTCGTGAGCGCGCGCCTTCCGCGCGTGGCGCTCGGCGCGATCGCCGGTGGCGGCTTGGCCCTCGTGGGCGTGGCGTTTCAAGCGGTGCTTCGGAACCCCCTCGCCGAGCCGTACGTTCTCGGCGTCTCCGGCGGCGCGGCGCTGGGTGCGACCATTGCGCTTCTCGCCGGCGTGGGCGGCGCGACGCTCGTCGGCGCGTCCCTCGTCCCCCTCGCGGCCTTCGCCGGCGGCCTCGTCGCGACGTCGGTCGTCTACGCCCTCGCGCGCGCGTCGGGCTCGGTCTCGGGTACGTCGATTCTCCTCGCCGGCGTCGTCGTCAACGCCATCGCCTCCGCCGGCATCACCTTCGTGAAGACGCTCGTCTCCGCCACCAAGGCGCAGGAGCTGCTCTTCTGGCTCATGGGATTTCTCGACGTTCCGTCGACATTTTCCCTCTGTTTCGTCGCGGCCTACGTCGCCTTCGGGTGCGGGCTGCTCTTACGCGACGCCGGCCGCTTGAACCTCTTGGCCCTCGGCGACGAAGCCGCATCGCACCTCGGCGTCGACGCGCGCGCCCTCGAGCGACGCACGTTCTTCGCCTGCTCGTGCGTCGTCGGCGCCATCGTCAGCGTGACCGGCCTCATCGGCTTCGTCGGCCTCGTCGTGCCCCACGCCCTTCGGCGCATCCTCGGGCCCGACGTGCGCGTGCTGCTGCCGACGTCGCTCCTCGCGGGCGGCGGCACGCTCGTCCTCTGCGATCTCGTGAGCCGCGGTCTCTTTCGCGCGCTCCACACCGAGCCTCCCGTGGGCGCCGTGACCGCGCTCCTCGGAGGGCCGGTGTTCCTTCTGATTCTCAGACGCCGCGTCGCGCGTTGACGCGGCGGCGTCGCCTCGCCGAGGCGCCGAGCGCGACGAGCCCGAGGCCTGCAATCAGGCACACGCCGTCGCGCGGTGCGCCGCCGCCGAAGGCGCAGCTGCTTCGATCGAACCCTTCGCCGGGAAGCGGAAGATCGGGGTCGACCGGCGCGGGGCTCGGCGCGGTGACGTCGCCCGAGACGCCTCCCGCGCATGCGACCGGCGAGACCGGGGAATAGCGACCGGCGCTGTCTTCGATGACGGCCGAGAGGCACAACCCCGACTTCCCCAGCCACTGAAACGTCGCGTCCGTCTTCATGTCCGTGCCGCCGCCCAGCGGGTAGCTCGCTGCAATATCGCCGTCGACCGAGACGGGCGACGCGAAGTCGGAGAGCGACCGCCCCGCTTCGTCGGAGGTGAGCAGGTGAACGACCGACAGACCGCCAGGGTCGGCGACGGTGACGTGAACGCTGACCGTCGCGCGGTAGACGCGGTTAGGCGTCCCGGTGGAGCCCGCGGTGCTGCTCACGGGCGCCGACCAGACCACGTTGTCGAGGGTGACGGCGGCCGTGGTGACGACTGCGGGCGCGAGGCCGGCGCCGGTCGTGAACGAGAGCGTCGCGTTGGGGCTCAACGCGGTGCTGCGCGTGGGCGTGACCGTGAGAACGTAGGTCGTGTTCGGATCGAGCGGGGTGCGCGGGTAGCCGTCGACCATCTTGGTGAAGCCGCGCCCGACCACGCCTTCGTCGGAGTAGAGCGGAACGACGACGTCCCCCTTCGTCAGCTTGAACGACGAGCCGTCGTCGCAGGCGAGCTGCGAACGGAAGATCTTCAAGTGCGCGTCCGTCGGCACGCCGGTCGCGCCGTCAACGGGGAGCGTTGCCACCGGATCGACGATGCCCGCGGGGCAGCCGGCGTGGGCGACTCCGGGGGAGGCGACGAGGAGCGCGATGGCGACGGCGGGGCAAGCGAGGGCGAGCGAGGTAATGCGGATTCGGCTCATGGCGGCGACGCAGTTTGCACACAGCGGCACCCCAACGCTACGGTCCGGGCGTGCGCCGCCCTTTCTCGCTGTCTCGCAGCACGACCCTGTGGATTTTCGTCGGTTTGGCGCTCGGAGTTTTGCTCGGCGGCTTCCTGCCAGCGGACCAATATCCGTTCGCATTCAACTTGTTTCGTTTCCTTTCGAAGGCGTTCATCAGCCTCATCAAAGGGATCATCGTCCCTATTTTGGTATCGACGATCATCGTCGGTATTGCGCAAACCGGCGATATCAAGGCCGTGGGGCGCATGGGGGGAAAAGCCCTTCTGTACTTCGAGGTCATCACGACCTTCGCGCTCTTCATCGGCCTCGGCGTCGCCAACTGGGTGCGCCCTGGCGACGGCCTGCCGCTGAAGCTCGAAGCCCACACGGAGCTCGCGAAGCCGCTCTCGGGCTGGGACATCGCGATGCACACGTTCCCCAGCAACCTCATCAAGCACGCCGCCGACGGCGACGTGCTGCCCGTGGTCGTGTTCGCGACGCTCTTCGGAATCGCCCTCACGCGCATTGGTGAGCGCGGCAAGCCGGTGCTCGCGTTCTTCGAGGGGACGAGCCTCGTCATGCTCAAGTACACGGACATGATCATGAGCCTCACGCCCCTCGGCGTGTTCGGCGCCATGGCCTACAACGTGAGCCACATGGCGGCAGGGCACGAGGTCGCCGGCGTCACCATGAAAGGGTGGCCCGCGGTTCTGCATCTGCTGAAGCAGTATTCGCTTCTGGTCGGGAGCCTCTACTTCGCCCTCGGCCTTTTGGTGCTGCTCGTCTTCATCCCCATTTTGCTCGCGCTGCGCGTTAGGATCGTCCCGTTTTTCAAGGCGATCCGCGATCCGGCGCTCACGGCGTTCTCCACTGCGAGCTCCGAGGCTGCGCTGCCGAAGCTTCTCGAGGAGCTCGTTCGCTTCGGCGTCCCGCGCCGCGTTGCGAGCTTCGTCGTTCCCGCCGGCTACTCGTTCAACCTCGACGGGTCGACGCTCTACCTCGTGCTCGCGAGCCTCACGATCGCGCAGGCCGCGGGCATTCACATGTCGTTCGGGCAGCAGCTCGCGATGGTCTTCACGTTCATGCTCACGTCGAAGGGCGTCGCAGGCGTTCCGCGGGCGACGCTCGTGATCATCGCCGGCACCGCGGGGAGCTTCGGCCTCCCCGGCGAGGCTGGCATCGCGATGCTTCTCGCGGTCGACGAGATCATGGACATGGCGCGCTCGGTGACCAACGTCACGGGCAACGCGCTCGCCGCCGTCGTGATCGCGAAGTGGGAAGGCGTCTTCGGCACCGAGCGCGAGGACGTCGCGCTCGCCGTCGGCACGCTCGGCGCGACGGAGCCTACGCCCGAAGCGCCGCGATGATCGCGTCGAGCCCTTCGGCGAGCTGATCGTCGGGGGTGATGAACGGCGGCGCGAGGCGAAGCACGCGGTCCGCGATGACCGAGACGAGGACACCGCGGTTGCGAAGCGCGTCGGCGAACGGCTTGCCCGGCACGTCGAGCTCGATGCCGACAAGGCAGCCGCGACCGCGCACGTCACGCACGCGCGAGGTCTCGCGAAGGGCCGACCCCAGGCGCTCTTTCATCTGCTCGCCGAGGCGCGTTGCCCGCGCGAGTAGGCCGTCGCGTTCGACCGTCTCGATGTACGCGAGCCCTGCGGCGCACGAGATCGGGTTACCGCCGAAGGTCGATGCGTGGGTGCCGGGCACCATGACGTTCGCGAGCTCGCTCCGCGTGACGAGCGCGCCCAAGGGCAAGCCGCCGCCGAGCGCTTTGGCGAGCGACATCGTGTCGGGCGTCACCCCTTCGTGCTCGTGGCAGAACCACGTGCCTGTTCGCCCCATGCCGACCTGCACCTCGTCGAAGTGCAACAGCGCGCCGGCGTCGTCGCAGATGCGGCGCGCTTCGGCGAGGTAGCCGGCGGGAGGGATGATCACACCGCCTTCGCCCTGCATCGGCTCGAGCATCACGAGGGCCGTGCGCGTCGTGACCGCCTCGCGCAGCGCGCGCGCATCGCCGTAGGGTACATGACGAAAGCCTTGGGGGAGCGGCGCGAACCCTTCGTGGTAGCGAGGGTTTCCCGTAGCCGCGAGCGCGCCCAACGTGCGGCCGTGGAAACTGCGCTCCGCCGAGACGATCTCGAATCTGTCTTGCCCCTGACCGCGATCGAAAAAGACTCGCCGCGCGAGCTTGATGGCCGCTTCGTTCGCTTCGGCGCCGCTGTTGGCGAAGAAGACTCGGTCGCCGAACGCGCGCTTCGAAAGCTCGAAGGCGAGGCGGTTCGACTTGTCGTTCCAGAACGAGCCCGACAGGTGGCCGAGCGTCGCCGCCTGCTCCGAGATCGCACGCACGAGATCGGGGTGCGCATGGCCCAGCGCCGTGACGGAGAGGCCGCCCGTGAGGTCGAGATAGGCGCGCCCGTCGCTGTCCCACAGCGTTGCGCCGGAACCGCGCACCATGACCGCGTCGGGGCGCGCGTAGCAGGGGAAAAGGTGCTGTTTGCCGTACGCGAGAAGCTCGCCCGAACCCGGAAGCGTGGCCGTCGTCATGACCGAGATCGTGTCGCGAATCTGTCGGAGTGACGAGAGCCATCCGAAGCATTTTCCACGTACCAGCGAGGTCCGTTCGCCGCGCTCGCCGCAGCGCGAACCGTTGGACTGCGCGTTGCTTAGGTGAGGCTCGGTCCCAAGAGAGGCATTCGGAACACGTGAGAAAGGGCGGCCTCCCGCAGCACCCACGGCCTTCGCGTGGATCTCCCGTGCACCATCAAAGGTGGAACTATGAGTACAGCGCTCGCCCTCGTCGCACCGTCCGAGCTTTCCCAAGCCGAAGCCTCCCACGGCACTCTTCAAGGGAGCCGCGGGAGCAGCCCGCCCGCGTCGCAACGTCGCTCGCGCGCGTTGGGCGAGAGGCCGTTCGTCTATGGCGACTCGACGCCGTTCCCCCACGATTGGAACTGCATCGAGACCATCAAGGAGGCGGTCGTCTCGGCGGTGGGGCTGCTCACGGTGCAGCACGCGCTGGAGCGCGGGCGCGCGCGTGAGAAGGAAATCGAGCGTCGCCTCGCCGTCGATCGCGCGCGATTGCTCGCAGTCGCCGAGTCGGTCGAGCGCACGCTGTTCATCGAGACCAAGGGCGCCGCGCCCGTGGTGACGCGCACTGCCCAACGGATTGTGCTCGCCGCCAAGCAGTTCGCCGAAGGGGAGATTCAGGTCATCGAAGGCGAGGCGCAGAGCGAGCTCACGCGCCTTCGCGATGCAATGTTCGAAGCACGCATTCAAGGGACGCGCGCCCTCGAGAAGCTTCTCGCGAAGCACGATCTCCCTGGCACGCGACTGGGCTTTCGACTCGTCGCGAAGGAGACTGGCTACACGGCCGAAGCTCTCGTTTCGACGACCTTCGGCGTGAACGCCGTCTTCGAGCTCGCCATCCCCGCGACGGACGCCTGGTCTCGAAGGCGCCGCGTCGCCGAGGTGAGCTCCGACACGTTCGTGCACGTGCCGAAGGAAGCCGGGTGGTTCTCGAAGCGCCTCGAGATGACGCGCCTGCCGCTCGACAAGCTCTACGTCCTCGCCGCGAGCGGCGACGGCGATCACGGAATGATGATCCTCGGGCGTGGTCAACGCGCGGGCGCCGGCTACGAGCTCGAGATCGACGCGAGCTGTGATCCGCCGCGCATCGTCCTCGCCGAGCTCGACGAGCAAGGCAACGAGCTGTCGCCCCAGCCCATCGAGCTCGGCGGCGAAGACCGCGGGCGCATCCTTCAACTGTGGCGTCACCTTCGCGAGTCGCTCGCCGACGTGCTCACGCGACGCTCGGCGCTTGTCACGACAACCTTCGACAACCGCCCTTTTGAAAACGAAGAGCCGCACGCCGTTGCGAAGCGGATGGTCGATGCGATGGCGCCGACGGTTCTTGAGATCGCGCGGCGCTCGGGCGCATCGGGCGAGCTCGTGCTCCGCCGCAATGTGCGCACCGGTAGACGCGACGAGGTTTACGTAACGAAAGCTGAACTTTCCGAACGCGTGATGACCCTCGCGCCGAACCTTCGAAAAGTCTTCGACGTGTTGGAGCTCGATGGCCCTCGTAGCCCGCGCGCGCCCGAGCCTTCGCTCGCGGCGTACGAGGAGGTCTCCGCGGAGCTCCTCGAGCATTGACCGATCGATCTACAACGACCGCGCCCTACACCGCCGTCCAAACCCGTGAGCTTTGTGGCGTTCCGGCTCGCAGAGAGCGCCCGCTCGACGAATACTCAGGAGTCGTGAGCATCTCCCCCCCGAAGACCTCGACCCTCGAGCCCGGCTATCGGCTCGATCGGTACGAGCTGCTCTGCCCGATCGCCGAAGGGGGAATGGCGAGCGTCTGGGTAGCGCGTCTTCAAGGCAAGCACGGCTTCGAGAAGCTGTTCGCCATCAAGACGATCCTCCCACAGTACTCGTCCGATCCGCGCTTCCAGCAGATGTTCCTGGACGAGGCGCGCATCGCGTCGGGCATCGAGCACTCGAACGTCGCGCAGATTTTGGATCTCGGCGAGCAACACGACGTCCTCTACATCGTCATGGAGTTCGTCGACGGGGACTCGCTGTCGAAGCTTCACCGCGCCGTCGAGCGCGCGAAGAAAGAGCGCGGTCGCGCGAGCGACGCGGGCATCTCGCCGATGGGCGTGTGGCTGCGGCTCATGGCCGATACGTGTGGCGGCCTTCATGCGGCCCACGAGCTCGCCGATACGTCGGGCGTGCCCCTCGGCGTCGTACACCGCGACGTGTCGCCGCAGAACATTCTCATCAACACCAAGGGCGTCGCGAAGCTCATCGACTTCGGCGTCGCGAAGGCACGCCATCGCCTCGTCGGCGAGACGAACTCGGGCAACCTAAAGGGCAAAATTCAGTACATGGCGCCGGAGCAGGCGCTCGGGCGTCAGGTCGACAGGCGCACGGACGTGTGGGCGATCGGCGCGATTTTGTACCAGCTCTTTTCGGGTCGCCCGCCCTACGAAGCCGACAACCAGCTCGCGACGCTGCACCTTCTCGCGTCGGGCCGTCCCCCCGTTCCCCTCGGCCCCGAAGTGCCGAAGCCCGTCGCGGCGATCATTCGCAACGCGCTCTCCCACGACCCTCGTCAGCGCTACAACACGGCCGCCGACATGCAGGTCGCGATCGAATCGGCGATGGTCGAAGCGGGCCTTCAAACGACGACGCAAGACGTCGCGTCGTTCGCGAGCGCGCTCTTGATCGACCGCACGGCCGCTCGCCGCGACGCCCTCGAGCTCGCCCTCGATGCCGCGGCCGAGCGCGTGCGCATGTCAGGTCTTCTCAAGCCGCAGACAGACTCGTCGAGCGGCGTCGACGGTACCAACGTCGACATGGACGTCGCGCGCGCGGTGCGCGCATACGTTCGCAAGCCCTCGCCGAGCGTGGCCGACGCCGCAACGGTGGCCGCGCCCAATTCGATCGACGAGATCCTCGCCGCCGCGCCGCTCACGGAAACGTCGTCGGCGACGCTCGCATCGTCCGCCCTCGACAACTCGCAGCCCGCGCCGATTTACCGGCCCGAGCCCAAGGGGCGCGCCGTTGCGATCGCGGCGGCCTTCGCGGGTGCGGGCGTCGTCTTCCTCGTGGCCTTCAGCATCGTGCGCCTTCGGGGCGACGAAACGAAGAGCGCCGCCGCCGCGCCGCAGAGCGCGGTCGTCGTCGTCGATCCGTCGACCCTCTCGCCCGTCGCTCCGACGCTCCCTCCGGACAGCGACCCCGGCGTCGCCTCGCCTCCCGCGACCGCGACGATTGCGCCCGCTGTGACGCCGAGCGCGCGCGCGCCGCAGCCCCCCGTCACGTCGCGCGTTCCTGCGGCGCCGCCGCCGGCCGTGGCAGTGGTTCGGGCTAAGCCCGCCGCGCCCAAGCCCGTTCCGCCTCCTGCCGCGCCTCCCGCACCTCCCAAGAAGAAGGTCATCGATGATGGGTTCTGAGCGGACACGCGTGCGTAAGCTCGCCGCGGTCGGCTGTTTCGCGTCGGTAGCCCTGGCTTCGCTCGTCAGCATCGTCTCCGTCGTCGCGCTCGAAGGCGAAGCCTTCGCCGACGCGTCTCCCGCCGAAAAAGAGACGGCCCGCGCGCTGATGACCGACGGTCGGCAAAAGCGAGAGCAGAACGATTTCGCCGCCGCGCTCAAGAGCTTCGAAGCCGCCGACGCGCTCATGCACGTGCCCACGACGGGGCTCGAGGTGGCGCGCACCCATGTGGCGCTCGGGCATCTCGTCGAAGGGCGCGATGCGCTGCGCCGCGTGCTCCTCATTCCCACGCGCGCCGACGACCCCGCGCCGTTTCAAGAGGCGCGCACTGCGGCCGAGCGCCTCGACTCCGAGCTCACCGATCGCATTCCGGCGATCAAGCTCGTCGTGCGCGCGGCGCCGTCGCCGCCGTGGATCACGGTCGACGGCATTCATCTTCCACCCGAGGCCGCCGGCGTCCCTTTTCGGCTCAACCCGGGCCACCACGAGGTGACGGGCAAAGTCGGTGAGACCAAGGTCGTGAAGCAGGTCGACGTGCGTGAGCGCGAGCTCGCCGACGTGAGCCTCGACTTTTCAGGCGCGGTCGCGCCGCCGAGCGTGGGCTCGTCGCAAGATGCATCGCAAGCGTCGTCCGACGGCTCTACGTCGTCGTCGGGCTCGAGCCACACGCTCACGTACATCGCGTTCGGCGTTGGCGGCGCGGGCATCGCGGCGGGCGTCGTCACCGGGCTTTTGGCGATGGGCGCGAAGAGCTCCGCGCAGGGAGGTTGTGTCGATGGGCGCTGCCCGCCCGCCACGTGGGGCGACGTCGACAGCGCGCACAGCTTCGCGACGATCTCCACGGTCGCCTTCATCGTGGGCGGCGTGGGCGTCGGCGCAGGTGTCGTCAGCCTGCTCGTCGGCGGCAAGTCGAGCGCGCGCGCGACCGGCACGGGCGGCGCAAAACCCCACGCCACGCCGTGGATCGGCGCAGGCAGCGCGGGAGTCACCGGAACGTTTTAATCGGCGCGAGCGCGCCCCCCGGGCGGGCGACCTCGTCGATGTCGGCTCGTTGCGCGCGGGTTAAACGAAAGAGGGCCCACCTTTTCAGGCAGGCCCCGTTTCGGGAAGCGAGGCGCTAGATGAGCGAGCTCACTGCGGCGTGATCGAGAAGCTCACTTCCGTTTTGCCGGCGGCCGCGTAGCCGTTGACGGACAGGTAGACCTGGTCGGCGGCGATGAGGTCGCCGCCTTTCTTGTTGCCCGTGCAGAAGAGAAGCTTGTACGTGCGGCCCGCTTGAAGCTGCGCCGGCGTCTTCGGGTTGGGGACGGGCGAGCCGCCGCGATAGAGGCACGCGTAAGCGTGACCCGTCGTGCGATCGAGCGTGGCGAATGCCGAGAAGTCGCTCCCCGCGTTCCCCGCAGTCACCGGGATCTCGGCCGGAATGGCGACCTTCGTGTGGGGCGGCAGGTTCGTCACTGCGTTGGTCCAGCGCCACGGTGAGTAGCTCTTCGCCGCCGTCACGGTGACCGGCGGAAGGCCGCATACCGAGACACCGCCGACGAGGTCGATCGTGCCGTCGCAGTCGTTGTCGACTTGATCGCACACTTCGGCCGCGCCCGGATGAACCGCCGGCGCCTTGTCGTTGCAGTCGTTCGACTCGGTCACGAACCCCTCGGGGGGCGCGCATGCGGTGCGGCTGTCGGCCGTAACGCCGAAGCCGTCGCCGTCGACGTCGCGGTAGTAGGTCGTCATCGCGACGCCTTCGTCGATCTGGTCGTTGCAGTTGTTGTCGACGCCGTCGCAGACTTCTTGCGCGTTGGGGCGAATCGACGCGTCGTTGTCGTTGCAGTCGTTCGAGTTGGTCACGTAGCCGTCGGGCTGCGCGCAGGCGCCGAGAGCTTCGTTGCCGTCGCCGTAGCCGTCGCCGTCGGAATCGCGGAAGTAGTACGCAGTCTCGATTCCGTCGTCGATCTCGCCGTTGCAGTTGTTGTCGACGTTGTCGCAAACCTCCGGCGCGCCCGGCTTGATCTGTCCGTTGCCGTCGTCGCAGTCGCCCGCGAGCGGCGCGTAGCCGGCCACCACGCGGCACGACTGAATCGTGTCGCCATAGATGCCGTAGCCGTCGCCGTCGGCGTCGCGGTAGTAGGTCGAGACGCTGAGCCCCTCGTCCGACTGGCCGTCGCAGTTGTTGTCCGTGCCGTCGCACAGTTCGGCCGCGCCCGGGCTCACCGACGCGTTGCCGTCGTTGCAGTCGCCGGCGACCGCCGCGTACCCCGCGGGGCGCGCACACGCGAGCACGGTGGTCGTCGCGACGCCGTAGCCGTCGCCGTCCGCGTCTTGGAAGAAGGTCGTCTGCACGCCTTCGTCGCTCACGCCGTTGCAGTCGTTGTCGACGCCGTCGCAGACCTCGGCGGCGCCGGGGTGAACGTCGGCGCGCGCGTCGTTGCAGTCGCCCGGGGCGCTTGCGTAGCCGCTCGGCGCCGAACAGGCGGCGACGTTGTCCGACTGCACGCCGAAGCCGTCGCCGTCCGTGTCGCGGAAGTAGGAGGTCTGAACGCCGTCGTCGACGATGCCGTCGCAGTTGTTGTCGAGGCCGTCACACACCTCGGTGCCGCCGGGATGGACCGAGGCGTGGGCGTCGTCGCAGTCGCCGCCGACCACCGCCGAGCCGACGGGGCGAACGCACGCGACCACGGCGCTCGTCGAGAGGCCGAAGCCGTCGCCATCGGCGTCGGCGTAGTAGGTACCGGGCTCGACCCCTTCGTCGATGGCGCCGCTACAGTTGTTGTCGATGCCGTCGCACACTTCGGCGGCGCCGGGGTGGATGGCGGCGTTCGAGTCGTTGCAGTCGCCACCCTGGGCGACGTAGCCCGCGGGAGCCGAGCACCGGCTGGTCGCCATCGCCGCGTTGCCGAAGCCGTCGCCGTCGACGTCACGATAGAACGTAGAGACCGGGATGCCCTCGTCGACGACGCCGTCACAGTTGTTGTCGATGCCGTCGCACACTTCCGCGGCGGCCGGATTCACTGACGCGCGGGTGTCGTCGCAGTCGTTCGACGTCGTCACGTAGCCCGCGGGCGGCTTGCACGCCGTGTTGAGCGGCGACGCGCCGTTGCCAAAGGTATCGCCGTCGGTGTCCGGGTAGACTTTGGTGGCGAAGTTGTCGACGTTCACGATCGTCGGGCGGAACGTGTTCGGCGTCGCCGTGGGGCCGGCGATGATGAAATAGGACGTGTTCGCGATCAGCGGAAACACTGCGACGCCCGTCTGGCTCTGAAGCGTGCAGGTGGGGATCGCGTGCCGCAAGGTCGACGCGACGACGTTGCCCGCGCGATCCGTCACGCGGACGTTAAAGGTGTCGAAGTTGTTGTGATAAACGGCCCAATCGCCGGTCTTTTGGGGCTTGAAGTTGACGTAGGCCGTCGCAATGCCGGGCGTGGATGCGGGGGCCCAAAAGTCCCAAATGTATGCGGCGTTCTCGGGCTCGTACCCGACGCTGAGAGCCTCCGCAGGCGAATTGGCCGCGAGCGAGCGTGGGCGAGACAGGTTGGCGAGGTTGCAGGAGAACGTCGTCACCGCGGAGCTTAGCTCCGTGCACTGCGCCGCGAGCGCTTGGGAGGTTGAGCCGACGTTCTCTTGGTCGCCCTCCCCTTGGCCGGCCGTTGGATTTGCGGCGCTCGCGCACGCACCCAGCAAGCCTACGAGACCGACCGACATGTACCGGAAGACTTGATGCATCTGCGGAACTCCTCTCACCAGCGGTTATCGCGCTTGAGGGATTGGCAAGCCGTTACACGGCGCCCCCGAACGAGAGAACAATACGACTTCGTTGTCCGAAATCGAGGCGAGACTTAAAAACTATTCAAAATAGCAGAGTATTCAAACTACGCCACCGCGGCGTTGGTGTTCACCGGACTCTCTACTGCGCACATGCGTTCGCCGGATAGAGAGCTTCGTTTCACGTCGTTTTCCCCCGCTGTTTCCCCCGCTGTTTCTCCGACTGGCTTGTATTTGGCTTGTTTGGCTTGGAACCAGCTTGGCACTGGCTTGTCGTTCGTGTCGTACGAGCGCGCCGTTCGAGTCCGCGCGGTCATGTCATGCATGTCATGCGCGCCGCCTCTTCTGAGACGACGAGCGAGACATTGAGACTATCGACCAGGCGATTCGGGAATTGCGGTGATACTGGATACGAAGCTGTCCGCGGGAGAGGGGCCGTGATCGAGGCGTCCGGCGTGAATGAAGGCGATTCGGTGACAGCAGGTTGCCCTGGATTTACATGGTCCCGCAGGTCGGGACATTCCGTGAAAACGGGCACAGGACGTAAGCGCCGTACATAACCGCGCCGAATCGCGAAATCCACCGCGATTGCCGTCTCAGATTGCCGCGGCGGCGAAAGAGTCAGACTCGATTGCGACGAGCACCGCACGACAGGCCGCAGCCCGGCGCGAAACTGCATAGGAAGCGCGCGCGTAGGCGGCTGCGGAATGGGCCCGAGGCGACACCGGAGCCTTGGATTTGGCCGCGTTTCTGGGGGCGGAAGGCCCGAGCGATTCGCGCGTTCAGCAGCGAGCTCGGCGTCGCTTTCCGAAAGCGCTCCGGCGGCATTCGGACGGGCGTGCGAAGCCGGGAGCCTTTCCGCGAGCTCGCGGCGGACGCGGGCTCTCTGGAATCGTTCGTTCAGCGAGCGAGAGGGGTCGAATGCATGATTGGTAAATTGTTATTTTGATATTTGTAATTCGATATCAAGGTTCGTTCGTGGCAATGCGGTGTCGCGGGTCGCCGGCCTCGTTCAGCTCATGAGCCGTGCGTGCGGGGAGCGGCCCCTGGATCAAATGAGCCACGTCGCGTGGCGACGAGCCCTCGTGGTCGCGCATGTTACCGGCTCGTCGCGTCCACGAGATTCATGCGGAAGCGCACGCGTGTCATGTGGGCAAATCTCGGCATTTCGGCGAAAACGAGCTGCCGCGAGACGGCGCGCGCCTTGCTCTTAGGGGCACCATGAAGAGCGTTGCCATCAAAAGCAGGGGCCTCGCCCACGTGGCCTCGACGGCATTTACGTCTGCCGTCGCACTTGCGAGCGTGGCCAGCCTTGTTGGTGCCGTTGGCTGTTCGGCGAGCGACGCGAAGGTCTCCTCGTCCGGCGCCCACGATGTCGCCTCCGGCACCGCTGTTTCGATATCGTCCGACGAGACGTGGTCGTCCGGTAAGCGGATATCGGGTCAAGTGATGATCGAGGCTGGCGTTACCGTCACCATCGAGCCCGGCGCCGCCATCGACGTCGCGAGTGGCGCGATGATCACCGTCGCGGGGAAGCTCGTGGCGAGCAGCGCTGCGAGCCACGCCACGATGGGCGGCGCGCCGTGGATAGGGCTCGTGGTCGCCGCGGGCGGCTCTCTCGCGCTTTCGGGTGTCGAGCTCGACGACACGCGCGCGGCCCTCGATGTTCAAGGCGGCACCGCGAGCTTCGACGACGGCGTGATTGCCTATCCCAGCACACCGTTCCGCGTTCTCGCGGGGGCGACGCTCTCCATGGCCCGCTCGAACGTCGTGATGGCGCAGGGGCTCGCGCGCGTGAAAGGCACATTCATCGGCACGCATCTCGACTTCGAAACCATCGCCGACAGCGGTCTGGTGGTCGACGACGTCGCCGCGAAGGTGAGCATCGAAGACTCGACGCTCCACGGGAAGGGCGCCCCGACCGATCTCGTCGTCGTCTCCGCGGGCGCCGTGCACCTCGCGTACACGGATATCAGCACCGCTCACTGCGGCCTCCACTTCTGGAACGCCAACCAGGTGGATATTTCGAACGTCACGATTCACGACACGAGCTTCGGCGCCATGCTGTACGGCTCGCAAACGCTGGCCCAAGGAGGAAGCCTCTCCATCGTCAGCTCGAACTTCGAGCGCGCGGCCGACATGGGAATCGAGGAGGTCGACGGATCGTCGAACGGCGCCATTGAGGTACGCGGCTGCTACTTCGGCGAGAACACGCAGGACTCACGGCTCCAGTCGGGGAGTCACATTTCAATCGTCGATAGCGTGATGGCGCCGGTGAGCGCCGCGAAGCCGCGGTAAGCTTTCGTCGTGAAGAGCCGTCGTCGATCGCGCCTCGCAGCCGCGGCCCTCGCGCTCGCGTGCACCGGCGCAAGCGCGTCGGCGCTCTCCGTGGGCTGTTCGACCCGCACGAACGACGGCCCGCCCGCCGCAGGCTCCCCACACGACGGCGGCGGTGGCGACGGCGCATGCAGCGCGTTCGCGTACCCAACGGTTACCGCGGGTCTCGACCTCTTTCTCACAGTTCCCGATCTCACCTTCGACGGGCTCGATCTGGACGGCCACGCGGCGCCTTTCACCTTTCGCGCGCAGTACACGCCGTGCGCCCCCATCAACGTGGCGCGCCTTCTCGTCGTGCGCGTCGGCGCGGGGTGGTGCGGCACGTGCCGCTGGCACGCGTCGCATACCAAAGAGCTGTTCGACCTCGACGTGGGGCCGCGCCTCGAGCTCGTCGATCTCGTCGTGGGCGACGACGACAACGCGCCGCCGACGCCGGACGCGCTCGCGGCCTTTCGCGCGCGGATCGACGCGCCCCGCTTCGTCGCCGCCGATAGCGCGTTCACCTTTCGCGTCGTAAATCCTCAGCGCGCGCCCCTTCCTATGGTGCTTCTCGTCGACCGCCGCACGATGCGCATCGAGAGCGTCCAGAACGATCCGACCCTCGACGCGCTCGCCTTTCGCATTCGCTCGGTGATGGCCACTCTCGACGGTACGCCCGCGCCAAGGGGCGGCGTCGAGACGCGCACCGATGGCCGTTTCGTCCGCGCGCAGTGGGACATGATTCGCGACATCGTCGTGCCCGATGCGCCCCCCGCCGATCCGACCAACGCAAAAGGGGACGATCCGGCGGCGGCCGCGTTCGGCGAAGCGCTCTTCTCGGACGTGACGCTCTCGCCGTCGGGAAATGTCTCGTGCGCGACATGCCACGACAAGACCAAAGGGTTCTCCGACGCGCGCCCGCAATCCGAAGGGGTCCACGGCGGCGATCGCAACGCGCCCGCCATTGCGCTCGCGAGCCACTCGCGTTCACAGTTTTGGGACGGCCGCGCCGACTCACTGTGGATGCAAGCCTTGGGACCTCTCGAGAACGCGAACGAGTTTGGCGCCTCGCGCCTCTTCGTCGCCCATCGCATCGCACGCGCGCCCGCGTCGAAGCTCGCCTACGAAGCCATTTTCGGCCCGCTCCCCGACATGAGCGACGTTTCGCGATTCCCGGTCGCGGGGAAGCCCGGCGACGCCGTATACGACGCGATGGCCGACGCCGACCGCACCGCCGCGACCCGCGTATTCGTGAATATCGGTAAATCGATTGCCGCTTTCGAACGGACGATTCGGGTATTGCCCAATGCCCTCGATCGCTACGCGGCGGGCGACCTTACGGCGCTCGCCGACGCGGAGAAAGACGGCCTCCTCGCGTTTTTCAAAGGTGGTTGCGCCCAATGCCATTACGGGCCGCGCCTCACGGACGACGCGTACCACGCCATCGCGTTCGGAACGGGCCGCAAAGATCGCGCGCCCGATCGCGGCCGGGTCGACGGCGTTTCGCCGTTCCTCGCGAGCGACTTTGCCGGCGACGGCCCCTACAGCGACGCGCCCACGTTCCGCCCATTTTCCCGGGATGCGATTGCCGCGAGCGCAGCGGCGCCAGCGTCCCTCGGCGCCTTTAAAACGCCGACGCTTCGTGGCCTCCCCGCGACCGCGCCCTACGGACACGGCGGCACCTTCGCCACGCTCGCCGACGTGGTGAAGCACTACAGCCAAGCGGGCGCCGACGCCTCGCACGCGACCTACGCGGGCGAGCCAGAGCCGTGGCTCGTGAAGTTCGACGACCCTACGCGCGACGCCATCACGCTGTTTCTCGGCGTTCTCACGGCGACGCCGTCACGGTGAGCCGTCGTCGCCGTCCGACGCGGGCCAGCGCTGAAGCGCGTCGTCGCCGCCCGTGCCGTTGTCGCTCTGCCAGTGCGTGCGAAGCGAATCGCCATCGAGCCCCGCGCTCTCATAGGTCATGGTCGCCCCCGTGCTGGGGATTCGAAACGACCACGTGAGCACGCCGCCCGAGAAGCGCGATCGCAAAATCGGGTAGTGCTCGCCTACGTTGTCGTCGATGGCGTCGACGATGGACGCGTGGCCGCCCGCGACTTCGAGAATGAAACGGGTATTCGTCGACGCGCGCCACGCGCCGGCGAGCTCGGGAGCCGCGTCGTCGAGCTCGTGAGCGAGCCCCGGCGACCGCGATTTTGAGACCCGCTCGGGCGTCGGAGCATCGCTTACGCCGAGGGCGGGCGGCGAGATCGTCACGACGGTGACGGGGGCAGGGACGATCGACGAGCAGCCCGCGACGAACGCGAGCGACAGCGCGCAGAACGGTCGGCCCGCCGCCGCCATCAAGCGTCGACGGCCTTTTTTCGCGCCGCGACGACGATGGCCCGCGGCACTTCGTCCGACTTCGCAATCCGGCGAATCTCCGCCATCGGCAGCTTGTCGAGCAGCTTCACGGCGACGGGCGTCGGCGTCTTCGGGTTGCGCACGAGGGCCGCGAGAATCGACGGATTGCCGACCCAATCGCGATTCCCCGCAATCGTATTCAATACTTCGGGATGAGCCTGACGGAAGCCGGCAATATAACGAACTTCGTCAATGGTGATTCGCTTGTTCTGAAGAACGAACTGCTGAATCGATTTGTTGATATCGCGCACCAAAATGAGGCGCGCCGCGCGATCACCGTGCACCGCGAGCTGCATCTTCTCCTGGGCGCTCATCGCCGCGATTCGGTCGAAGAGCGCGCCGCTCGTCGCGGCCTCGTCGTTCTCCGGCGTCTCGCTCGCCGCGCTCTCGGCCGGCGCAGACGGACCGGCACCCGCGGGCGCAGGCGCGACGATTCCCCACGCCACGCTCGTCGCGCCGTCGACGGGCGAAGCCTCGCCGCGGGCCTTTGCGAACGTTGGCGCGAGCTTCTGTTTTGCCGCCGCGGCGTCGGAAAGCGCCACCGCGATGCCGCGCCCTTCGACAATCTGAACGACGCTCCCATGGGCCACGATCGCAGCGCCGCCGTCGTTCCACGGCGATGTCAGATGCACGGCCACCTCGGCGAAAGGCAGCGGCGCGGGCGACGGCATCGGCACGAAGAGGCAGCCGTGCGCGAGGTGCGACTCCTGCGCGAGGATCTCCGCGGAGCCTAAAAACGAGACCGACAGGTCCGCGCGGTTTCCATTCGCCATGAAGCTGCGGCCTCCCCCGGGCCGTAGACGAAGAATAGCACCGCGCGTTCCCGCATCCGCTGCCCTGCGAAACCCAGCCGCATCAGAGGCCGGGCGCGTGCTCGTCGGCGACGTACGCGCGCACCATCGACGCGGCCTTCCCGCGCTGCTCGACCGTGAGCTCCGGGAGGATCGTCTTCACGACCGCGACCACGTGCTCGCTCATTCCACGCCCTTCGACGCGCACGTCCCGCTTGGGCGAGACCGCGTCGATTGCGAACGCATCGCCTTTGAACGCTTCGAGGAATTCGCCCGGCTCGGCGGGGCCGCCCTTTCCGCGTGCGTGGTCGTGGCTCGCGAGATCTGGCCGCGCCTTCGCCTCGCCCTCGTGGGCCTTGTGCTGCTCCATCAGCAGATCGCGAATGCGCGTTTGTTGATCGCCCGTGAGCGCGAGCTCACGCGCCCAATCCGCCGGCCGCATTCCGCCTTCGGGGCCGCGATGGCCGCCGTGAAAGCTCGCGCGAAGGGCGTCGACGAAGGCCGCGCGCTGCGTCGCATCGAGAACGTCGTGGAGCTTTTGAAGCGCGTCGCGATCGCCCTGCTGCGCAGCCTCGGCCGCGGCCGTTGCGGCGTCGAATTTCGGTTGCAGCGCGCCGGTGTCGATGGCGTTCGCCTCGATCTGCGCGGCGAGAGTCGTTGCAATCTCTGCCCGCGCCTTCGTGAGCGGCGCATGACGCGCTTCGGTCTCTTGCGCGAGCTTCTCGACGATGGCGCGCTGGTCCGCGCGAAGCGCGACTTCGCTCAATGCGTCGGCGAAGACCTTCACCACACCGTGGGACTGCTCTGCGACGGGAGCTTTCGTTGCGGCGCTCGAGGCCGTCGCGGGGGGGGCTTCCGCGCCGGTCGCAGCGCCGCTGCAGGCGAGCATTCCCGCGCTGAGCGCCGCGGCCAACGCGAGCGGCGCAACCAACGAAGAGCGACGAGCGACCGAGTGAGCACGCGCAGCCATCATGGAAATACCTCGCAAAGGTGGAATCGACGGGCAACTCGAATGGACAAATCGAATCGCGACTTCGCGAGAAGACTGTGGCCACAACGGACGCGCGTGTCTCGTGAAGAAGCGTTAACCTTTTTTCATGGCCGCATGGGCAGCTCGGCCGGTTGACGACGCCCAATCGGGAGTGTTCTCTGCGCCACCCCCATGAAGCGTTTGCCCAATTTTCTCGCAACACGTGCTCTCGCTCCCCAGCTCGCGCTCGTCTCTCTGCTGGCCGCCTCCGGCTGCACCCAGTCGACGCAGCAAGGGCCGCACATGGTCTCCTCCGCACGCCATCAGAGCTACGTCGAGGACTATCCGGCAACGATGGAGTCGACGATGAAGTCGACCGTCGATCACGAGACGCGTGCAAAGGCGACGATTGAAGCGATGCCCGGATATACGAAAGAGCTTAAAGGGGCAGACGCGTCCCGCGTGCTCACCATCGTGAATGCCGCCGATGAATCCGGTCGCAGCGTTGGCTACGTGCAGCGCGCGCGGGAGCTTCAGGCGACGAGCACGTTCTTCGAAGAGGAGCGCGAGCCGCTCACGCGCCGCGTTTCAGGCGCCACGCAAAGCAAAGTGAAAGAGAAAGAGCCGCAGTGCGCGACCGCCAGCGCCGACGCCGACATCGGCGGTGCGGTCAGCTATTCGCTGAAAGACGGCGTCGACAAGCAGATCGAAAAGCGACTTCGCAATCGCAACGAAGCCCACGCGATCCTCGAGCATTACCGAACGTCGCTCGGCAAAGACAACGTCGCCGACATGGAGAAGCAGGCCGACGCGATCGCCGCGGCGAGCTACACGGTATACGTCGCGCTCCTCGACGACCGCGCGCGCCTTCAGTCGCTTCTCGCCGAGCGGAGCGAAGTCGCGACGAGCATCGACCGCGTTCTCGAAGAGGAGCGCGTGTACCAGGCCGAAAAAGGGCGCACCGAGCAGGAAAAGAAGGCCTCGGCCGATCGCACGGCGGCGCTCATGAAGGGGAAGGCGACGCTCCGCGCGTTTACGGACGACGCCGAGAAGCTGCAAAAGTCGCTCGATGAGCAGATTCCGCAGTTTCAGAGGTCGTACGAAGATTCGCTCAAGACGATTCGCGCGCAGCTTACGCCCCCGAAATAAGCGGCACGAATCGTCCTCGGCTGAGCACGGGGTGTAAGGCGCTCCGCGCTCTCTCCGTTTAGGGTGGGTCCCTTCAGCCTCATTCTTGGAGAACGCCATGACGACTCTTCTCGCTCATCTCTCTCTTCTCTCTCTTCGCACGCGCTTCACGCTTTCCCTCGCCGTCGCGGCCACGTGCGCCGCGCCGTTCGTCGCCGCATGTGGCGCAAAGACGGAGCCGCAGTCGAACCTTCCGCAGCCGACCTACGGCACGCCGACGGGCACCGTTCCCGCGGGCTATCCGACGGGGACTGCGCCGGCCGGCTACCCTGCGTCGACGGCGCCGGGCACGATGCCGACGACGACCGCGCCCGCGACGGGCACGGTGGCGCCGCCCACGGCGGGCACGGCCCTCCCCGGCACGTCGACGCTGCCGGCCGCGGGCGATCTTGCCGAGGGGGCCGCCGAGCTCGGTCTTCGCGCCATCGCGCTGACGAAGGCGCCGGGAATGACGGCGGAAGGGGCCGTGATGAAGAACACGCTCAAGGAGGGCGAGCGCACCGACAGCGTCGTCTCGATGCAAGCGGGCAAGTGCTACACGATCGTCGGATTCTCGCCGCCCGGCGCGATTCGCGACGTCGACCTGCAGCTCCTCGCGCCGCCGTTTTACACGGTGTCGGCGGGGCAAGACGGAACCCACGACGCGACGCCCGTCATCGGCGGCGGCAAGTCGCCCTACTGCCCGCTTTTGCCTGTCCCCGTGGCCTACAAGCTCGCGATCGTGGCGAAGTCGGGCGCCGGCGCGGTCGCCGTGCAGGTGTACTCGAAGACGAAGTGAGCGCCTCCGCGTCAGCGCGTTCGGCGCGCGCTGCCTTGCGGTCAGAATGTTTCGTACACTAACCTTTCGTGTTCGCACGACAGCCATCCTGTCGCGCGGCCGAAAGGTGCCCCATGATCTCGTTCTCGCCGACAGACGATCAGAAGATGATGGAGGACGCGGTCGCGCAGCTCGCCAGGTCGACGCTGCGTCCGCGCATGCGTGAGCACGAAAAGGCGCGCTCTCTCGCCGAAGACGTTCGCAAGGTCGCCCACGAAATGGGGCTCGGCCTCGTCGCGATTCCTGCCGAATTGGGCGGCGCGGGCCTCGGCCTCACGACCGCAGTGCTTCTCGAAGAGGCGCTCGCCGTTGGCGATTCGGCGGCACCCTTCGGCCTCGCCGGGCCCGGCGCCCTTGGCTTCGTCGTGAGCGAGCTCGGCTCGGCCGAACAGGCCGCGCGCCTCCTCGCGCCGTTCGCGGCCGATGACGGCTTCGCACGGTTCGGCGCCGTCGCATGGAGCGAGCGCAACGCCGTGCGCGAGCGGCGCGGCCTCGCAACGACGGCCGTGAAAACCGAGGGCGGCGCCTACCGCATCGACGGCGTGAAGAGCTACGTGCTCAACGCCGACCGCGCGAATGCGCTCGTGGTGTTCGCCCAGCTCGACGCGGCAGCCGAATGGGGCGGCATCGGCGCGTTCGTCGTCGAGCGCGGCGCAAAGGGGTTATCGGTGGGTGAGCGCGAGACGACCCTCGGCCTCGACGTCGCGAGCGTGTGCGACGTGACCTTCGATGGCGTCGTCGTCGCGGCCGAAAACCGGTTGGGCGCCGCGCTCGGGAGCGAGGCATTCGCGGCCGGGGTGATCCGGTTCTTTGCAAAGTACGCGCTTCTCGTCGCCGCACGCGGCGTCGGCCTCGCATGCGCGGCGTTCGAGACGACGCGCGAGTATTGCGATTCGCGAATCGCCTTTGGAAAGCCGGTTGGCCACTTCCAGGCTATCGCCTTCACCCTCGCCGACCGCGCGATGGACGTGGAAGCCGCGCGCGCTCTCGTGCACCGCGCCGCCCACGCGTGGGATTCGGGCGCGCCCGAGCGGGACGCCCTTCGGCTCACCGGCCAGGCCGTTTCGTTCGTCCATGAAGCCGCCATGCGCTGCGGCGACGATGCCGTGCAGCTCCACGGCGGCGCGGGGTTCATTCGCGACTACCCGGTCGAGAAATGGATGCGCGACGCAAAGCAACTTCAGCTCTGCGCGCTCACGGCCGAGCAGGCCGATCAGCTTGTTGCCGCCATCGAGCTGGGACAGCCGCTCGACCCTGCATGGCTTTTGCCCAGCGCCGAATCGCAAAACGTCTTCACCTGAAGGGGGATATCCCATGAGCCTCGATTTCACCCTTTCGCGCCGCCAACACGAGCTTCGCGAAGCTATTCACAGCCTCGGCGTATCGGTCGTTCGTCCGCAGTCGCTCGCGTGGGATAGGGCCCACCGCATTCCCGACGATTTTCTGAGGAACCTCGTGATGATCGCAAGCTCGATGGGCGGCGGCTTTGCGATGACGCCCGGCGCCGACCCGCCGGCCGCAAACGCGACCGGCGCGAAAAAGCCGTCCGCCGCGAACGTGACCACGGCCGTCGCCGCCGAACAAATGGCCTGGGCCGACGGCGCGCTTCTATTGAGCCTCCCGGGACCCGGCCTCGGCGGGCCACCGATTCGCGCCACGGGCACGCCCGAGCAGAAGGCGCGCTTCTTTGGAATGTTCGCGGACATGTCGACCGAGCTCAAATGGGGCGCCTACGCCCTCACCGAGCCCGGCGCCGGCAGCGACGTCGCAGGCATTCGAACGAGCTGCCGCAAAGACGGTAACCACTGGGTTTTGAACGGCCGCAAGTGCTACATCACCAACGGCGCGCGCGCTTCGTGGAACGTCGTTTTCGCGACCATCGACCCATCCCTCGGCCGCGCCGGGCACCGCGCCTTCGTCGTCGAAAAGGGGACACCTGGCTTCGAGGTCGGCAAGCTCGAAGACAAGATGGGGCTGCGCGCGAGCGAGACCGCGGAGCTCGTCTTGGAAGACTGCCGCGTCCCCGACGAAAACCTCGTAGGCGGCGAAGATAGTTACCAATCGAAAGAGGGGTTCATGACCGCCATGAAAACCTTCGACAACACGCGCCCCCTCGTCGCCGCGATGGCGATTGGCATCGGCCGCGCGGCCTACGAATACGCCCGCGACTTCGTGAAAGACAATTACGTCCTAAGCCGCCCCGTCCCGCGCTACGCCGCCCTCGCCGAGCGCCTCGCCCGCATCTCGCGCGACCTCGAGGCCGCCCGCATGCTCACGTGGCGCGCCGCCTGGCTCGCCGACAACGAAATCGCAAATGCCAAAGAAGCGAGCATGGCAAAAGCGATCGCCGGCAAATCCGCCATTCGCGCGTGCATCGAAGCCGTCGAAATCTGCGGAGCCGAAGGCTCGATAGCCCGCGAGCACCAACTCCTCGAAAAGTGGTTCCGCGATATCAAAGTTTACGACATTTTCGAAGGCACAGGCCAAATCCAACGAATCGTCATCGCCAAACGACTCATGACGAACCTACGGACGTTCTAGCCCTCCGAGAGGGTGGACCTAACGGGGAGGCGGGGAGGCAAGGAGGCGAGAGTGAGTAAGAGTTTAGGGGAAAATCTGGCTT
>JANXMC010000118.1 GCA_025354825.1 Myxococcales bacterium
GCCGACACGGTGGCAAAGTTCGGCGTCGAGCTGCGCGCCGTGGGCGCGAGCGCCGTTGCGGTTCATGCCGTGCCGAAGATTCTGACGCGCGCGCAGCCCGAACGCATCGTGCGCGATCTCGTCGCCGAGCTTTCGCGCGCCGCAAAACGCCCGTTCAGCGACGCCGCCGATTTGGTGCTCGCGACCATGGCGTGCCACGGCTCGGTGCGCGCTGGCGACAGGCTCGCGGCGGAAGAGGCGACCTCGCTCCTCGCGTCCCTCGACGGCGTCGACTTCGCCGGCCACTGCCCCCACGGGCGCCCCATCGTCACGCGATTGAGCTTCGAAGAGCTCGAGCACCGCGTCGGCCGCCCGTGACCGGGCTCACCGCGTTCGCGGCGAGTTGACGTATCAACCACCATGAGCCCCATCATCTCGCAGGCCCTCGCCGCGATTGAAAAGAAGCCCGACGCTCTCCTTTCCGTCGTCGGCCCCACGGCGAGCGGCAAGACGTCCCTCGCCATCGCGCTCGCCGAGCACTTCGACGGCGAGGTGGTGAGCGCCGACAGCGTCCAACTTTACCGCGAGTTCGATATCGGGTCGGGCAAGCCTACGGCCGGCGAGCAGTCGCGCGCGCGCCACCACTTGGTCGACGTCATCGGCCCCCTCGATGCAATCGACGCGGCGCGCTTCGGCGACATGGCCGACGCCGCCATCGCCGACATTCGCGCGCGAGGGAAACGGCCGATCGTCTGCGGCGGCACGTTTTTATGGGTCAAAGCGCTCGTCCACGGCCTCGCCGAAGCGCCGCGGGGGAACGAAGAGATTCGGGCGCGCCATCGGGCAATCGCGGAGGCCGAAGGGCGCGCGGCGCTTCACACGATGCTGCGCGCGGTCGACCCGGAGTCGGCCACGCGCCTCCACGAGAACGATCTGATTCGCGTGAGCCGCGCCCTCGAAGTTTTCGAGCTGTCGGGAACGAAGCTGAGCGCGTGGCACGCCGCCCACGGCTTCCGCGCGAAGAAGCACGACACGCTGTTCTTGGGGCTCGGCTTCACGGCCGACGCGCTCACCGAGCGAATCACGGCTCGCGTGCACGCGTGGCTCGCGAGGGGGTGGATCGACGAAGTGCGAGCGTTGCGCGCGAAGGGGTACGACGGCGCGCGGGCGATGGGCTCGGTGGGCTACCGCGAAGTGCGCGCGCACCTGGATGGGGAGATTCCGGCGAACGAATTGGCGGAGACCATCGTGCGCGCGACGCGCGTGTTCGCGCGAAGACAGCGGACGTGGTTGAAGAGTGAGGATGTGACGTGGTTGGGGGAGGGCGCGTAAGAACCCCGACTGGGCGAGCGTGTCCTTCGCCTCGGGCGTGAGCTAGGTTGCTGTCATCGCGAGCACGTATTCATGTATTTCACGGCGCTCAGCCCCGCCCCAGCCCGAGGCCCTGGGCCAGGAGCATGTCGAGCATGAGCGGTTGACCATCGACGAGCTTGGAGAGTCGCTTCATCTCGAGCCCCGTTCGCTTGAAGCGAATGGGGTGCGCTTCGAACACAAACCCGTGCGAGCGAGCCGTATGGCCTCGAGCTGGGCGGGAGCAAGTCGTGCAGACCTCGGGTTGGAGGCGATGCGGGGGAGGACGGATGCTGCGCGAGTGCGAAGCTTACCAGCCGCGCTCCGCCGCAAACAGCGTGCGCTCACCGAACCGCGCCCCTACCGGCACGACACGCCGAGCAGTCGGGCCGCCCCTGCGCGTTCGGAACACACACCTCACACAACAAATGCACCCTCTCATCACACACAGCAGGCCGGGCCGTCGGTAGACCACAACCCTCGCAGGACAGCTCGTCGAGGCTCTGGGCGCCGGCGGGGATCCGAAGCGCAATCTCACGTTCGGCCTTGCGTCGCCGAATGCGAATCGTCACCGTCACAGCCGGCACGCGCACGATGAGCAGCGCGGCAGGTGTGAGGCTCGTGCGAAGCGCGTAGCGCGAATCAAGCTCGCGCAGCTTCGCGTCTCGCTCGCGCAACAGGTGGTCGACTTTGGCTGCAATGACGGCCGCATCCTGCCGTCGTTTCGGCGCGCGCGTCTCGGCCATCATCGAGGCGAAGTAGGCGACGATACGGGCGTGATCGCGACGGTGGCGCCGCGCAACGGAGGCTGCAATCTCGTCGACGCGCGACACGACGGCGCGCCGCGCGAGCCGCGTCACTTGGAGGATCGCCGCGTCCGCGTCGCCAGGTTGGTGGAACGACGCAGCGAGAGCCGACGTAGGCGCAATCACGTCCAAGAGGCCGCGAAACGCGGCGTCGGGCACGGCGCCATCCCGCGCATTCGCGACCACGTGCACGACCCCTTCGTGCCTGTCATCGGCCTCCGCTACGAACGCGACGTGCGCCGCCGCGTAGGTCGCCTCGCCTGGGAGCGTGCTCACCACCTCGGCCAGCCCGTTGCGCACGACGAATCGACCTGCCAGCGAGGTCGCGTGGGCGGCCCTGGGCGCGGGCAGATCGAGCGAGACTACGCAGACCGGCGTGCGCGCGCGCGAGGCGGCGACGAGCCCGTCGAGGAGCGGCATGCCGAGCCCGCAGGTGATCCCTCCGTCGCCGCCCAGACGAAACTCGGTCGGGAGGCGGAGGTCGGAGGCGACGTCGTCCGGCACGACGACGAAGCCGTCCTCGACGAGGGCGCCGCGAAGGGCCAGCGCGTCCGCGACGAACGCCTGCGGGTCGAGCGTACCCATGCTCATGTTTCGTAGTCGTCCCCGAAGAGCGCCTCGTCGAGCGCCTTCGTGTGGTCGTACCGACCGCGCGCGGCGAGCAGCTCGTCGGCGAGCGCATCGAAACCGCTCTGAACGTCCGTGTCGTTCGCGGCCTCGGCGTACAAGCTCAAAATACGCGCCTCGAGATCCTCCTCGTTCGCAATGTTGCCGAGCACCATATCCATCTCGCCGACGACCAGCTCGAACAGATGCACGCGCCGGTCGAGGACGTCGAGGAGCCGCTCTTCCGCCGTACCCTTCGCGCACAGGTTGAAGACGCGGACTTCCTCTGTCTGCCCCATCCTGTGCAAGCGGCCGATGCGCTGCTCGATGAGCATGGGATTCCATGGGAGATCGTAGTTGACGAGGAGACTACAGAACTGAAGGTTTTGCCCTTCGCCTCCCACGTCCGTCGCGACGAGGACGCTGCGATCCGCCCGGAAACGCTCCACCGCCGCATGCTTCTCGGCGCCCGTCATCCCGCCGTGAAAGCTCTCCACCTTTGCGCCCGCGGCGCGGAGAGTGTCCACCACGAACGCCTGCGTCTCGCGAAAGCGCGTGAACACGAGCGCGTGGCCGCCATGACTGCGTACAATCTCAACGAGCTTCTCCGCTTTTCGGGAGGGCGTTCCGACGCCGTCTGGCGTCGTGAGCGCGGCGAGCGCATTGCGGAACGCGGCACTGTGCTTCTCTCCACGCGCGACCTTCTCGAGCGTCGCGCGTACGGCGGGCACGCTCGACCCTGCTTCGAGCAGCAGCGTCGCCGCGACGACGCGGGCCCTCGCCTCCGCTCCGAACGTTCGCATGAGACTCACGATGTCGGCATAGAGAGCTTGCTCTTCGGGAGACGGCTCGACGACGACGGTGGTGACGAACCGCGGGGGCAGCTTGAGGCCGCACTGCGCGCGCGTGTTGCGCACCATCACCTCGCCCAGCAGCGCGCGAAGCCGGTCGCGATTTTTGGGAGAGGTCGGATCCTTCGTGTCGACGTACTCTTTTCGGAACGCCGTCGGCGTCGCAAATTGCCCGGGCTTGAGAAGGGTAATCAGATTGTAGATCTCTTCGAGATCGGTCTCGACGGGCGTGGCGGTCAGGAGCAGCAAGAAGCGCGACGTGAGGCCGTCGACGAGCCTATGGCCGAGCGTGGTGCGGCTCTTGATGTGATGGGCTTCGTCGACGATGACCATGTCCCACGGTTTGCTCTGCGCGATGGGTGCGTAGCGCGCGGAACGAATCCGAGAGAGCGACGCGACAACGACGCCTTCGCCCGCGAAGAACGCCTCCGGATCGGTTGCGAACTGCGGATCGTCCGTCGTCCGCACGACAACCCCAGCTTTCGACTGAAGCTCCTCGGCCCACATCCGCACCAGAGGGCCCGGTGTGACGATAAGCGCGCGGCGTACCATGCCTCGGAGTTGGTATTCGCGAAGCGTGATCATGGCTTCGACCGTCTTGCCGAGGCCGACCTCGTCGGCCAACAGCGCGCGGCCGCGGAGGACGCGGAGCACGCGTCGAACGGTCTCGAGTTGGTAGGCGTGGGAGACGACCCCAACGAGCTGCGCGGGTGCGAGGAGCTCCTCGAAGCTCTGCGCGCCTGCGAGGGCGTGCGCGCGCACGGTGAGGGAGAGCTCGGTGAGCGTCGCCGTCGTATGAAGCGCGAGCGCGCGAAGGTCCACGATCGACAGCTCGCCCACGACGGGCGGCACGGGCGCCCACGCGGGCGCCGGGGATTCGCTGTCACCCACGGGCGCTGCGGTCTCTACCTTCATGGGGCGCGGCGCGGGCACGACGGCTGGCTTCGCCGCCCCCGTTGCTACGCGCGTGGCGCCGGCGAAGC
>JANXMC010000135.1 GCA_025354825.1 Myxococcales bacterium
CGACGAGGCCGTCGAGCGGTACCGATCGGCCCTCGAAAAAGAGCCGAAGGACCTCGCGACGCGCTTCCGCCTCGGCGTGACGCTGCGTCGTATGCGGAAGATCGAAGACGCCGCGAAGGAGTTCGACAAGGTCGCCGAGTCCGACAAGGACTACCCGGGCTTGGCGCTCGAGCGCGGCGTTCTGTACGAAGAGTCGGGCGACATCAAAGGCGCCCTCGAGATGTTCCAGGCTGCGCTCAAGAAGGCGCCCGACGACCCCGATCTGCAGCTTCGCGTCGGCGCAGCCCTCGTCGCCGTGGACCGCCCGGAGGAGGCGCTCGGTTATCTCAAGAAGGTCGTCGCGCTTCGCCCGACGAGCGCGGAGGCGCACCACTACATGGGGCGCGCGCACTTCGAGCAGGACCCGAGCAAATGGGCCGATGCGATGCGCCACTTGAAGCGCGCCCTCGAGCTCGATAACAACCGCGCCGAGTACCACCTCTACGTCGGCTGGCTCGCCAACGAGACCACCGAGATGGGCCTCGCGCGCGACGAGGCCGAGAAGGCCCTCGCCATCGACAAGCTCATGGCGGACGCCTACTGGCTGCGCGGCGACGTGCTTCGCAAGCAGTCCGCCGTCGACGACGCGATGAAAGACTTGAAGCGCGCGGCCGCGCTCCGCCCCGAGCGCCCGTACATTCACGCGAGCCTCGCGCAGGCCTACGAGAGCAAGAACGACCTCGCGTCGGCGTTTGCCGAGTGGCAAAAAGCGACGTCGCAGGAAGACGCGAAGCCGGTGTGGAAATACCTCTACGGCAAGCTGCTCTTCGACAACCGGCGCGGCGCCGAGGCGCTGCCGCTCGTGAGCGCGGCGATCGCTGCGTGGGAAAAGAGCGGCGAGCGCGGCCCGATGCTCACGCACGCGTACTTCATCGCGGGCGAGGGGCTAAAGGCCACGGGCAAAGGCGCCGAGGCGCGCGACCAGCTCCAAAAGTTCATCGAAGGGGCGTCTCCGAGCGACCCCGATCGCGAGACCGCTAGGAGGTCTCTCCAGGCTCTTCCCCAGTAGCGACGACGCCGTGGCCGCTCTCTTCGAGGGCCTTGGCCACGCGCGCGAACGCGTCGACGTCGAGCGTCTCGCCGCGCGCGTCGAGGGATACGCCTGCGGATTCGGCGACTTCCGCCATGCGTGGGTCCGTCCCCGCGAGTCCGCGCCACGCGTTTCGAAGCGTCTTGCGGCGCGTGGCGAACGCGCGCCGAACGACGGTGCGGAACGTAGGCGTCTCGAGGGCGCGCGCCGGTCGGAGCGACGTAAGCCTCACCACGGAGCTCGTCACGTCGGGGCTCGGATGGAAGCAGCCGCGCGAGACGGTGAGAACGCGCGAGACGTCGAACGCCGCGCGAACGAAGACCGTGAGCGCGCCGTACTCTTTGGTCGACGGGCGTGCGACGAGGCGGTCTGCGACCTCTTCTTGAACCATGAAGACCGCGCGCTCGATGTCCGTCGCGTGGTGCACGGCGAGCTGCAAAAGCTTGCCGGTAATTTGATACGGCAGGTTGCCGCAGAGAACGCGCGCCGACTCGCCGTCGCCCCTCATGCTCGCGAAGAGGGCTGGGAGGTCGATGGTCTGTGCATCGGCCTCGAGCACCCGCAAGACGCCGCTCGATTCGGCGGCCTCGAGGGCCTGCCGCAACACGGGGACGAGATCGCGATCGCGCTCGACGGCGACCACGTTACGCGCACGCTCGACGAGCGCCGACGTCAGCGCGCCGAGGCCGGCCCCAAGCTCGACGACTCGGGCGCTCCCCACCTCGGCTGCGGGGACGCACGCCTCGGCGATGCCGAGGACGACGTGCTCCGAGACGAGGAAGTTTTGGCCAAAGCTCTTCTTCGCGAAGAGCCCCGCATCACGAAGCAGCGCGCGTGAGTCCAGCACGTTGAGGCGGATACCATGGCGACACCTGGAGCTGCACACCCATCTTCTTCAGCAGACGCTCGCCGCGCCGCTGCGAGGCGTGGGCGCGCAGGCGGACGGCGTCGTCGACGGCCTCTTCGACGGTCGACGGAAAACTCGTATCCTCGTTCGCGCGGACCTGCGCGGCGGTGCTCCCGACGCTCTGCTCGAACGGCGGAAGGCTCCACCGGACCTCGGCGCGCAGGCGCTTCAGCCGCTGGAGCACGCGAGGCAGCGACCCCGCCGTTCCCGGCGCGGGCGCCCAGACGTGAACGACGCTGGGGCGCGGTTTCGAGGCCGTGATTTTCTCGAGGGCACCCGCGAGCGTCAGCTCGGTCTTGTCGCGCTCGCCATCCATTCGCGGCGGGAGCTCGACGCCGAAGGCCGCAAGATACAAACGCAGACGCTGCTCGCGAGGCGAGCGAGCCTGCGGCAGGCGCGGCGCGAACGGCGCGCGCGATCGCAGCGCTTCGGCGCGGGCGGCAAGCATGTCGAGGTTGCCGCGCGGCACGTCGGCGAGCCCGCGCGAATCGAGCGGGCGCGCGTGCTCGGAGACGCGCTGCGCGACGTCGTTCTCGTCGGACTCGGAACGGTCGGCGTCGATGACGCTCGCGGCGCTGGCGAGGGCGGCGGCGAGCTTCATGGCGTGGCCGCCGCCTTTACCCGGCGGAATGAAGCTGCGCACGCGGCTCGCGTAGACGACGAGGCCGACGCTGTCGCCACGGGCAAGATGGCGCGCGGCGAGCGTGGCCATCGCATCGACGCCGCTGTCGAGGGGCGCGCGCCCGTCGGCGCCGGCCCAAAGCTCCACCGAGGCGTCGAGCAGCAGCCACACGATGTCGCGCTCGTCGCGCTCCATCTCGCGCACGAGCAGCTGTCCACGTCGTGCGCTCGCCTTCCATGCGATCCGCTTGAACGGGTCGCCGGGCACGTGCTCGCGCAGCTCACGAAGCTCTTCGCCTTCGCCGAGCGACGCGGCCGGTCTGCCAACTTCGGAGGACCGCCGCGAGCGCCCGCCGCGCGGCGATTGCAGCACCATTTGAAGCGCCTTCGGGAAGACCTCGATGCCGAAGGGGTTCGCGAACATCAGCGGCACTTCGTAGAGCCCTTCGCCACCCGCAGGTGCGCCGCGCACTTCGAGGGCCACGCCGTGAACGCCCCACCGGCCGACACGTTTGGCACGCACGACGATGTCGACCCGCACGCGCGACCCCGCGGGGAGGTCCATCGACGACGGCGTGATGGTCGCCTCGAGCATGCTCGACGTCACGGCACGCAGCGCGACGCCGCGCATGTCGTCGACGCCGCGGTTTCGAAGCTCGGCGGCGAGTGTGACCGTCTCACCTCGGGCGACGCGCACCACTCGGTGTGTTTGCGCCCACACCATCTCGAAGCCTGCGGCCCGCAGGCGGGTGACGGCCACGAGGGCGATGGCGCGCCCTGCTGCGACGGCCAGAACCATCGCGCCGCCGAAGGCCACGACGAGGGGTGCGCGCGCTGCGCTGCCGAGCGCAACGAGCGCAGCGCCGGCGAGCGCCACGTGGAACGTGGACCGCGTCGGATGAAGGTTCACCTAGGCCATCCTAGAGCCTCGATCGACAATGCGATCGAGAGAAGCGGTGGGCCGCGCTTCGAGAAGAGATCGCGAAGAGCTGAGAAAGAGCTAGCGACGTCTGCTCTCGATAAGCGAAAGTAGTCGCTCTACGAGTACCGCCGCGCCCGTCGCAACGAAGCCGAGAGGTCTCCCGCGTGAACACGCAAGAACGGATTTCCAAGCTCGAAAAGCTTTTGGATCAGGTGAAGTCCCGCGCAGCCGACCTCCGCGTCGAGCGTGCAAGCGGAGGTGGCCGCTCGGCTATCACCGCCATCGCCGCCCCGAAAGACGCCGAGGCCCTTTCGGCCCTCGCGCCCGTCGAAGCTCTCGACGCGCTCGTCGAGCGTGGCGCCGACGCGAGCACGCGCACGGCGAGCGAGGCGAAGGCACGCGCAGAGCAAGAGGCGCGGACCCAAGTCGACGCTGCGGCCGCGACGCGGTCGGCAGCCGAAGCTGCGGCGAGGCAGGCGGAAGCCGACGCGGCCGCGAGGGCCGACGCCGCGAAGCGCGCCGCGGACGAAGCGGCGGCGAGGGCCGCGGCTGCGGCCGAAGCGAAGGCCAAGCAGGCCGCTGCCGCCGAAGAGGCGAAGAAGAAGGCCGACGAGGCGAAGGCGAAGCAGGCTGCCGCCGCCGAAGAGGCGAAGAAGAAGGCCGACGAAGCGCGCGCGAAGCAGGCCGCGGCCGCCGAAGAGGCGAAGAAGCGCGCCGACGAGCACAAGGCGAAGCAGGCCGCCGCCGCAGAAGAGGCGCGCAAGCGCGCCGCCGAAGCTGTCGCGAAGAAAGCCGCCGAGGACGAGACGACGCGGAAGGCCGAAGAGGCGAAGGCCAAGCAGGCCGCCGAAGAGGCTGCCGCGAAGCAGGCCGTGCTCGATGCGGCCGCGAAGCAGGCGGCCGAGGAAGCCGCCGCGGCCGATGCCGAAGCTGCACGCGTCACGGCCGAAGAGGCCAAGGCGAAGAAGGCCGCGGCCGACGCCGAGGCCGCCAAGAAGGGCGCCGAGGAAGAGGCCGCGAAGAAGACGAAGGCTGCCGAGAAGCCAAAGTCCCAAGACAAGGCTGCTGCTGCGGCCGGGCCGCTTGCGGCGAAGTCGGCTGCAAAGGGCGACTCGCTCGCGCCGGGGAAGGGCGCGGCGCCCATCGAGAAGAAGTCGTCGATGGCGACGCCGATCATCGTGATCCTCGCGCTCATCATCGCGGCGATCATCTACTTCGTCCTCACGAAGCATTAGTCGACGGCCCGACGCGAACGCGCGCTCGCCGCTCCCTGCCTATGCGGGTGAGCGGCGATTCACGCGTTCGACGTCACGCAGCGCGACGTCGGCGCTGCTGATGACCGCGAGCTAAACGGCTCGAACGCCGCGCCGGTAGCCGATCTTCGAGATGGCTTCCTCGATGACGGCTTCGCGCGCTTTCGTGTCCCCTTCGTGCTCCGCGGTGAGCACGAGGCGGTGCGCGAGCACGCTGGGCGCGACCGCGCGAAGATCGTCTGGCGCCACGAAAGGGCGGCCGTTCAAGAGGGCCCACGCTTTCGCGCTCTGAAGCAGGCCAAGGCTGGCACGCGGGCTCGCGCCAAGGGCCACCCGCGGATGGGAACGCGTGTACGCGCAGAGGCCGACCGCGTAGTCGTGGAGGTCGTCCTCGACGTAAATGCGCGACGCGATCGCCTGCAGCGACAGCACGTCGCGCGGACTCAGCACGCCGCGCACGACGGGCGACTCGATGCCGTGGGTGCGGAGCATCTGCCCCTCCTCCCGCGCCGTGGGGTAGCTCATGACGATCCGAATGAGGAAGCGGTCGATCTGCGCTTCGGGAAGTGGATACGTACCTTCGAGGTCGACCGGGTTCTGCGTCGCGAGGACCAAAAACGGGTTCGGCAGCTCGAACCTGTCGCCCTCGATCGTCACCTGACGCTCTTGCATCGCCTCGAGAAGCGCCGACTGCGTCTTCGCAGGCGCGCGGTTGATCTCGTCGGCGAGGACGACATTCGCAAAGATGGGGCCGGCGCGAAGGGCGAACGTGCCGTCCTTCGGCGAGAGCACGTACGTCCCCGTGATGTCGGCGGGGAGAAGATCGGGCGTGAACTGAATGCGTCGCGCCGAGCACGCGAGGCAGACGGCGAAAGCCTTCACGAGCGTCGTTTTCGCGACGCCGGGCACGCCTTCGAGAAGCACGTGACCCTTCGCGAGGAGCGCGATCATCATGAGATCGAGCACGCGGGGCGAGCCCATGTACACGCGCGCGATCTCGCGTTTCAGGTCTTCGAGGCGCTCGCGCGCGGCGGCGATTTCGTTGGTGGCGATGGCGTTGCTCACGCGGGTGCTCGCTCTCCTGCCGCAGAACCAGCCCCGCGATTCTCGGCAAGGCTCAACACTTTCTTCACCATCACCGCAGCCTCCACGACGTCTCGGTCTCGCACCCTCTCCATGGCGTCGGTACGCCGCGAGAGGACCATCGTCTCGACGCTTGCCATTCGTAGCAGAAGGTCTTTCAGCGTACGCATCCCATCCGCATCGAGGATACGCGCCTCGCTCACGCGGCGCGTGAGCTCTTCGTGGGACGGCACGAGCTCGAGCCCCAACGCCCCCGCGAGCCCCTCTTCCAGGGCGCTCTTCAGCTCGAGCAGCGCGAGCGCCCTCGACGTCTTCGGCGCACCGATGACGGCGGCATGCCCCGCCATTCCGCCCTGCGCGAGGATGGAAATGCCGCGCGTGAAGCGGGGAGGGGACGCGCGATGGGTACGCCCCGCCCGCGCACCTACCCAAAGCACGATGCCGAGGCCGACGAGAATGGCGAGGGTGTACGCCACGCTGGGTGGGAGGCCGTCCTTCTGCGCGGTTCTCAACGCATCGCCCGCGTCACGAGCCCGCTCGTGCCACTCCTTCGCGAACCCTTCGCGCTCCCCGAAAGAGCCCTTTTGCTCGAAGGCTCCGCTCGCGACGAACAGCCTCCCGCTCCGCTTGAAGCGGTTGTCGTCCTCCACGGCGTAGCGAACGATCCCGCGGGCGAAGGCGCGGTTGCCTGGGAAGCGGAGCATCGAGTTCATCACCACGGAGCTGTCGCCCACCGCGAGAAGCCGCCCCTCGCCGACCGCGCCGGCCTCGGCGAGAAGCACGTCGGGCTCGTCGATGCCTCGGAGCTTGAGCACCGGCGACAGATCGGGATGCCGCAGCCCCGTGGGGTGGTTCGTCACGAGCTTCGCGACGTCGCGCACGACGGGGTGGGTGCCCGCCGGCTCGGCGATGGCGAACTGAGGATTGTTGCGAAGGAACTCGGCGGGGCGCGAGGGCATCGGCACGCGCTGCAGGCCGAAGTGGCGCAGAAGGGCGTCGCCCGTTCCGAAGTCGTCGAGAAGCACCACGCGCCCGCCGCTTCGCATGAACGACGCGAGGCTCTCGACGTCGAGGCTTCGCTCCGGGTGCACGAGAACGATGCCGTCCTCTTTCTTCACGTCGTCGAAGTCGAGGGTCGATGTAGCGATGACACGCCCGTCGCCAATCTCTTCGTGGGCCGCCTGCAGGAAGTCCGACAGACCTTCCCAATCGTGCCCGTCGAGATCGAGCGGCTTTGCGATCGCGACGCCTGCCGTGAGCGCCGTCGTGAGGAGAACCGCCGCCCACACACACGCAGCGCGCCTTGCAACGACGACGGCTGACGCGTGCGCTGTCCCCCCGTGCCGCACGTCATCCGCCAGAAATGCGCTCGCGGAAAAACGCGCTCCACCCGCCAAAAAACAGCCCTCCGCGACGCGATCGGTCGAGGGCGCGCGCCCATGAATCCGAGCGGCTTCGGCGCGTTTTGACGCGCGCGGAGCAGCGCTCGAAGCGCGTCCGCGAAGGCGCTTCAGCACACGCGTTAGCGTTGCAAACGGGGTCGTCGCGCTCTTGACCATGGCACCTGCGTTGCTAACTATGGATATAGGTCAGAGCGTTTGCGTGGCACTCTTAGGCGGCTTCCGCCGCACCAGATCCACGAGGAGGATGGCTGATGCTTCCCCCGTTCATTATCGAACAGATCCGAAAGCGGGAAAGCGAAGAGAACGCTCGTCACGAGCAGCCTCGTCTCGAGCTCCCTCTTCCCCGCGCCCCGCGTGAGCGCGG
The DNA here is from genome assembly GCA_025354825.1 of Myxococcales bacterium. Lineage (GTDB taxonomy): Bacteria > Myxococcota_A > Polyangia > Polyangiales > Polyangiaceae > JANXMC01. Next base: position 7,623 of record JANXMC010000135.1, read on the forward strand.
CGGCGAGCGCCCGCGCGAAGACGGCGAGCGCGGCGTGATCATTCTCGAGTTGCTCTAGCAGTTCCTCCCCACCGCTCGCCGCGCAAGCCCGCGCGACGACGCGTTTATTCCAGCCAAAATCACGTAAAAGCGGCCGGGTGCTTTCGGCGTTGCCCCTCGCAGCGACGCCGGAAGAACACCTCGACACGCTTGTCGCACGTGACTAGGCTCCGCCACCCATGAATTGGCCTGGCGCAGCCCGCGGCGGCGCGGTTTCTCTTACGCGGACGAGCACCGTTGCCGGTTGCTTCCTTGCAGCGTGTGTAGCGGCGGGAGCCGCATGTTATGCGACCGGTGACGGCACCGCGCCTCCGAAGGAGGGGTTCTACTTCCCCACGGGCCTCGCGGTCTCGCCGGCCGGCAAGGTTCTCTACGTCGCCAACTCCGACTTCGACCTCCAGTACAACGGAGGCACGCTTCAGAGCTACGACTTGCAGCTGCTGCGTCACGATGCGGCGCTGTTCGCGCAGGGGATCTACCTCGCGTTCAACGTTGGCCAGAGCTGCCGCGACGCGCTCGACGCCGGCACCCGCCGGACGGCGTTCGGCCAGGCGTGCGCGCCGCCCATGGCCACGACACGGTACTGGCGCGCGACGCGCACCATCGGCGCATTCGCCACCGATCTCCAGGTTTCCAACGCGATTTTCCCCGATGGCATTCGCCGGCTCTTCGCGCCGGTGCGCGGCAACTCGACGCTCACCTGGGCGGCCGTCCGCGACGACTCGGCGCTCGTGCCCGCCTCGCCGGCTGGCGACTCCGGCGCCGTGCCCGATGCCGACGGTGGCGCCGTGCCCGACGCTGGCGCCGCGGCCGACGCCGATGCCGACGCTGGCGCGGTGACCGACGCTGGCGCGGTCACCGACGCTGGCGCCGAGGCCGACGCCGCAGCCCCGGCGAGCGGGCAGAATGCCGGCACGGGGCAGACCCCCCTGTCGTACTTCGAGATCAATTGTGGGGGCACCGACTTCAGCAAAGGGTCGCGCTGCACCGACGACCATCTCGCCGGGCTCACCGCCGCCGACAACACGCGCGGCATCACGATGCCGGGCGAGCCGTTCGGCATGGCGCAGACGCAAGACGGCAAATACATCGCCATCACGCACCAGAGCGCCACGCAGACAAGCCTCTACGACACGGGCTACGGCAATCCTGCCGGGCCGAACAGCGACCCTTCGCTGCAGTTCGTGCTCGACGGCGTTGCCATCGGCGGCAACGGCATCGCGGCGGTTCCCGTCGACCCCGACGCGATCGTCTGCAGCCCCACCGATCTCTTCCCGTGCTCGAAAGACGCGCTGCGGCCCGCCTTTCTCGAGACGTCCCGCGCCGCGGCGCTCGTGACGCTCCTCCGCTTCTACAGCGACATCGGCGACGTCGAGCTCCCGGGCGGCTCGCCCGCCGGCCTCAAGGACGCAAAGGCCAACCCGTACAACGGCCAACGCCCGTTCCTCGCCAAAGAAGCGACCTACGCGATCACGGCGAACGCGAGCGGTGTCGACTCGCGCGGCATCGTCATCGACCCGTCGGCGCGCATCGCGTGCAAGCTGCAGCTTCCCGCCGACGCCTCGCCCGCTGCCAAGGCCGCCTGCGCGCGCCTTCCGGCGCGAGTCTTCATCGCCAACCGAAGCCCCGCTTCGGTTCTCATCGGTGACGTGGGCGACAGCTCGCTCGGCGAAGATGGCGCCTACGACGCGACGAAAGTGAAGATTCACTCGTCGATACCGCTCACGATCGGCCCGTCGCGCATCTACCTCGCGCCCGTGGTGGCCGACGACGGCATCCTCTCGATGCGCCTCTTCGTCGTCTGCTTCGACTCGGACACGATCTACGTGATCGACCCGGAGAGCTATCAGGTCGAGAACATCATTCGCGTGGGCTCCGGCCCGTTCGCGTTGGCCTTCGACCCGTTCACTGTCGAAGGCGTCGTCGCGGCACGGCTCGCGAAAACGAAGGTAGCCAGCGAGACGCTCCCCGGCGCGCGGAGCTTGGACGATGCGGGGACGGAAATCCCGTCCACCGAGCCCCCCGCGACGGACGTGAAGAAGTACCGCTTCGGCTACATCGCGAGCTTTACCAAGTCCTACGTCCAGGTCCTCGACCTCGACAACGCACGCCTGAAGGTCGACGCCAGTGGCGCGCGAACGGCGGAGCCCGACAAGTCCACCTTCGAAACCGTCGTCTTCAACTTGGGTGTCCCCCAAATCCCCAAGGGGTCGCAGTGAGCTTTTCGCTTAGCAGGAGAGCGGTCACGCTCTCCGCCGTCTTCGCCGTGACCGCAGCCGCCGCATCCAGTGCGGGGCTCTTGTGGACGACGAGCTGCCAGCAGCAGCCCATCGACGTCCCCGTCGTGACGTTCGAGCGCGCCCAGAAGATGGACGTGGTCTGCATGCACGTCCTCGATCCGGATCCGGCCGATCCGAGCATCGTCTACCAGCGCTCGCCCGAACCGGCGCTGCTCACGCAGTGCGCTCCGGTCGCCGCCAACCAGACGGGCGCGCTCCTTCCGTTTCACCTGTTCGCGTTGGTGACGCAGACCGCGCGCGGCGAGCTCGCGGCTGTCGATCTCACAGCCGGGCACGTCGTCGACGAAGACGTCGCCACGCCCGGCATCAACTTCATTCCCGTCGGCGCCCTTCCAACCGACGTCGCCGTTACGCCCGACGGCAACATGGCGTTCGTAACGTCGGCCGAAATCAACAAGCCGGCGCTTTACGGCGTACCGACGGCGCAGATCCTCGGCAACTCGCAGGGGCTTGCGCGGGACAAGACGCCGGCAGCACCGCGGCTCACGTCGTTTCCCGTTTGCGCCTTCGAGCAGGCGCCCATTGCCGTGACGGTCGTTCCGCGCCGCACCACCCCTGGTGGAGGCGTTGCGACGGATGCGGGCGCCGGCGATGCGGCCGCCGCGCCGACCACGGGCGGCTCGTCGCTCGGCTACGACATCGTCGTCGTCCTTCCCGGCGTGGGGAACGACCCCGGCCAAGTGCTCCTGATGGACCCGGCGCCGTTTCTCAACGCCGCGGACATCCGCGCGGCCGACGGCACTCCCTTCGCGTCGGCGCTTCCGAATCTCAACAAGGGAGAGCTCCTCCCGTGCCACGGCGTCGCGCTCAACCTCGGCGCGCAGCTCCCCGCGACGGCTCCCGTCGGCAAGCCGTGGGACGACGGCGTTACGTGGGTCGACGGCGGCGTGGATCTCTCGGGGTCGAACCCGGCGCTCGGCGCGAGCTGCACGACCTCTGCATCCGACGCAGGGACGACGGCTCTCGACGCCGAGGCGGAAGTTGCGCTCCCCGTGAACAGCGGCGCTCTGCCGCGCGCGGCGGCGATCGCGAGGGACGAGCAGACGCTCTACATCGCGGACAGCGCGCTCCCGCTCATTCACGTCATCGACCTTTCGACGCCGGGCACGATGCGCGAGCTCGCCCCACTGATCGCCACGAGCACGACCGACCAAGGGCGCTCCGTGAGCCTTGGCGCAATCGCGGTGAGCCCCATCACGCGCGCCTACCGCCGCTTCGTCTACGCCGTCGACAAGAACGCCGGCAACCTCATGGTTTTCGACGTGACAACGCCGACGACCGAGCCGTCTTTCCCGATGATCCGGCCCCACGCCGAGCTGAATCCGTTTCAGCCGATAGACCGGATCAACTTCGGCGCGCCCGTCGCGACCGTCGCGTTCGTGAAGCACGACTGGCCCATCGATCGGCAGATCGACACGCCGAACGGCCCCGTCATCACGCGCGTGCCGACGTCGACGGGTCTGCTCTGCAATCCGAATCCGAATGCGGGGACGAGCTACCTCGGCCCCTATTCGGACCCGGGTGCGAACTACCGTCCCAACTCGATTACGCCGCCGACCGGTATTCCCCTGGGCCCCGGTCGCCTCCGCGGCGTGTTCGCCTTCGCGACGCTCACGTCCGGCCAGGTCATCACAATCGACGTCGACGACTGGGACGCGCCCTGCCGTCGGCCGGATCCGATGTCGCTCACGTCGCCGTGGGTGAGCGCCATCGTCCCGCCGCAGCCTTCGCCTGTGCCCGCGACGACGGACCGCGACCCGTACCACACGCCCACCTCGAACCTGACCGGTTCGGCCGACCAGGGAATCGCGGTCTCGCTCGAAGCATTCTTCCCGGCGAGCGCGCCGCACCGCGCGCGATCGTTCAACCTTCTTCGTCGTGACCCGACTCTTGGGACGCACATTCCGGTGCTCGCGGGGTCGCCGATCCTTACGACGACGAACCAGACGCTCGCCACGACCGGCACCGAGAGCCCGAACAATCCGGTGCTCCTGCCGACGCGCACGACGTTCGCGGATCCGACCTACACCGTCAATCCCACGCTCTCGTCGCCGGAGGCGCGCGGGACCCCCAGCGACCTCAACTCGTTCGCGATCCCGCAGGGGTCGAACCTCCCCGGCGTGCGCTTCGCGTGGGAAGATCCGTTGGTCCACTTCGACCAAGACTGGACCGTCGCGTACGAAGGGTCGCTCCCCGGTTTCGACGGGCTGCGTACGATCGTCACGTCCCGCGACGACGACCAATCGCTCGACCTCGTGACCCAGGACGGCCTCTTCTGCCGACGCGGCGTTGAAGACGCGCGCCTAGGCAAGCAGCGGATCGACGCCTCCCTCGCAGCCGCCGGCTCGGACACGGTCTACCCGGCGCGCATCGATCGCCAGACGGCCGACTACGTGCAGGTCACGAACGAGGTGCTCGCCAACAACGACCCCTACTGGCAGCTCAACCCGACGGTCGCAGGCGACGACGGTGCGCCGAGCGCCTGCTGGAGCGACACGAAGAATGACCCGCAAGATGCCGTCGGTCGTCAGGCCGCGTGCCTCGCGACCTTCGGCCTCATCGCCGACGAGCTCCCGTCCCGCGACTTTCCGATCCTCGAGGCCTACGAGAACCGTCTGGTCGTCGGACGCTACGGCGAGCCTGCAGGCGCGCCGAAGGGGATAACGCCGCAGAACCGCGAGATCGTCGGGCGCGACCCGTCGAACAAGCCGTTCCTCAAGGCGATGCGCTGCTGCTTCGCCCAGCAGGTAGCGTTCCGCATTCGCACCGGCGGTGAGTGGGTCGCGGTCGGCTCGGCCATCGGCTACCTGCACCACATCGTCGCGGACACGACCCCCGAGCGGTCCTGCGTGCAGTCGTGCAAGTCGACCGAAGTGCTGCTCAACTCACGTTCGATTGAAGTGCCGCGCCCCAGGACGACGCCGGTCTCGTCGTTCGTGGCGCCCGATCGAAACAGCGCACTGGCGATGCGAAACCCGATGTTCTCGTACGTGATGTGGGCGGGCAAACCGCCGATCGCGCCCGACAAGACCAACTCGCTGAGGTCTTACGTCTGGCGGTTCACGACCCGCGGGCAGTTCGTGCCGCTCTCCGTAAACCTCGCGGCGACCACCACCGCGGTGAGCCCGCAGTCGATGCGCTTCATCGACACCCTCGGCAAGCTGGCCGTCGTCGACGGCAACTCTCAAGGGCTCGTGCTGATCGACTTGAACCGCGCGAGCGCGGACGCGCCGTACTACTGAGCGGCGAGCTGCGATTTGTTCTCGAGGGCGAACTGCAGCAGCTTGTTCGTCCCTCGAAGCTCGAGTTTCTCGCAGACGTTCGCACGGTGGTTCTGCACGGTGCGCACGCTCACGCCGAGCTCGGCGGCGATCTGACGGCTGGTCTTGTTGGCGGCGAGATGCCGCAGCACGATGAGCTCCGTCGGCGTGAGCGCGGCGAGAATGCGCGCAAGCTCGTGGCTCGCCGCCGGCGGTGACTCGGGGGCGCGCACGAAGGCGCGGCCCACGAAGCGTTCACCGCGCGCGACGGCCGTGAGCGCGAGGACGATCTCGTCGACTGCCGAGTCCTTCAGCACGTACCCCTCTACCTCGAGATCCATCGCGCGCGCGAAGAGCGACGGGTCGTCGAGCATCGTCAGGATCACGAACGAGGTTTCGAGGTTCATCGCGCGCGCGCGCTCGACCAGCTCGAGCCCGCCGAGGCGCGGCATTCGAATGTCGAGCACGGCGATCTGCGGCCGCTCCCGTTCGATCAGGGCGAGGGCCCCTTCGCCGTCGCGCGCCTGCCCGACGACTACGAAACCCGAGGCTCGCGAGAGAACTGCGATGAGGCCGCTGCATACGATCGGGTGGTCGTCCGCCACGATGACGCGCACCGCGCGCGAGCCGTTCACCGCTTTGTCCGCCGAGTCGCCGTTCATTGCTCGTTCCCCCGCGCGCGCCGTCCTCCATGATCATTAGGGCGCGCGGCCTCTGCCCGCAACGCTCGTGGCCCCGCGCGACCGCTCACGCCTGCGCGGGTAGCGGTTCCGAGCTAGATTCGGCGCCGCATGGCCAAGGAGAGAGAGAAGGGCAGCGCGACGCCGGTGATGCGCCAGCACGCAGCTGCAAAAGAGGCGAATCCGGGCGCTCTCCTGTTCTTCCGAATGGGGGATTTCTACGAGCTCTTTTTCGAAGACGCCGTCGTTGCCGCGCGCGCGCTCGACCTCACGCTCACGAGCCGTAACAAGGGCTCCGACGACGAAATCCCCATGGCCGGCGTGCCGCATCACGCCGCGAGCCAGTACATCCAGCGCCTTCTCGAACAGGGGTTCAACGTCGCCATCTGTGAGCAGATGGCCGACCCGTCGAAGGTCAAAGGGATCGTCCCTCGCGAGGTCGTGCGCGTCGTCACGCCGGGGATCGTCTTCGACGACTCCGGTCTCGACGCGAAGCAGAACCACTACGTCGTTGCCGTCGAGCGAGGGGCGGGCGGCGCGGGGGTCGGCGCGCCCTACGGCATCGCCGCGCTCGACGTCTCCACCGGCGAGCTGTCGGCATGCGAAGCGGTCGACGTGGAAGGCGCCGCCGCCGAGCTCGTTCGCCTCGACCCGCGCGAGCTTCTCACGGGCGCCGACGTCGACGGCGCCGTCGCGGCGTTCCGCGCCGCACGCCCCAACGCCATCGTGCGCGCGCCCGACGCGAGCCCGTTCGACGACGCCGCTGCGACAGGCGTTCTCGACGCGCTCCTCGGCGTCGGCGAAGCACTCGCATCGTGCCCTTCCGCGCTCGCGCGACGGGCGGCGGCGAGGTGCATCGCGATGGCCCGCGCATGCGAAGCCGGCAGGCCGCTCCCGGTCGCGCGGCTCACATCCTACGAGCTTGGCGAAACGCTGCTGCTCGACGAAGCGACGCAAGCGCACCTCGAGCTCGTTCGCACGATGTCGGGCGATCCGCGGGGCGCGCTGCTGCCGCTCCTCGACGCCACGAAAACGTCGGGGGGCGCGCGTCTCTTGCGCCGTCGGCTGCTCGCGCCGCGCACCCATGTGGCCGAGATTCGCCGCCGCCTCGACGCCGTCGAGCTCTTCGTCACGCAGCCTGGCCTTCGCACCGAGATACGCACGCGCCTCGGCACCGTCGCCGACGTCGAACGGCTCGCCATCAAGTTCGCATTCGACCGCGCGACCCCGCGGGATCTCGGCGCCCTTCGCCGCTCTCTCGCCGAGCTCCCCGCGCTCTCGGCGGCCCTCGACGCGTGCCCTGATCCGAGCGCGCGCGAAGCGCTCGGCGTCGACGACGGCGCGCCCTGGGTCGACCTCTGCTCCGAGCTCGCGGCGCTCCTCGCACGCGCGGTCGTCGACGAGCCGCCGCTTCGCGTGAGCGACGGCAACATCCTTCGCGACGGCTTCGACAGCGAGCTCGACGAGCTTCGCGTGCTCACCAGAGACGGCCAGCGCTTCATGGTGGAGCTCGAGGGACGCCTCCGCGAATCGTCCCAAATCCCGAGCCTAAAGTTGCGTTATACACGCGTCTTCGGCTGGTACATGGAGGTCACGCGGTCGCACATCGGCAAAGCGCCCGTGGCCTGGCGTCGCAAACAGACCGTCGCCACCGGCGAGCGTTACACCTGCGACGAGCTCGACACCCTCGCCGACAAGCTCGCCCACGCCGAAGACCGCTTCGCCGCCCGCGAGACCGAGCTCGTTGCCACGCTCGTCCGCGCCGTGAGCGCCGAAGCCGAACGCCTCCGCGCCCTCGCCGCACGCCTCGCGATGTTCGACGTCGTCAGCGCCCTCGCCGACATCGCCCATCGGTACGACTACGTTCGCCCCGACGTCGACGCCTCCCACGAGCTTGATATTCGCGGAGGGCGCCACCCCGTCGTCGAGAGGCTCGCTGCCGCGGGCCGCTTCGTCCCCAACGACGTGGCCCTCGACGGCGAGGCCGATGCCGCGCGGGCAGGCGGCGCGGGCAAGCGCCTGTGGCTGGTGACGGGCCCGAACATGGCCGGGAAATCGACCCTCATGCGCCAGGTCGCGCTCATCGTGATCCTCGCGCAAATGGGGTCGTTCGTGCCTGCGGAGAGCGCGCGCATCGGCGTCGTCGATCGCGTTCTCACGCGCGTCGGGGCGAGCGACAACCTCGCCCGTGGCGAGAGCACGTTCATGGTCGAAATGAAGGAGACGGCGAACGTCCTCCGGCGCGCGACGCGAAAGTCCCTCGTGGTGCTCGACGAAATCGGCCGCGGCACGAGCACCTACGACGGCCTCGCCATCGCATGGTCCGTCGCGGAGCACTTGCACGACGTGGTCGGCTGCCGCGCACTGTTCGCGACGCACTACCACGAGCTCACCGAGCTTGCGGTCACGCGCGCGGGCTTAGCAAACGTGAGCGTCTCCGCGCGCGAGCACCAGGGCGACATCATCTTCCTCCACAAGCTCCAGGCGGGCGCCGCGTCGCGAAGCTACGGCGTCGCGTGCGCACGCCTCGCGGGAATCCCGGAGCTTGTGCTCGCGCGTGCACGTGTGATTCTGGAAGGCCTCGAACGCGGCTCGGCGCTCCCCGGCGGCGCGCCGTCGACGTTGCGCGGTCGATCGAAATCCGGCCGTGCGCAGCTCGATCTGTTCCAAGGCCCCACGCCCGATCCCGTCGACATCATGAAGCACCCGGCCCTCGAGTCGCTCCGCTCGGTCGATGTCGACAGGCTCACGCCCCTCGAGGCGCTGCAGCTCGTCGCGAGCCTGAAGAAGCTGGCCGCCGAGCCGTGAAGCCTCGCGCCGGCGCCTACGCGGCCGTCGTCTTCGCGGCGATCTCGTGGGGGACGTGGCCACTCTTGCTTCGTTGGGCCGCGCGCTACGGGCCGCTCGAAGCGACGCTCGAAGCGGCCGTCGTCATCGCCGTTGTGACGGCGCTGATGATGCCTCTCGCGATCCGCGATTGGCGTCGCGCGGACGACCCTGGGGTTGGTGATGCGCGCCATGAGCCGCGCCTCGTTGATCATCCGTTCATGCGCATTCGCGTCGCCGCAGACGTCGCTGAACGCCTTGCGAAGCGTCTTCACGATGACCGGCACACCAAGCACTTTGTGCTTGGCGAGCCAGACTTCGCTCATGCCGCCCTCGCCGAGGCGGCCCCACACTTCGTAGTCGCGGATGCAGGCTCCGGCGGCGGGCATTCGGGCGTAGCTTACGCGTAGTCTTCCATCGGCGGGCACGAGCAAATGAGCTTGCGATCGCCGGCGGCGTTGTTGAGGCGGCCGACGGGCGGCCAGAATTTCGCGCGACGCGTGTGCGCCGTGGGGAAGGCCGCGAGCTCGCGCGTGTACGGCTTCGTCCACTCCGACGTAATCACCGCTTCGGCCGTGTGGGGAGCGTTGCGAAGCACGTTGTCTTCGCGCGGCGCCGTTCCGTCTTCGATGGCGCGGATCTCTTCGCGAATGGCGATCATCGCTTCGCAGAAGCGATCGAGCTCGGCGAGCGACTCGCTCTCTGTCGGCTCGACCATCATCGTCCCCGGGATGGGGAACGACATGGTCGGCGCGTGGAAGCCGTAATCCATGAGTCGCTTGGCGACGTCGTCGACCTCGATGCCTGCAGAGCGCTTGAAGTGGCGCATGTCGAGGATGCACTCGTGGGCCACGCGCCCCTGCTTGCCGCGGTAGAAAACCGGGTAGTGAGGCTCGAGGCGCTTGGCGATGTAGTTGGCATTCAAGATTGCCATCTTCGTCGCCTTCGTCAGGCCTTCGGGCCCCATCATTCCGATGTACGCCCAGCTAATCAGCAGGATGCTCGCGCTCCCCCACGGGGCCGCCGAGATGGCGCCGATGCCGTCTTTCCCCGCGCCTTCGCCGCCCATGGCGACAACCGGGCTGTTGGGCAAAAACTTCGACAAGTGCGCCGCCACGCCGATGGGGCCCATGCCGGGGCCGCCGCCGCCGTGGGGGATGCAGAACGTTTTGTGCAAGTTGAGGTGGCAGACGTCTGCGCCGATGTCCGCCGGGCGACACAGGCCGACCTGCGCGTTCATGTTGGCGCCGTCCATGTAGACCTGGCCGCCGTGCTCATGAATGATCGTCGTAATACGACGAATCTCTTCTTCGAAGACGCCGTGGGTCGACGGGTAGGTGACCATGAGCGCCGCGAGGTTCGCGCCGTGCTGTTTGGCCTTCGCCTCGAGGTCGCCGACGTCGACGTTGCCTTGCGCGTCGCACGCGACGACGACGACTTTGTAGCCTGCCATGACGGCCGACGCCGGGTTCGTCCCGTGGGCCGACGACGGAATCAGGCAGATGTCGCGGCGGCCGTCGCCGCGGCTCTCGTGGTATTTGCGGATCACGAGGAGGCCCGCGTATTCGCCTTGCGAGCCTGCGTTCGGCTGCAGCGAGATGCCGGGGAAGCCGGTCACCGCCGTGAGCATCGCCTCGAGCTGCTTGAAGACGATCTGGTAACCGGCCGCCTGCGACAGCGGTACGAACGGGTGGATGCGATTGAACTCGGGCCACGTCACCGGGACCATCTCGGTGGTCGCGTTGAGCTTCATCGTGCACGACCCGAGCGGGATCATGGCGTGCGTGAGCGAGAGGTCGCGCGCCTCGAGCATCCGCATGTACCGGAGCATCTCGGTCTCGGAGTGGAACCGGTTGAAGATGGGGTGGGTGAGGTACGCGCTCGTGCGGCGGTCGCCAGTCGCGAGCGTCGACGACGCGCTCTTCGCGAGCTCGTCGGCGGTGAAGCCGAGGGCGCTGTTGCCCGCGGCGCCCGAGAAAACCGAGAGGATCGCTTCGACCTCGGCGGCCGCCGTCGTCTCGTCGACGGCGATGCTGAGCGCCGTCGGCGTGATGCGGCGGAAGTTCATTCGCTTCGCTTCGGCGCCCGCGCAGAGGCCTGCGATCTGCTCGGCCGTCCCATCGACGCGGACGGTGTCGAAGAACGCCGCATGCGTCACCGTCACACCGAGCCGCGCGAGACCCGCCGCGAGCACCACGGCGTGGTTGTGCGTCCGCTCGGCGATGGCGCGAACGCCCTTGGGGCCGTGGTAAACGGCGAACATGCTCGCGACGATCGCGAGGAGCGCCTGCGCCGTGCACACGTTGCTCGTCGCCTTCTCGCGGCGAATGTGCTGCTCGCGCGTTTGAAGCGCCATGCGCAGCGCGGGCTTTCCGTGCGCGTCGACCGACACGCCGATGATGCGCCCCGGGAGCTTGCGTACGAACTCGTTTTTCGTCGCGAAGAAGGCCGCGTGGGGGCCGCCGTAGCCGAGCGGAACGCCGAACCGCTGCGAGCTGCCGACCGCGACGTCTGCGCCGAGCTCACCCGGCGGCGTGAGCACCGCAAGGGCGAGAATGTCGGCCGCCATCGTCACGAGACCGCCGACTGCGTGAACCTTTTCGATGAACGCGCGGTAATCGACGATTGCGCCGTCCGTCGCGGGGTACTGCACCACCGCGCCGAAGACCTTCGCCGTCACGTCGAACGTTTTGTGGTCGCCGACGACCGTCTCGATACCGATGGCCGCCGCCCGCGTCCGTACG
>JANXMC010000140.1 GCA_025354825.1 Myxococcales bacterium
CGTATCAAAAGGTCGGCGTGACGTGGCTCTTATGGCTCTACGAGCTCGGTCTCGGCGGCTGCTTAGCCGACGACATGGGCCTCGGGAAGACCGTGCAGGTGCTCGCGTTTCTTCTCTGTTTAAAGGCGAAATCAACGTCGAAGGGGCCGCCTGCGCTCCTCGTCGTGCCCGCGTCGCTCCTTGGCAATTGGTCCTCCGAGGCCGCGCGATTCGCGCCTAGCCTCACCTTCGCCACGGTGCACGCGTCGGCCGAGCGCTTGCCGTTCGACGCCGTCGACGTCGTGCTCACGACCTACGGCACCGTGGTTCGAACCGCGGCCCTCGCCGAGCAGGCGTGGGGCGTCGTGATCCTCGACGAGGCGCAGGCGATTAAAAATCCGAGCGCCCAACAGACGCGCGCGGTGAAGCGTCTCCGCGCGCGTACGCGCTTCGCGCTCACGGGGACGCCTATCGAAAACCGGCTCGGCGATCTCTTCTCGCTCTTCGAGTTCCTCACGCCGGGCCTCCTCGGCACGCCCGCCGATCAACGCCGCGTGCTTCGGGAGCTCGAGAAGACAGGTGCGCTCTACACGCATCTCCGCGCCCTCGTATCGCCCTACATTTTGCGGCGCCTCAAGACCGATCCGCGCGTGCAGAAGGATCTGCCGCCGAAGACCGAAATGCGCGCGCTCTGCCCGCTAACCCGCTCCCAAGCCGCTCTCTACCAAGACGCCGTCGCGGCGCTCGAGAGGAAGCTCGCGAGCCCAGACGGCCAAGGCATCGCGCGGCGCGGGGCGGTGCTCGCGTCGCTCATGGCGATGAAGCAGATTTGCAACCACCCGTCGCAGATTCGCGGCGACGGCGTCTACGCGCCCGAAGAGAGCGGCAAGCTCACGCGCCTCGTCGAGCTCGCCCGCGAGATCGCCGAGAGGCAAGAGAAGATGCTCGTCTTCACGCAGTTCCGCGAAATGACGGCCCCCCTCGCCCGCGCCCTCGAAGCCGTCTTCGGTCGCCCCGGCCTGGTGCTTCACGGAAGCGTCCCCGTGAAAGACCGCACGGCGCTCGTCGACGCCTTTCAGTCCGACGGCGGCCCTCCTTTCTTCGTGCTGTCGCTCAAAGCGGGCGGCACGGGGCTCACGCTCACGGCGGCATCCCACGTGGTTCATTTCGATCGCTGGTGGAACCCGGCCGTCGAAGATCAGGCCACCGACCGGGCCTATCGCATTGGACAAAAGCGCCCTGTCCTGGTGCACAAGCTCGTCTGCCGGGGGACTGTGGAAGAGCGCGTCGACGAGCTCATTGCGGCCAAGCGCGCCATGGCGGCGGGGCTTCTCGAGGGGCACGACGAGGTGCCCCTCACCGAGATGTCGAACGAGGCGTTGCTGCGAATGGTCTCCCTCGATATACGCTCGGCACAGGAAGGCTCTCAAACCGAATGACGCGAAGCTGGTATTCCTCCGGGCAGAACGACCACTTCGAGTTTCAACCCTACGTAAGCATCGCGGAGCGGCGAAGGCAGGCCTACGAGCACGTCGAGGCGCTTCGCAAGAAGGGCCGCGTGATTACCCCCGTCGTCATCGAGGGGCGTGCGATCGCAAAAACATTCTGGGGCAAAGCCTGGTGCAGCCACCTCGAGACGCACAGCGACTTCGCCACGCGCATGCCCCGCGGCCGCACCTACGTGCGAAACGGCAGCGTCGTGCACCTCGACGTCGCAAAGGGGGAGATCGCGGCCATCGTCGCGGGCTCGTCGATGTACGAAGTCGCCGTGACCGTGACACCCCTCGCAAAGCCGCGCGTAAAGGAGCTCGGCAAGGCCTGCGGGGCGAGCGTCGCGTCCGTCGTCGAGCTGCTCGAAGGCCGCCTGCCGAAAGGCGTTCTCGCGGCGATGACCCACGCGCAAGGCGGCCTCTTCCCCGGCGCAGGCGAGATCGCCCTAGCCTGCACGTGCCCCGACTGGGCCCGCATGTGCAAGCATGTCGCCGCGGTGCTCTACGGCGTCGGCGCGCGCCTCGACGCACGGCCCGAGCTGCTCTTCGTGCTCCGCGGTGTCGACACGAAGGCGCTTGTCACGGCCTCGTTGGCGAAGCACGGCAAGGCCGCGCGCAAGGCCCCGAAACGCGTCCTCGCGTCGAAAGATCTCGGCAGCGTATTCGGTATTGAAATGGAGATTTCATGAAGTTACGGCTGGGCGTTCTGGGTAGTGCGAAGATTGCCAACTCCTTCGTCGAAGGGGTGCGCCCCTCGGCGCACGTCGAGGTCGTTGCCGTTGCGAGCCGCACGCCCGAGCGCGCAGCGATCTTCGCCCGCGCCCACAACGTCGAGCGCGTCGTCGAGAGCTACGACGCCCTCCTCGCCGACCCCAACGTCGACGCGATCTACATTCCGCTGCCGAACGGCCTCCACAAAGAGTGGACGCTCAAGGCTCTCCAGTCGAAAAAGCACGTGCTCTGCGAGAAGCCGCTGGCGCCGAACGAGAGCGACGCGCGTGCGATGTTCGACGCGGCCCAAGCGAATGGCGTGCTCTTGCTCGAGGCGTTCCCGTTCCACTTTCAACCGCAGACACTCGAGGTCTCGCGCCTCCTCGCGGCCGACGCCATTGGCGACGTCTCACTGCTTCAAGCGTCGTTCGGATTTCCGCTGACGGACCCCGGCAACGTTCGCCTCGATCCCGCCCTCGCCGGCGGCGCGCTTATGGACGTAGGCTGTTATCCGGTGAGCTTCGCAAGGCTCGTATTTGGCAAACGCCCCCTACGCGTAAGTGCTTTTGCGCGTTGGGCGGGTACGGGCGTCGACATGACCCTCGTGGCGAATCTCGACTTCGAAGGGGCCGGGCTCGCGCAAATCTCCTGCACCATGTCGGGGGCGGTGCACCGCCGCGCCGTCGTCGTCGGGTCGCGCGGGGTGATCGAAACGGATTACTTGAATCACACGGACCGCGTTCGGTCGCCGAGCCTGCGCATCAAGCGCGTGCCGGACGCAGGGGCCGATTTCGATACGATGACCTTCGCCGCGCAAAACGGGTTTCGCCTCGAGGCCGAAGCGTTCGCGCGCATGGTGGTGACGGGCCACGGCGGCGACGACTACCTCGCGCGCTCGAAGGCGAGCCTCGACACGGCGGCGACGCTCGAGGCCATCTTGAGCAGCGCGCGGACGGGCCTCGCAATCACCGTGGGCGCGGCCTCGTGATGCCTTCGGCACGGGCGGTTTCCCTTATTTTCAAGCTTGCGGCGACCGCGCTCGCCTTCTCGGGCTGTTCGCGTTCGACACCGCAAGAGCCCCCGACATCGACGGGCGCGACGTCGTCCGCGGCGTCTTCCGCCGCGCCTCCGAAAGCGCCGTCGGGTCCGTGGTCGGGACCCCTCACGCGCCCCGCGCCCGAGCGGCTCGTCGGCATTGGCGATCTCCACGGCGATCTCGATGCAACACGCCGCGCACTTCGCCTCGCCGGCGCCATCGACGGAAACGACGCTTGGATCGGCGGCAAGCTCGTCGTCGTGCAGACGGGCGACGTCATCGATCGGGGCGACGGCGACCGCGCGATCCTCGAGCTTCTCGAGAAGCTCAAAGGCGCCGCGAAGAGCGCCGGCGGCGAGCTCATTGCGCTCGCCGGAAACCACGAGCTGATGAATGCGTCGCTCGATTTTCGGTACGTCACGCCGGGCGGGTTTTCGGCATTCCGCGATATCAAACCCGCGGGCGTCGTCGCCGAGACCCGCGTGCGCGAGGCGAACGTCGAGGGCGAAAAACGCGGGCGCGCGACCGCCTTCGTCCCCGGCGGTCCGTTCGCGACGATCATCGCCGATCGCCCGCTTTTCGCGAAGGTGGGCGACACCGTCTTCGTCCACGGCGGCATCCTCCCCAAGCACGTCGCCTACGGGCTCGATCGCATGAACGACGAGACCCACGACTGGCTCCTCGGCCGCTCGCCCAACCCGCCGCGCATCGTCGTCGGCGAGGACGGCCCGGTCTGGACACGCATGTATTCCGAAGCGCCGGCGCCCCGCGACTGCGCAGTGCTCACCGAAGCGCTCGCGGCGATGGGCGCCAAGCGCATGGTGATGGGGCACACCGTTCAACGCGGCGGCATCAGCCGCGCATGCGACGACCACGCCTACCGAATCGACGTGGGGATGTCGAAGTACTACGCGGGCCCCATCGAAGTCGTCGAGATTACGGGCGACAAGGTCACGGTGCTCCGCGAGGCGGACAAGAAGCCGTAGCGGCCGACTACGCCGCTACGGAGCCGCCGCCCCTCAGGCCCGCCCTTATTCCGAAGGCGGCGTAATCACGCCGCTTGGAACACATTCCCACCGCGTGCGGCCGGTCTTGATGCAGTTGACCCAAGGGTCCCCGCAGTAGCTGTTGTGATACGTCGTGAGGCAGAGCGACTGCCCCTTCGTGTTGCAGAAGTCGCTCATCGAGTCGCAGTCGATCTCGTGGGTGTCCCGTTCGGTCGCGCCCGAGCAGCTGTAGCCGCCAACCTCGTTGAACGGGCTCGCCTCGCCGTAGCGCGTATGCGCATTGGAAATCACCGTCCCGGTCGGGCACGTGAGCGGGCACGACTGACCTTCGTTCGGGCGGTCGCCGATGGCGCGCGCGCGCTTCAACTGCGCGCCCACGCACGTCGGCTCGAACGGCGTGTAAACCTCGACGATGCAGAGGGGCGTCGTCTCGACGGCGAGCTGCGACCACGCGCCGGGCGTCGCCTCCGTCGCTTCGGCCGTGGCATCACTCGGCGGCGCGGGCGCGGACCACCACGCGTTGCCCGAAGCTTCCGCCGACCAGTCTGGCGTCACGCACTGCGTGGCGGGGGGCGACGCGTCCGGCGAAGTGCCGCCGTCGCCCGCCGTGCCTGCGTCCGAATCGATGGGTGGCGACGTGGTCGCGCCCGCAAATCGGATAATGCGAAAGCCTTCGAGGCCGTTGCTGAGAAAAATATAATGGGCATTCGAGGTCGCGCCGTAGCGCACTTCGTTGGCACTTCCGCGCTCGTCGGGGAATGCGAAGGATCCGAGGGAGGTCGCCACGCCCGGGGTCGCGACGTCGAACACGGCGGTCCCCTTCTCGCCCTGCGCGAGGACTGCGTAGCCGTCCGCCACGTCGAGGCCGTTGCTCGTCCCCAGGAGCGACGCGAGCGGCTCGACGGGGTGAATATCGGGCACCTCGGACGAGACGAGATTGGCGCCCGCGTTCGTGTAAAGGCGGCGATTCCAGAGGGAAACGCGGGCCGGCGACTCGAGGGTGCTCTGCGCGACGGGCGACGGATAGGCCGCGAGCGGGTTGCCGTCGAGGGCTGTGTAGAGCGTGCTGGGCGAGCCGCCGAGCAGATACGTGTGCGCGCTGTCGCGGACAACGTGAAGCGCGTGGGGAATCGCCGTGAACGTCGTGAGCGACGGCAACGCGGGGTTCGTCACGTCGATCTGCGCGAGACCGCCGTCGTCGCCCGTGGTGACGTAGGCCGTCTTGCCGTCGACCGCGATGCTCGTCGCGTAATGGCCCGTGAGATCGAGCGTCGCGACGCGCTGCGGGTGCTCGACGTCGGCGACGTCGACCGTGATCACGGACGCGGCGTTGTAGCCGTCGGATCTGTGCCCAGCGAGGTAGGCGTAGTGGCCCGAGAGCTTGATGTCGGCGAACTCCGCGGTATCGAAGAGCGTCGACGAGACGAGCCGCGGGTTCTCGAGATCTTGCAAGTCGACCACGTCGAGCCCGCCGGAGACTTCTTCGTATTGGACGTTGTAAACGATGTACGCGTAGCGGTCGTCGAATGCGAAGTTGGTCGCCTGAATGCGCTTCCCCGTGGCCGCATCGACGGGCGAATCGACCGACGCGACGTAGGTGAACGCGCCGTCGGCGGCGAACGTCTGCGGGCGCAGGCCCGAGCCGCTCGCCGTGCCGGTGAGGCCGAGCCTCGTGTTCTTCACGTGCATGCGTCCGTCGACGGAGCCCGAATGCTCCGAGGTGCTCGTCCCCGTGACGCTACAGGCGACGGCGCCGCACAGTGCGAGCCCCGATACCGCGAAAATTAGCTTCTTAGACCGCACTCCGTGCCCCTTGCAGCAACCCGGCCGGCTCGGTGAGCCCCGTTGGCTTTGCGTCCTCCGGTCGCCCGGAGTTTGCCCTTGGTTCCAAGAGGTGCACCGTAATCATTACGGTGCTCCTGCGATGTCGACTCCGAAGCGTACCGCGGTTCGACATTCAAGTATTTGCTGGGCGCATCGTCTCCGTCAACGTCATCCGCAAAAGACGTAGTTCGTATTTCTTACATTCGACGAGGGGCGGGGATAGCCGGAACCGAAGGTGTGCGCGCGCCCGCAGCCTGCGCCGTAGCCGCGCGATTGCCGGCGTTTGCGTTCGCGTTTCGAGGGAAGTGCTCGCGTTCGAGATGGCCCGACGGGCGGAGGGTCAGCGCGTTGGCGAGGGCGAGCTTCAGCTCGCGCACATTGCCCGGCCACGTATGGGATTCGATGTAATCGATCGCCGATCGACCAAGCGCCGGCGGCGTCACGCGCAGCCGTTGGAGCAGCGACTCGGCGAGGCCTGTGCGATCCGCGCGCTTGCGAAGCGGCGGGATCGTGAGCGATGCGCCGTGGATTCGGTAGAAGAGATCACGTCGGAAGCTGCCGGCCTCGACGAGGGCGGGAAGGTCGCGCGACGAGCCCGCGATAAGGCGAAACGGCAATCGCCCTGCGCGAAAGTCGCCCTCGACGTAACGGGTCTCGTCGTCGAGGGCGCGAAGGAGGAGCCCCTGGAGGCGCTCGGGCATCTCCGAGATCTCGTCGAGGAAGAGCGTGCCTCCGCTCGCCGACGCGAGAAGGCCGAGGGGCGCGTCGTTGGTCGCATCGCGCTGCTGCTCGGGCGTCGGCGCGACACCCCCAGGCAGAGTCTGCGACCGCGACGCATCGTCGACGGCGACGCGCGTGCGTTCGCGCGAGGTCGCACGCAGCTCGCGCTCGAGCAGATCTTCGGAGATCGCCCGGCAGCTCAGGGCGATGAACGGTCCCGTCGCAAAGGAGCTCGCCGCGTGCATTGCGCGGGCGAAGAGACGCTTGCCGGTGCCGGCTTCGGCGACGAGAAGAACGGGCGCGGCGGTGGGCGCAAAGGCGGCGGCGGCCTCTTTCGCGCGAACCACGGCGGGGTCGATCGCGTAGATCGCATCGAACGACGGCGGCAACGAAGCCCCCTCGCGGCTTCGTTCGCGACCACGGCTCGCGGCCGGTGTTTCGCTGGCGCGCGCACGATCGGCCGTCGCCGCAACCTGCGCATGGGACGCGGCCGCCGGCTCGAGGTGCACGACGACGCCGAGCACGCGGCCGCTGCCGTCGAGCACGGGGTCGAGGGTGGCGCCGTACATCTTGTCGCGGGTCTCGAAGCGGAGCTCGCGACCGCGGCGTGCGAGCTCGGCGAGGGCCGAGAACTCGATTCCGAAGAGGCCGACGCAGTCGACGCCGGAGCGCCCCTCGAGCACGTCGCGCCGTGCGATCTCGTTGCACAGGCGGACGGGGCCGCGCGACTCGATCAAAAGGGCGGGCGTGCGCGAGCGGAATACGAGGCGCTCGACGATGGCGAAGTTGCCAAAGCCGACACGGGCATATGCTGCCGCGCGGAGCGAGCGCTCGAGCGATGCGCCTGCGAGGCGAACCGCAACGCCGACCGCTTCGTCGTGGCGGGGCAACGGGCCGCTCACGTCGATGACGGCGGCGAGATCACCGCGCGCATCGAAGACGGGAGTCGCATAACAGAAGAGCCCAGCGTTACGTGCTTCGTAATGGGCACTCCCAATGACGGCCACGGGGGCGCGCTCGACGATGGAGGTGCCGATGCCGTTGGTGCCGCGGGCCGATTCGCTCCAGTCGGACCCTTCGACGAGACGCGCGCGGTCGGCCGCTGTGGAGAAGACGCCGCCATCGCGCACCGACAGAACGATGCCGTCGCCATCGGCGATCACGACGCAGAGCGCCTGGGCTGCGAGCTCCTCCGTGATCGGCGCGATGAGCGTCTCTTCCTCGCGGAAGACGTCGGCGAGGCGATTTCTGCGCTCGCGAAGCTCGCCGCGGCTTACGCCGACGGCTTGCCCGTCGTTGTCGCGCGCAAGGCCGAGGGCGGCGACGCGCGCCCATCGCGGCAAGAGCGGATGCGCGGCGGGCGCAGACTTTTGGTCGAAGGACCGGGCGAAGCTCGAGTCGGGCGCGTTCAGTCGCAGCATCGGTTCACTGTCACGCAGAGTCCCCCCATCCCTACGGCCTCTCTCACGCCCTGGCGTGGTTGCTGACCTCGGTGAAGCGCACACAGCCGAACGCCGAGTGCGCGACGACGGTGAGCTCCTTCGAGATGAGCAGAGCACGCACCGGGTATCCGCACTGTTTCTCAGACGTTAAGATTTGCTTCAAATCTCGAATAACGAGGGAAATTGCGCACAATTCGGGACTTGCGCCGTGCACAATCGTAGCAAGGCTACGCTTCTGATGCCGCGTCGCGCCGAAGGGTCGCGGCGGTTGCGATGGGCCGCTAGTCCGATGTCGCGGGCGCGGCAGGATGCGACTTTTTGCAGAGCGCGCTCGTCGGGTTCGTTGCGCTCGATGCGCCGGGGATGTCTTCGAACGACGCCAGCCACTCATCGAGCGCCGCGCGCGAAGATGGCGATCGAGTGACACGGGCCACGAACATCATCGCAAGGCCGTCGCACCGCGGAAGCGCGAGGACCGACAGGCGCACGGTGGTTCCCGCGACTCCCCAGCGGTGCTCCGTCCCTTTGCCGAGCGGCGTCGCGATCTCGCGCGGTGGCTCGGGGAGGAGGCGCGACTCGGCGTCGAAGCCGGCCGAGAACGCCGACGCGAAGTACGCCCGAAGCTGCGCCACGTGCTCTTCGTCGTAGGGCTCTTCGTAGGTTGCGAGGCTGCCTGCGACACCCTGCTCGTGATCGGCATTGATCATGAGATCGAGCGAGCGCGTTGGCGCGGCGTGAAACCCCTTGGGGACGCGGCAGCGAATGCCTGCGGAGGCGAGCGTGATGCGCCCGTCCGAGGCGGCGACGGGCGGCGCGTTCCCCTTGGTGCGCTCGTGAACCGCGAAGGCGGTAATTCCTTTGAGCGGCGCTTTGCGTGCGGGGGGGCGTGCCTCGATGGCATTAAGCCCGGCGAGAAGCGCGTCGCCCCCTTCGATGCCTCGTACCCACGCGACGCGCGCGCCGACCCGCGCTTGGAAGACAGGGCCGAGCTGGTCGCAGGGCGCAGGCGTTACGCACGCGGTTGCGCGTCCGAGCGCATCGGCGAAGCGCGCGGCGGCGCCCGCGTCGTCCCACGCCGTCGCCCACAAGACGGCGAGGCGCCCCGTGCTCGAATCGCGCACTACGGAATACGCATCACCGCCCCACCCACGCGCCGCGGGAATGGCAACTTCGAGCGGCAGTGTCTGGCGCAAAAGAGCGCTCGTAGCCAGCTCACCGAGACGCCCCGAGCGCACGACCTCGAACCCCGGCGGAGGCGCGGGCGATCCCATTTCGAGAGCGGCTTCCCCGGCCACGTACTTCTCGGGGTGCAGGACCTGCTCGGTCGTCGTGGGTAGTGTGCGAAGCACGCCATTGGCGAGGCGTGGCCCGCCCGTTTCGTAGACGCGCGCCATGAAGCTGGCGCCCGCGTCGTAGACGAACGACAGCTCGGCGCGGACGAGCGTCGACGTGCGCGCGAGAAGCGGAGCCGCGTGGCGATCGACGAAGGCATTTCGCGCGACGGCCCCCGCCGCCGCTTCGGTCGTGACGTCGTCGTAGGCGTCGTCTTGGGACTTGCCCGTGCGCTTCGCAACGACGAGCGCCGACGTGACGATGGCATCCCCCTCGTAGACCGCGCGACGCGCGAGCCGTTCGTCCGAATCGACGGGCTCTTCGATAATCGTAAGTGGGTAGTGGTCGTCTTGCAGCGCGTGGGTGAGCTCGTGGGCAATCGTGAGATCGTCCGCCCCCTTCGGCGCGGGAGGGGCGCCTGGCAACGGCTCGCGCACGTAGACGGATCGGGAGTGAAAGTCGTAAAGCGCAACGAGCTGCTCGGCCTGAAGACGAACGTCGGCGGCGTCGCTCACGACCGCATCCATTGCGACGAAGCCGAAAGCCTTCATCACGTCGACGCGACCCGTCTCGGGCGAGGCGAGGGACGCGAGCACTTTCTTGAAGCGCGCGCGCGTGACGTGCTCGAGGGTGAGCGGGCGCGTGTAGGAAAGGCCGCGCAACGCGGCGACGTCGGCCGCGCCTTCGGGCAAGCCACCGACGCCCGAGACGGCGACGGCGCTCGCAGGCTCGCCCGTGCGGCGGCTCGCGGCGGCGGCGGGCGAACGGCCCGCGCAGCCGGTGGCGACGAGACTTGCGGCGGCGAGCGCGCCGGCCGCGAGGGCGAAGGCAAATGGGGTGCGGTGGCGGCCTTCGATCACGTTCCGATG
>JANXMC010000201.1 GCA_025354825.1 Myxococcales bacterium
TGCCGAGACCCGCGGCGTCGAGAACGTCCCACACGTTTGGCGCGACGAGCGTGTGCCCTTGGTTCAAATGCTCGATACGGTGCTCGGCGAACGGAAGCCCTGAGTGGGCGGTCACCCACTGAATCCACGGATCGAGATAGGGGTACCGCTCATCGGCCATCGTGCGATGAACATGGGATTCATTTCGGAATCCGCGAAAGGTCGGCAGCTCGCCCCGAGCGATGAACCGCTCGAGAAGAAGCGGCGAAAGCTCGTTGAGCTCGAGCAGGAGAACGCGCGACGCTTTTCCCATGATCACGCGGGCGCAGCCTGGGGGGGGACGCTGGGCGTCCAATCGGGCGCGACGGCGTAACGAACGAGGCCCACGCCGAAACCTATGCCATGGGAGACGTGGAGCACAGGAAAAATAGCCCACACGAGCGCGATCGCGGCCACCCCTTCGGCGCGTCCCACTCGAACCGCTTCGACGGCGGTGGCGACGGCGTAGGCGCCAAAGGCGTAGGGCGTAAAAGGTTGAAGGGGCGACGTTGTGAGAAGAAGCGCGCCCGCGGCCGTCATCAAAAACGGAAGCGCGGGGCGGATGCTGGCGAGGCCGCGGTGCTTGAGGAGCGTGCGAGCGCGGCCAAATCCGTATTTGAAATACTGTTTCGAGAGTGCCGAGAACGACTCCCGTGGATGGTAATGAACGACGATATCCTGGCTCAAATAGATACGCCCGCCCGCGGCGGTGATGCGTTGGTTCAATTCGGCGTCTTCGTTCGTCACGGCGCGCGGATCATAAAGGCCGACACGCTCGAGCACGTCGCGGCGGAATGCGCCGAGGAAGACGGTGTCGACGTACCCTTCGTTTCCGGCAGATCGGTACTTTGCGCCGCCCACGCCGAGCGGGCTCGACAGCGCCGCGACGAGGGCGCGTTGAAAGAGCGTCGTCGCGCGCGCACGCTGCGCCCCGCCGACGTTGTCGGCGCCCGTTCGCGCGAGTGCGTCGACGCACGCGCGCACGTAGTTGGGTGCGTAGGCGCAGTGCGCGTCCATACGAAGCACAATGTCGCCCCTGGCCTCGGCGATGGCGACGTTGAGCCCCGCCGCTTGCAGGCGCGCCCGGTTATCGAGTAGGCGAACACGCGCGTCGGCGGCGGCGATGCGCGCGAGGATCGCCCGCGTTCCGTCGGTGCTTCCGCCGTCGACCACGAGAATCTCGATGCGGTCGCCGGGGTAGTCCTGCGCGCGAACAGTCGCCAAGCACGCCTCGATTCCACGCGCTTCGTCGAGGCACGGCATGGCGATCGTCACGAAGGGGTAGAGCGGCGCGGCATCCATCGATCGCCCTCAGTATAGCGGCCGCACGTCGTCTGTCGTGTGTGCGCGCGCGCGCGGAGAGAGCTACCTTTGTCGGTTCATGCCGCCTACGAGGTCGCCGAAGATTCTCTGCGTCGCGGGCGCTCGGCCAAACTTCATGAAGGTCGCGCCGCTGCTCCGCGCATTTTTGAAATACCCCGCGCTCGACGTAAAGCTCATTCACACGGGGCAGCACTACGACGATGCGCTGTCGAAAGCGTTTTTCGACGACCTCGGCATACGGGCGCCCGACGCGCAGCTTGCGATCGCGACGGGCACCCCCACGGCGCAAACGGCGGAGACCCTTCGCGCGTTCGAGGCGGTCCTCGCGCGCGAGAATCCCGAAGCCGTGCTGGTCGTGGGGGACGTGACGTCGACCCTCGCGTGCGCATTGGCGACGGCGAAGCACGTGCTGCCGACGCCCTTTTACACGACGCTCGCGTCCGCGTCCCGCACGCGCCCGCTGCTCCTCCATGTGGAGGCGGGGCTTCGCAGTCACGATCTCGACATGCCCGAGGAGACCAATCGGCGTCTCACCGACGCCCTCGCCGACGCCCTCTTCGTCACCGAGCCTGCGGGTCTCGCCAACCTCGCGCGGGAAGGCGTGCCGGCGGAGCGAACCCATTACGTCGGTAATGTGATGATCGATTCTCTCCTCGCCGCGCGCGCACGGGCAGACGCATCGGCGGTGCTCGAACGGCTCGCGCTTACGCCGAACGCGTATGGCCTCGTGACGCTGCACCGCCCGAGCAACGTCGACGACGCGAGCACGTTCGCGTCGCTTGCGCACACGCTCGACGGCATCGCCCGCTCGCTGCCGCTCGTTTTTCCAATGCACCCGCGTACGCGCGCGCGCGCTGAGGCCGCGGGCGTGGCGTTCGATCCGGCGCGCATCACCGTAACCGAGCCCCTCGGCTACTTCGATTTCTTGAAGCTCATGGCCAATGCCCGCGTCGTGTTGACCGACTCGGGGGGCGTTCAAGAAGAGACAACCGTATTGGGCATTCGATGCATCACGCTCCGCGAGAACACCGAGCGGCCCGTGACGGTCGACGAAGGGACGAATCTCCTCGCCGGAACGTCGCGCGAAGGGGTAGAGCGGGCGTTCGCCGCGTCGATGGTGGCGTCCGCGTCGCGGCACACCGTAACTGCGCCGCGCTTCTGGGACGGCCATGCTGCCGAGCGCATTTGCGATGTGGTTAGCGGGCTCTTTTCGCATCGCGATCGCTCATGACACCGCGAACGCGCGTCTATCTTACCGTCGACGTCGAGTGCGCCGAGGCGCGCGGCGTGCAGCCGCCTCTCGGCTACGACCTCCGGGTCTGGGGCCGATTCGAAAACCAGACGGCCGAGCTTGGCATTACGGCGATCATGCGTGAAATCGAGCGCTACGGCGCCCGGGGGACGTTTTTCGTCGAGGCGCTCGGCGCGGTCTATTTTGGAATCGAGGGGCTCCGCGACGTCTGCTCGGCAATTGGGGCGCGGGGTCACGATATCCAACTTCATACCCACCCGATTCAAGCCGCCGCCGACGCGGTCTCCCGCGGCGCTTCGCCCGTAGCCGACGACATCGGCGCGTACCCCCGGCGCGCGCAGACCGCGCTTCTGGAAACGGGGCTCGCGCGCCTCGTCGAGGCGGGCGTGCCGAAGGACGGCCTACGCGCCTTTCGCGCGGGGAATTTCGGCGCGACGAACGAAACGTGGCAGGCGATGGCCGACACCGGGCTCGTGCTGAGTAGCAATTACAACCCGTGCTACTTCGGCAAGAATTGCAAAATGCGCTTCGAAGCCGCCGCGCCTGGCCTCTTCGCAGCGCCCGCACCGGGCGTCTTCGAATTGCCGATTACGTGCTTCGAAGAGGCGACCCTCGGCACCGTCGCGCGCTATCGCCATTTGCAAATCGCCGCAGTGTCGACGGGCGAATTGGTGAGCACGCTCCGTACATGTCACGCGCTGGGCATTCGCGAGGTGACGATCGTCACGCACTCGTTCGAGCTGTATGTCATCGACGACGTTGCCGCGCGACGCGCCCACGTTAATCGTGTGAATCTCGAGCGCCTCCGCGAGGTCATGGCGTTTCTTCACGACGCACGCGACAGCTTCGAGGTCGACACGGTGGGCGCGCTCGCCGCACGTTTGAAAGAAGGAGCCGAAGCCCCGCCGACGCGAAGCTACGCGTACCCTCGCGGCACCCTTTTGGCGCGCGTCGGGCGTATGGGGGCGCAGGCGTGGAAGCGTGCGGACACTGCAGTCGCACGTGCGCGGGCGCGAGCGTCGTGATGCGTGGCGCGAACATCGTCTGCTTCGCCAAGGAGTGGAGCGAAGATCCGACGAGCAACAACCACGTGATGCGCCTCCTCGGCGAGGACAACACGGTGCTCTGGCTCAATTCGATTTCGACGCGAACACCGAGCCTCGCGAGCCCGCGCGACGTGGCGAAGATCAAACGTAAGCTCATGACGCTTGGTCAAGGCGCACGCGAAGTGAGCCCGGGGCTCCACGTGTACACGCCCCTCGTTCTCCCCTTCCCCCACAGCGCTCTGGCGACGCGCGCGAATCGCCAGATTCTTCGTGGGAGCCTCGCGCCGCTTCGCCATCGCCTCGGGATGATGCCGTTTCAAACGTGGACCTTCTTGCCCACGGCGACCGACTACGTGGGGACACTCGGCGAGGAGCTTTCGGTCTACTACTGCACCGACGAGTGGTCCCAATTCAGCTATGTCGATACGGCGAAAATCGTGAAGCAAGAGCGCGCGTTGCTTGCCAAAGTGGATATCGTCTTTGCGACGTCTCGAAGCCTGTACGAGAGCAAACGGGCCTTCAACGACGAAACGCACCTCGCGTCCCACGGCGTCGACCAGGCGCACTTCGCCAGGGCGCTCGACGCCGCGACGCCCATCGCGCCCGAGCTGTTGGGCATCGACGGGCCCGTCATCGGCTTCTTCGGCCTCGTGCAAGACTGGATCGATCTCGACCTCTTCGCCTACCTCGCCGAGCAGCGCCCCGGCTGGACGCTCGCCGTCGTGGGGCGCGCCCTCGTCGATGTCGAGAGACTGCGGCGATACCCGAATATCCGCCTCGTCGATCGAAAGCCCTATTCCGAGCTTCCGACCTATTGCAAACGGTTCGACGTGGCCCTCTGCCCCTTCAAAATCAACGAGCTTACGGTTCACGTGAACCCCATCAAGCTTCGCGAATACGTGAGCGCGGGGCTCCCCGTCGTTTCCACCGATATTCCAGAATGCCGATTGAGCCCATCGCTCACGCGCGTCGGGCGCACCCATCGCGAGGTGCTCGAGCAGATCGAGATTGCCCTTCGTGAAGATTCGCCTGCCGCGCGCCGCGCACGGAGCAGCGCGATGAAAGCCGAGACCTGGGCGATCAAGGTCGCGGCCCTGGGCGACCACGTCACGCGCGTGCTCGAAGCGAAACGCGCGAAACGCTAAGGCGACGACGGCTTGCGGCCCAACACCACAACTTGGGTATCTGTGAACGGCTCACGCGCGAACCTGTCGTCGAGCTCGAAGCACGGGCCACGCGCGCTCATAGCGCGCAAGACGCCATACCAATAGGCGTTGATGGCCGGCGCGAGCTTTCGCCACGTCTCCATCTTCTTGTAAAAGTGCGTCCGCTCGAAGGTCTGCGGAGGCGCTTCGCCCGCGGGCCTGCTGCGGCGGAGCGCGCGCACCGTCGAAATCGGCTTGTAAGCGAGCCCTTCGGCAAGAGCGGCGGCGTAGGGCGTGAGGGTCGCCGAGGCGATGCGCGTGACCTCGAGGCCGGCGTTGCTCGCGAGGATGCGAAGGTCGTCCTGGTGATCGAACCTCGTGACACCGTGCATGCGCGCGACGGGCTCGTTGGGGAAGGTCACGAGGAACGTGGCCCCCGGCGCGAGGAGCGTCGCCACGGCGCGAAAGAACCCCGCCGGCGAGGCCACGTGCTCGAGCGTGTCGCAGGCGACGAGCCGCGTGTAGCCGCCGGCGAACGGGGCGAGCGCGTACGCGTCGGTGACGTCGGCGACGACGATCGAGAGGTTCCCGTGGCGCGCTTCGAGGTAGCGAAGAGCGTTGGCCGTGGGCGCGGAGATCTCGAAGCCGGTCACACGGGCGCACAGCTTCGCGAGGCGCGCGGTGGTGCCACCACTGCCTATTCCAAGCTCGCACGCGACGTCCGACGGGGCGAGCGCGAGCTGCTCGAGCACCAGGAGATCGCGCACGGGAAAGCTCGTCGGCGGGTAGGC
>JANXMC010000209.1 GCA_025354825.1 Myxococcales bacterium
CTTTCGGGGCAGACCGAGCTTCCGCCGCAGCTCGCGCAGTCGGGCACCGAGACGGCCGCCACCGAGCGCGTCGGCGCCGTGCCGCCGTCGATGCCCTCTCCGTCGAGGCCGGGGCCGTCGGTTCCTGTACCGTCGTCGGCCGCGGGCGCGCTCGCGTCGAACGCGCCACCGAGCGAGCCGCGGGTCGTCGAGCGGAGCCTGCGCCCCGGGTCGAGCACGACCCATTCGGTTCGCCCCCAAAAGGTGAGCCTCGGCATGCTCATCGGCGTCGCCGTCGCGTTCATGGCGCTCGGCGTTGGCCTTGCGATCGTCGTGATGCGCGCGATGGGCCGCTAGAGGCTTCGCGGGCGCGCCGCGGAACCTAGACGTGGGCGCGCTGGCGCCGAGGCCCATTCGTCGCTAGACCCGGGGTGCCGTGTCCGACCCTCCCTCGAAAGGCGCGCCTCCGTCATCTCCTGGAATGGGGCGCTCGTCGTCGAGCGTTTCTCCGAAGAACGTGCGCGTCTCGAAGCCCGAAGCCCGCGATCAGGCAAGCTCGTCGTCGTCGATCGAAGCCGCGCTCTCGCGGCCCGATCCCGACGAAGCAAACGACACGCGCCTTGCGCTGCCCAATCTCGCCAACGACCCCGCGCACGATGCGCCGCCGCCCCGCGCGCCGTCGTCCCCCTCGCGCCCGCCTGGGCCCGTGCCACCACCGCCGCCGCCTCCTCGATCTGGAATGACCCTCGCGCGTGCGATCTGGTGGGCCAAGCGCCTCGTCGTGGCGGGCATCGTCTGCACGATGGCGGGGCTCGTCGCCGTCGCCGTCGTGATTCGGCATTACGAAGAAGAGCTTCCGTCGATTGCGGATCTCAAAGGGAATTACCACCCGCCGCAGGTCACTCGGGTGCTCGCGAAAGACGGCACCTTGCTCGCCGAGCTCTTCACCGAGCGGCGCACCGTGGTGCCCATCGCGCAGCTCCCGGCCCACGTGAAGCTCGCCGTTCTGGCCGCCGAAGACGCGGGCTTCTACGAGCACGAGGGGCTCAACTACTTCGGTATCCTCCGCGCATTCGTCGTGAATCTGCGTGCGGGGCGCACGCGCCAAGGCGGCTCGACGATCACGCAGCAGGTCGTGAAGAACCTGCTTCTCGACTCGGAGCGCACGTACAAGCGGAAGATTCGCGAGGCGCTCCTCTCGCGCCGCTTGGAGCAGGAGCTCACGAAGGACGAGATTCTCGAGCTCTACTTGAACCACATTTATTTCGGTCACGGCCGCTACGGCATCGAAGAAGCTTCGCGCGACAACTTTGGCAAGTCGGCGAAGGATCTCACGATCGGCGAGGGGGCGCTCCTCGCGGGTCTCGTGGCCGGGCCCGAGAGCTACTCGCCGCGGAAGGATCCGAAGAAAGCCATCAGCCGGCGCGAGTACGTCCTCGGGCAGATGCGCGCGAAGGGGTTCTTGAACGACGCGCAGCTCGACGCGGCGGCCGCCGAGCCGCTGCACATCTCCGCCGTCGTCGAGGCGCGCCCTGAGCTTGCGCCCGAGGCCGTGGAGATCGCCCGCAAGATGCTCAACGAGCTCGAGCCCGAACGCGGCAAGCGCGGCGGCTTCACGATCACGACGACCATCGATCCGAAGCTTCAGGCGGCCGCACGCAAAGCGGTCCGCGACAACCTCATCGCCTACGACAAGCGCCACAGCCTCGCGGGGCCGCTCAAAGCGCCGGGCCCCGTGGCCGATCGCAAAGGTCGTCCGATTAAGCCGCTGCCCGCCAGCACGCCGTTCGACGGCACGCCGGCGTTCGAGACCCACAAGATTCTCAACGGCGTCGTCGTCGGCGCCGACGATGCGCTCGGCATCATCGATGTGCGCGTAGGGACCGCGCTCGGTGTCCTGCGTCTGTCGGACTACGAGCGGTACAACCCCGCGCACCTCACCCCGACGGCCTTTGCGCCGCCGGGCGCGGTCGTGCGTGTGAGCTTGCTCGCGCCCGTTCCCGACGTGCCGGTGGTCGCCGTAGGCGAGGACGGCGGCGCGCCGCCGATGGCGTCGAGCGTGCCGCTCAAAGTCCCGCTGCGCCTCGAGTCGGGGCCGGAGAGCGCAATGGTCGCCATCGACGTGCGGTCGCGCGGCGTGCTGGCGCTCGTCGGTAATTACGAAGCGGTCTCGGGCAGCCTCGATCGCGCGACCCAAGCGCGAAGACAGCCAGGGTCGACCTTCAAGCCGGTGGTCTACTCGTATGCGCTCCATTCGCGGCGCTACACGCCGTCGACCCTCGTCGACGTCAACCCCGAGAATTTCGACGGCGGCTACAAGCCGAGCAACTACGAAGGGTGGACTGGGAAAGACCCGCTGCGCCTTCGCGAGGCGCTGGCGAACTCGGTCAACGTGGTCGCCGTGCGCGTGCTTCAAGACGTGGGCCCCGCCAACGTCGTCGCGTGGGGGCAGTCGCTCGGCATTCGCTCGACGCTCAAGCCCGACCTCTCCCTCGCCCTCGGCAGCTACGAGATCCACCCCATCGAGCTGTGCGGCGCCTACGCGACGTTCTCCGCCGGTGGGATGTACGAGGAGCCGCGCCTCGTCACGCGCATCGTCGGCCCCGACGGAAAAGACGTGCAGCTCACTGCTGCGCCCCCTCCGCGCCGCGTTCTCGACGAGGCCGAGGCTTACGTGATGACGAACATGCTCACGAGCGTCGTCGACCACGGAACGGCCACACGCGCAAAAGCGCTCGCGCGCCCCGTCGCCGGCAAGACCGGCACGAGCAACAGCGCAAAAGACACCTGGTTTTCAGGCTATTCGACGGAGATCGCGGCCACGGTGTGGGTCGGCTTCGACGACGGCAAATCCCTCGGCAACGAGACGGGCGGATCGACCGCGTTGCCCGCCTGGGTGAACTTCATGAAGGTCGCCCACGAGGGCAAGCCGCCGAGCGCGTTCCCGCAGCCGCCGGGCGTGGTCTCCGTGAAGATCGACACCCACTCGGGCAAGCTCCCCTACGACGGCGACCCCGACGTGATGGACGAGATCTACCTCGCGGGGACCGAGCCCACCGAGACGACCGACTTCCCTGTGCCCGACGCAGGCGCGGCAGAAGCGCTCCCCAATTTCGTCACGCCGCCAGAGGCGCCCGAAGAGCACTGAGTCTGCCTGCGCCTGGCGCGATGGCGTGGCTCACGTCGCCAGCAGCGGCTCGCCGAGGAACTTCCGCGCCATCGCAACCACCTCGTCGGCGTCGGCGGGCTTCGTGAGAAAGCCGTCGACGTCGAGCTCGACGCTGTGCGTGGCGATGTCGCGCCGCGCCGAGATGACCACCACCGGGATGCGCGCGAAGTGCTTGTTCGCCCGAAGCTCGTCG
>JANXMC010000236.1 GCA_025354825.1 Myxococcales bacterium
TCTTCCCGCGGTGCTTCGAGAGGTTCTCTCGGATGCGGTCGTAGACGACGACGGTGTCGTTCATCGAGTAGCCGACCACCGTGAGGATCGCGGCGATCGTCGAGATTGTGACCTCTTTGTGGAGGACGACGAAGACGCCGATGACCACCATCGCGTCGTGGACGCACGCGACGACGACGCCGGGCGCGAACCGCAAATCGAAGCGGAACGCGAGGTAGAGCATGATGAACACGATCGAGATGGCGACCGAGTTTCGCGCGCTGTCTGTGAGTTGCTTGCCGGCCTTCGCGCCGACCCACTCGACGCGGAGCGCCTTCTCCGGCGCGACGTCCGGGCCGAGGGACTTTTGCAAGCCGGCGAGGAGCTGGTCACCCTTCGACTGCAGCTGAATCTCGACGCGCATGTCGCGCGGATTGACGATCTGCGGGTTCGTCGCGCTGGGGCGGAGGCTCACGCTGTGCACTGAGCCGACCTGATCTTTGATTTTCTCGAGGTTCGGCTCGATCTCGTAGCGCGCGGTGACCTTGTCACCGCCGGGGCTGAACTTCACCTCGCTCGCGCGCGCATTAAGCGGGCACGAGGCTGCGTCCGAGACGGGCGCCTTCGGGTCTTCGGTGTAGCAGAGAGCTTTTTTCAGCTCGTCCC
Organism: Myxococcales bacterium; assembly: GCA_025354825.1. Classification (GTDB taxonomy): domain Bacteria; phylum Myxococcota_A; class Polyangia; order Polyangiales; family Polyangiaceae; genus JANXMC01. Next base: position 646 of record JANXMC010000236.1, read on the forward strand.
GCGACTCGTCGCTGAGCGCGGTCACGTCTTGAACGCGAATGATGAAGTGGTTCGCGTTGCTCGTGTCGACGACTTGAACGACGTCGGGCGTCTTGAAGCCGAGATCCTCGACGGTCTTCCGGACCTCGCCGGCGTCCAGGTGCTTTTTGAACGCGATCTCGACTTCGGTGCCGCCGCGAAAGTCAGTGCCGTAGTTGATGCCCGGCTTGAACACGAGGATCGTCGAGATGACCACCAGCGCGAGGCTCAGGGTGATCCAGAACCTCCGCTGGCCCATGAAGTCGAATTGGCGACCCGGCTTGAACAGTTCCATGGTGGGTATGCTTTTCGTTGGGTCTTAAGATCAGAACTCGGCGCCGACGCTGAGGCGCTTCACCTTCGCGCCACGCACCCACCAGTCGAACACCAGCCGCGTGCAGAACACGCCCGTGAAGAGGCTCGCGCCGATGCCGACGAGAAGCGCGATCGCGAAGCCTTTCACGGGGCCGCTGCCGTATTGCGCGAGGATCAACCCCGAGATGAGGACGGTGACGTGGCCGTCGAGGATCGACGAAAACGCCTTGTCGTAGCCGGCTTCGACGGCGGCTCGGACCGAGCGGCCCGCGCGGAGCTCTTCGCGAATGCGCTCGTTGATGAGCACGTTCACGTCGACCGACATACCGATCGTCAGCGCGAGGCCGGAGATCCCGGGGAGCGTCATCGTGGCGCTGAAGGAGGCGAGAATCGCGAGCTGGAGCGCGAGGTTGAACATGACGGCCACGTCGGCGACGACGCCCGACTTTCGGTAGTAAACCATCATGAAAAGCAGGACGAGGCCGGTGCCGACGACCATGCCGCGGAGGGCCTGCGCGATCGCGTCTTTGCCGAGCGACGGGCCGATGAGCGACTCGTTCGACGGCGTGATCGGCGCGGGGAGCGCGCCGGCGCGGAGGACCTTGTCGAGCTTGTGGGCGTCTTCGAGCTGCTTGTCGGGGTCGCCGCCACCGAGCGTGATGCTCGCGCGGCCGCCGGCGATCTTCGACTTGATGACCGGCGCGGACTTCACCGTGTCGTCGAGGATGATCGCGAAGCGCCGCTGGATGTTCGCGCCGGTGATCTCTTCGAAGCGATCCGCGCCCGCGGGGCTGAACGTGATGCCGACGTAGAACGAGCCCATCGCCTGCCCCTGCTCTTGCGAGACCTGGGCGTCGACGATGTAGTCGCCGGTGACCTCGGCGCGCGAGAACAGGTAGAGGGTCATCCACCCCTGCTCTTTGCCGGCCTCGTCGGGCGGAAGCTCTTCGTAGCCAATCTGGTGATCGTCCGGAACGCTGAGGGTGCTGACCCACTTCTTCAAGCGCTCGCGGCATTCGAGCTGCGTCTCGTTGTCGCGCTTGGAGATGCGCGCGAAGTGCGTCTGCACCGACTTGCCCGGGCCGTCGGGAGCGGACTGCTGGAAGATCGAGATCCCCGTGCCTTCGGGCACTTGGTCGTCTTTCACCTTGCCGAAGAAGTCGGCCGGGTCGTCGACCATCTTGAACTCGAGACGCGCCGTACGGCGGATGGTCTCTTTGATCGCTTCGAACTCTTTCTCTTTGTCGCCGGGGACCTCGACGATGATGTCCTCGTCGCGCGCGGTGACGCTCGCCTCGCGAAGGCCCTGCTCGTCGATACGACGACCGATCGTCTCCTTCGCCTGCGTGACCGCGCGATCGCGAATCTGCGTTTCGACCTCGCCGCGGATGCGGAAGCTGACTTCATCGGCGCCCGGGCCACGGATTTGCGACAGCTCGCTCGAGAACTTCTTCTGAAAGCGCTCGTCGATCTTCGATATGTCCGCCGGGTCCTTGAACTTGAGCCGAATCACCGCCGCTTCGGGCATGCCGACGGTGACCTTCTCCACGAGCTTTGCAGCCTCGTCCCGGCTCACGAGACCGTCGCCCGAGTGGATCCCGAAAATCGTCGCCAGCTCCTGGCGCATGTCGTTGGCGAAGTTGTCGCGCTTGTCGCGGATCGCTTCGTCGACTTCGACCGTGTAAACAAGGCGCATCCCGCCGCGAAGGTCGAGGCCCGGCGCAATGCCGAACGTGATGCGATCACGCACGTACTGCGGGCATTTCACCTTCCCCTCCGTGATGCTGTCGACGGACGGCCAGAGCACGAGGCCCGTCGTCAGAAGCACGCAGGTCACGAAGCCGACCTTGAAGCGCCAGATCGGATCCATCACGGGGAGCATCGTCACGAGCGCCCAGACCGCGATCAGAATCGAGCAGACGATTCCCCAGAAGGAGTCGGCGCGGAAGAAGAGGTAGCCCACGCCGAGGGCCGCAAGCGCGAGGAGAAGCGAGTTACGTTTAGAGGAGCTCATGGTCGGGCGGGGTGGCCTTGGGGCGCAGTCTGCGCGAGTCGCGAGGAGGCTTCGGAGAGAGCGCGCGACGTGCAGGCGCCCACGGCAACGGAGTTACTTCTTTTCGGCGAGGAGCTTCGCGTCCTTCGAGTCGGTCATGGAGACCGGCTCGTAGGGCGAGACCATCGAGCTCACGACGGTGATCGTCGTTCCGGGCGCGATCTTCACTTTGCAGAGCTTCTCGTCCATTTCCATCAGCTCGCCGACGATGCCGGCGTTCGTGAGGACTTTGTCGCCCTTCTTCAGACTTGCTCGCTGCGCCGACTCCTTCTTCTGCCGACGGAATGACATGAAGAGGATGGGAACGATCATCAGGAGAGGGAGCATCATCACGAGCCCCCCACCGCCGGACGGAGGCCCCGACGAGGCTCCGCCACCCGCGCCATCGGCGGCGACGCCGGGGTTACCGGCCTTGGGCTGAACGGCTTGAAGAAACAGGGGGTTCAAAGACACGGGTGAGGCTCCATCTCGCGGTCGCGCGAAAGGCGGTGGTGCAGTAACCGCCGTCCGACATCGTTATTCGAGCCGAGGCCCGGATTTCACGCGGCGCGCGGCCGGGTGGGGATAGTCCTGACCGCGGACTTCGTCAACACGACCTGGATCAGCCGACGAGCCAGGGGTGGATCTGGAGCGCTGTTAAGCGGGAATCCGCTCACATCGCAATACGCGCCCTCCTTTTTGACGGGCAGGCGCCTCGAGGCTGGGCGCGGACCCCAGAGGCCGGCTGCGGTCGGGTTGGAGGGCGTGGCACGCCGCTCGCTCTTGAGAGTGGGCGGAGGGATCGCCGTTGCTCGACAGCCGATCGTGGAAATGCCCGGAGCCTGGAACCGACAATGAGCGCGCACCACGGGTGCATGCGCGTCTCGAAGGCGGTTCGTCTGCCTTCGTCTGCCCGGTCGACGATGGGACGTCGCGGCGGGGGACGATCGCGTCGGCGGAAGGGGTCGTTCGGAACGTTGCCGACGACCTTCTCGAGCTCGAAGGGCACGTCGCAGCGTCGCGCGTGACGTTGCGATTGACGCTGCCGCGGGAGATCGACCTTCGGCCGCTGGAAGGGCGACGCGTTCGCGTGACCGTCCGCGAGGCCGCGCTGGCGGGACGGGCGTGGCGCAAGGCTCGCGCGCAGACGCTGACGATTCAAGGGAGCGACGACCGCGAGAGGACTGCGCTCGGCGGGACGATCTGGATCACCGCCCATTGCGGCCTGGGTGCCGGCGCGGAGGCAGGCCCTCTGGGAATGACGACGGCCCTTTCGAACCGAAGCGACGGGCCCCTCGTGTTCGGGACGTCGCGATTGAAATGTGCGGTGAATCCGGGCGAGCACGTGCGCGTCGGGGGCGGCGATGCGGAGTACGTCATGTACTTCGTCGAGCGACGGCCGAACGGTGTCGCGACGTACCTCGTTGCCCACGCGAGCCTCTGGAGCGCGCGTTAGCTAGTCGCGCGCGTCGCGTGCGCATCGGAAGCCGACGTTGGGGCCGGCCTCGGCGAGGGAGCCCCAGTTGCGTGAGGTCGTGCGGCTAAGCGACGGCGGCGAGAGCCAACCGCCGCCGCGCAGCGCGTGGCTCGCGCCCGATGCAGGGGGCCCGGAGATCGTCCGCGCCTCAGCGTAGGGGTCCGCGGTCCACTCTTCGGCATTGCCGCACATGTCTAGGACGCCGAAGACACTTGCGCCCGCGAGGTGCTCGCCGACGCGAGAGGGGCGCCCGCCCGCGCAGCTTCGCGCCGTCACGTCGAGGACGAGGGTCGCGGCGAGGCCGCAGCTCGTGGTCGTTCCGCCCCACGGATAGACCGCTCCACGCGGGCCGCGCGCGGCGTACTCCCACTCGGCTTCGGTCGGGAGGCGCTTCCCTTCAGCGCGACAGAACGTGCTCGCCCGCGACCACGATACGCACGTCACAGGCAGCTCGGGGTCGCCGAGATCGTACGTGCAGCTGCGGCTCGTTCGCGTGGGTCGTTCGCACGCGTGACGCTCGACGCAGGCGCGGTATGCCGCGACGGTGATCTCGGTGCGGTCGATCGCGTACGGGGCGATCACGACGGCGACCGGTGGCCGTTCGTTGGGCGGGGCCTTTGCGTCCGCCGTGCCCACATTGAAGGTCGCGCCGGGGATCTTCACCATGCCGTCACGCGTGGTCGCCGAAGCGAGGGCGCGCGCGTTCCCGCGCGCGTTCGACCGACTCGGTGGGACCGCCACGGGCGGACGCGCTTCGCCCGACTCGCTGTCGGGCTCGCCTTGAGCCGACGCCGCGGCGTGGGTCGCGGCGGTCGCGACGGTCGCGACGATCGCGCCGGCCGTCAGGACGGCCCAACGGACCGCGCCGCTCACGCGACTCACCGCGGCGGGACGCTCGCGCGCGCATCGCGACGCCCGAGACGCACGGCCTCGTCGTCGCGATCGATGAGCGCGCGGGGGACTTCGACGGCCGCTTCGAACGCGCGACGGCCGGCTTCGGCGGCGCGCGTGGCGACGGGCTCGCTCGGGCCGCCGGGCATGTGGACGAGCACTTGAAAGACTTCACGGGCCACGAGGCTCGGGTCGTACGCCGCGCGACCCTCCGCCGATGCGCCGGAGACCGCGAGCCCTGCGAAGGCCGCGGCGAGGCTCCATTTGCCGTCCGCGGCCGATTCGCCGTCGACGCTCGGCGGCGCCCAGCCGACGACGCGCGCGCGTCGATCGTGAACGATGGCGCGCGCGTACGGGGGTATCTCGGCCCACAGTGCATCGGGCGTTCGCTGAACGGTGGGGACGGCGACGACGCCGCGGCCGGCGAGGCGCGTGATCGGGTTGCCGCGAACGAGAGCGCTCGCGTCGTCGAGCGCGATGATGCGCAGCGCGTGCGGCACGTGGGCGCCTCGCGGGCGATCGCGCGACGCGACGATGTCGAAGACGAACCCCTCGCCCTCGGCGCGCGACAGCTCGCGCACGGCCGCGCGTACCCGTAGGCCGGTGACCGACGCGATGACGGCGGCGCAGACGTCGGAGCAAATGGATGCCGTGGCGGGGTCGCGGACGCGCCCTCGAAACGCGAGGGGCGGATTGCCCGACGGCACGGGCGTCGTCTTCGGGAGTGTGTGGGGTTCGTCGTGGGCGAGGGCGAAGATGCGCTTGCCACGTTCGTCCGAGTGCATGTTCTCGACGCACGCATCGACGTCGGCCGAGTCGACCTCGGCGCCGCGCCCCAAGACGCCCGAAAAGATGCGCGGGATACGGCCGACGCCCGGGTAGTCGGGTGCCCACGTGAGGGCGTCGGCGAAGGCCGATTTCACCTCGCGCGTGACGGCGTTCGACTGCGCGAGCGGGAGGTCGTCGCTCTCGAGAACCGTGACGCCGATCGCGCGGGCGAGGGCTTTCACGAGGCGGGGGCCGGGAAACGGGCGGAACGCCGTGAGCCTGAGCGCGCCGACGTCGTGACCTGCGGCGCGAAGGCGATCGACCTCGGCGACGAGCGGCTCGCCGAGGCGACCGAGACCGAGGAGCACGAGGCTCGCGTCGCCCGCGGGGTAGCGTTCGAACATGTCGTGGCGACGGCTCGTGAGCGCCTCGAGCTCACGCATCGCGCTGCCGAGAGCGAACGGGACGCGCTCGGAAAAGCTGCGTGCACCGACGGCCGTGTTGGCAGGGTGGGCCGCGTCCGTCTTGCGGCGAATGCGCGACGTCGGCGCACCGACGTAGGTCTCGCAAAGCTCGCGCGTGGGGCCGACGACGGGCTCCGTGAAGCGAACGGCGCCGCGCTCGTGGATGACGAAGAACGGTGTTCCGCAGTCTTCCGCCGCGCGGCGCGCGATGAGCGCGAGGTCCATCGAATCGAGAACGCCGCCGCTGAAGAGCGCGCCCCACCCGATGTCGGCGAGGGCGAGCGCGTCGCCTGCGCCCGCGTCGGCGACGGCGTGGACGACGACGCCGAGCCGCTGCACCGCAATCTCTTCGAGGAGATCACGCGCGCTCGTGAGGAGGCGCGCGCGGGCGATGAGCGCCACGCGTTTTCCGCCGCTCGCCAGCTCGGTGGCACGCGCCGCGAGGGCGCGAATGTCGGAGCCGCGTTCGACGACGACCGGCTCGCCGAAGGCGTTGCGCGGCGGGAGCGGGACCTCTTCGCCGAGGGCGTTGAGCACGTGCTCGGCAACGGCACCTTCGGCGAGCGCGATGGCGCCGAGGGCGTCGATCGCACGCAGGCGCTGGGCGGCTGCGCCCGTGTCGTTCGTGTCGTTCGCGTCGCTCGCGTCTCTCGCGCCGGCGCCCGCACCACCACTGCCTCGGACCACACCGTTCTCCATCGCGCGCCTCCGGCCGTCGAGCGTTTCGCGGCAGGGCGGCAGACTGCACCAAAGAGACGCCGGCGCGAAGCCCCGTCGAAACGCTCGGCGTCGCTACTGCGGAACGGGCGACGGCGGCGTGGCGTCTTCGGCCTTCGGTGGCGGCGCGGACGGCGCTGCCGGCGCGGGCGGCGCGGGCGGCGCAGGCTGGAGGTTTGCCGTTCGCGTCGCGCGGACGCAGACGCCGTAGCCGTGGGCCAGAGACGCACCGACGTCGACGCTCACTTTGACGAGAGCATCACATCCGAGGTCGCGGCCGCGCACGCGAAGCGCGTCGGCCATGTCTTCGGGCGTCGCTTCGTCGCCGAAGCCGACGGCCTGCACGAGGCCGACGTCGTAGAACCGCCACGCGGGGCGCTGCTCGCCGAGGTAAAGCTCGGGCGGCCTGCTGCTCGCGCGCGGCGCCCCTTCGTCGCGCAAGACGGCCTGGTAGACGTGGGTCTGGCCACACGCCGCGATCACGCTCGCCACGCACGCGGCGACGAGGCCCGCCGCGAATCGCGCCAAGCCGTTCACGGCTGCACCTGCGCGGGCGGCGCCGACTTCGCGACCGCGCCCATGAGCATCGCTTTGCCCGTCATGTGCACGGTCATCAGCTCGTCG
>JANXMC010000246.1 GCA_025354825.1 Myxococcales bacterium
CGACGAGCTCCTCGCGCGCCTCGGTGAGCTCGAACGCCGCCTCGCGGGCGGTGCGCCCCCGCCGCCTCGGGGCGGTGGCGGCGGCGGTGGCGGTGGCGGTGGCGGTGGCGGCGGCGCACGCACGGCGACCTCGTCGATCGCGTCGAGCCACGTCGCCCAGAGCGCGGGGCCGTCGTTCAATGCGCCGTCGTGGCCAGGCGACGCAGGCGAGCGTACGCGCGGGTCGCTCGCCCTCGCGGAGCCGAGGATCTCGCCCTCGTCCGCACCGCCGCGCCCGGCCATCCTCGCCGCCGCGCCCGCGTTCGTCGCGCCGCCGATGCCGCCCCCTCCGCCGCCCCAGGCCGTTCGCGCGCAGTCCGCGCCGCCGAACGGCGCGAGCGCGTCCGCGATGCCGGGCCCACGCCCCACGCCCACGCCGCCGCCCGCGCCGCCGCTCATCGTCCCGCCGAACATCGACGTCTGGCGCGCGATTCTCGCCCGCGTTCACGCCGCGCGTCCGCCCGTCGCGTCGGTCTACGAGCGCGCCGTGCCGCTCGAAGTCACCCCCGAGAGCGTGCTTCTGGGATTCGACCCGTCGTCCTTCGAGGGGACGCAGGCGGCCGACCCCGAAGCGCTCGATCTGCTTCAACGCGAGGTCAACGCGCACTTCGGCGCACCGACGAAGGTCGCCCTCGATCTCTCGGCGAAGCACCTCTCGGGTTACGCCACGGTGGCCTCCCTCGACGCCGAGCGGCGCCGCCTCGAGCTCGCACGCGCCCGCGCCGCGGTGGCCGACCACCCGCTCGTGCGCCAGGCGATCGAGCTTTTCGGCGCGGAGCTGCGCGACGTGCGCCTGCCTCGCGAGCGCGACCCCGAAGCCTGACCGCTCGCCCCGCCGACCACCCCGTAGGACGACCTTTTTCGTTGGCGTCGTAGCGCCCCTTCCACGATAAGTACGCCATGCAATTCCGCGGCGGAATGAACGAGCTGATGCGCCAAGCCGCGCGCATGCAGCGTAAGATCGAAGACAAGAAAAAAGAGCTCCAGGACAAGGAGATCACGGCGACCGCCGTCGGCGACAAGGTGAAAGCCACCGTCACCTACGCGGGCAAAGTGAACCGCGTCGAGATCGACCCCGAGTTCTTGCAGTCCGAGGGGATCGAGATGGCGCTCGACGGCGCATGCGCCGCCATCAACGCCGGCCTCGAACAGGCCGACAAGGCGATGGAAGCCGAGCTCGAGAAGATCACCGGCGGAGTCAAAATCCCCGGCATCGCGTGAGCGGCGCGCGGCGTTGAACACCGGCAAGCTCACTCGGCTGACGAAGCTTCTCGCCCGCCTCCCCGGCGTTGGCGAGAAGACGGCGCAACGGTACGTGCTGTTTCTACTGACGGCCGACGAGGTGGTCGCGCGGGAGCTCGGGAGAGAGCTCAGCGCGCTGCGCGACAACCTTCAGCCGTGCGCGCGTTGCGGCAACATCGCCGAGGTCGACCCGGAGCGCGCCGAGACCATCTGCTCCATTTGCGCCGACTCGAAGCGCGACGCGTCGCTCTTGTGCGTCGTCGCGCGCGTGCACGATCTGATGGCGATCGAGCGCGCAGGGACGATGCGCGGGCGCTACTTCGTGCTGGGCAAGCTGCTCTCGCCCCTCGAAGGCGTGGGGCCCGAGCAGCTGCCGCTGGGTAAGCTCACAGCGCGCATCGAGACCGACGGCGTGCGGGAAATCATCGTCGCAACACCGCCGAGCGTCGACGGCGAGGCGACCGCGCTCTTCCTCAAGCGTGAGCTCGAGCCGTTCGGTGTGTCGCTCACGCGAATCGCGAGCGGCGTCCCCCACGGAGGTGATCTGGAGTTTGCCGATCCGATTACGATGGGACGCGCGCTGTCGGGCCGACAGCGCATCTGAAGCTCGTTTTTCCCTCTAAAGCGCACACGAAGGAGAGGCCATGAAAGCTATCTCGACGAAAGAAGCACCCGCGGCCATCGGCCCGTACTCCCAAGGCATCCAGGCCGGCGGTTTCGTCTTTTTGAGCGGGCAAATTCCGCTCGACCCCGAGACCGGGAACATCGTCCCCGGCGGCATCGACAAGCAGGCCGAGCGCGTGATGCAGAACCTCCGCGCCGTGCTCAAAGCCGCGGGCTGCGACTTCGGCGACGTCGTGCGAACGACGATCTACCTCACGGACTTGGCGAACTTCGCCGCCGTGAACGAAGTCTACGGCAAGTGCTTCGCGGGCACGCCGCCGGCACGGGCGACGGTGCAGGTCGCCGCGCTCCCCAAGGGCGCCCACGTCGAAATCGACGCGATCGCCGTCATCTCGGCGACGTAACCACGCTGTCGCGGGCGCCCGCCGCGCGCCTTAGAGCGCGGTGGAGCGCGCCGGTGATCGGCCCCGGCACGCCACGCCCAATGGTCTTGCCGTCGACGGTCACGACGGGCGCGACCTCGCGAATGCTCGACGTGAGGAAGCACTCGTCGGCGTTCGCGACGTCGGCCAGAAACAGCTCGCGCGCATCGTCGACGTGGAGGCGCACCGCCCGGGCGAGCGTGAGAACCGTCGCACGTGTGATCCCGGCGAGGATCCCGGCACGAATCGGCGGCGTCGACACACGCCCGGCGCGCACGATGAAAACGTTCGAGGTGGCAGCCTCGAAAACACGCCCCGCGGCGTCGACGAGGAGCGCGTCGGCCGCACCCCGCGTTCGCGCCTCGTGGAGCGCGAGGGCGTTCGCGAGGTAGCTGCCGTACTTCGCGGCGGCGGCGGCCGTCCCCTCGACGGCGCGCGTGGTGACCACCGACACGACGGCGATGCCCGCCTCGTAGGTCGCAGGCGGCGGAGGCACGACGGGCTCGACGAGGACCACGCGGCGAGGCGCGACGGCGCTTTCAATCGCCAGACCGAGCGGCCCCGAGCCCCGCGTAAGCACCACGCGAACGGAGTGATCGCGAGGCTGATCGTCCGAGGCGCGCGCCGCGGCGATGGCCGTGTGAATCTCGCGAGCAAGGGCGTCGCGCGAGAGCGGCAACGCCAGCAGGACGACCGCCGCGGAGGCCTCGAGGCGCGCGAGATGTTCGGCGAGCGCGAACGGCGCGCCGTCGTAGGCGCGAACGACTTCGAAGACGGAGTCGCCGTAGAGAAAGCCACGGTCGTAAACACTCACGACCGCGGCGTCGGGGGCGACGAGGACGCCGTCGATCATTGCGATGCGGCCGGCGCTCGGGGGCGTCGCGCTCGTCACGCGGCCTCGGCGTTGGCGCGAACGATGGCGCGCTCGAGGGCGCCGGCGGCGTCGGCATCGTTCGGATCGACCGGCGCGCCGAGGTGCAGATGCACGCGCGAGAACGGCATCGGAAGGACGAAGCGGTCCCACGCGCGCGAGAAGACGTGGGCTCGGCTTACCCACGCGCCCATGGGGACCAGGATCCCCCCCGTGGCGCGGGCTGCGGCGATGGCGCCCCCTTTGACGACGCCGTAGGGGCCGCGCGGCCCGTCGACGGCGAAGGCTGCATCGCCGCCGAGCGCGCGCATGCGCCGGACCAGACATGCGAGCGCGCGGGCGCCGCCGCGGCTGCTCGAGCCACGCACGACGTCGAACCCGTTCACGCCGAGGGCACGCGTTTGAAGCGCGCCGTCGGCGGAGAGGCTCACCATCACGACGGTCGTGCGCCGCCGCTTGTAGGCGAGCAGTGGGAACTGCGTGCCGTGGAAGAACGAGAGGACCCACGGCTGCGCGCCATAGGCGTCGAGAGCGGGGTCGGCCACGACGCGCACGCGGAGCGTCGTGAGCCAGAGGCGCGCGACGAGACCGATGAGCGCGCCGAAGACCCCTCTCATCTCACGCTGTCGCGAACGCGACCCCTCAAGCCTTCAGCTCGGCGAGCTTCGACCGTGCGCGATCGAGCGTGGGCTCGTTCTCGACGGCGCGTTCGAACATCTGCACGGCCTTCGCCTTGTCCCCCTGCTTCGCGCTGATCTCACCGAGGTAGTAGAAAACTTCCCCCTTGGTGATGCCGGCGTTGGCGTCGAGACGCTGCAAAAGAAGGGCGCGGAACGTCTTCTGCGCGCGATCGAGATCGTCGCTTTCGAAGGCGAGGATGCCGAGGTCTTTCAAAACGGCGATGGACCCCGGGTCGATCTTGAACGCGAGATCGTACTGCGCGAGGGCCTGATCTTTTTCGCCCATGGCGCCAAGGGCGCGCCCGAGCCTGTGGTGGTAAACGGCGAGCTCCTTCGTGCGCTTGGCGCCGAACGACGCAATCACCCGCTCGAGAACCTGCGCCGCATCGCGCTCGCGGTGACCCGCGGCGTAGGCGTCGCAAAGCACGAGGAGCAGCTCGCGGTCGTGGGGCACGAACTCGGTCGCTCTTTCGAGAACCGGGATCGCATCCGTCGGCGACTTGCGCTCCTTCAGATGAATCTCCGCCGCGCGGCGGAGGACCTTCACGAGCTCGCCGACAGGGCCGACGGGCGGCGGCACGCTCTGGCCAGGCGGAGCCATTTGAATGCCCGCCATGGGCGACGGCACTTCCATGAGGTCCGCGTCGCCGACGAGGAGGTCGGCGAGCTCGGACCACTTCTTCGAGCGCTCGTAGTGGTCGCGCAGACGGCCGCGCACTTCGACGTTGCGCGCGTCGAGCTCGAGAGCGCGCTGAAGCGCGGCTTCCACCGCGTCGGCGTCGCCGAGGTGCTGGCGAACGGTCGCGAGGCGCAGCGCGACGGCGACCCCCGACGCGTCGTGGGCCATCGCCGCCAGGGAGGCGAGGGCCTGCGCCGCGCGGTCCCAATTGCCGCGCGCCTCGGCCAGACGCGCCACCGCTTCGAGCGCGCCGGCGTGGGTCGGCTCGCGCTCGAGGACGGACTCGTACGTCTCGAGAGCGCGCGCCGTATCGAGCAGACGACGCTCGAAGACCTCGCCCAGGCGAACCTGCAGCGCGAGCTCGGCCGAGGCGTCGCCGCGGTCGTGCGCGCGATCGATCTGCGTGGTGAGCAGATCGGCGAGCTCCTCGTCCTGCCCCGTCTTCTCGAGGAGCTGCGAGAGCGCGATCACCGCCCCCTCGTGCGTGGGCTCCTCGTCGAGGATCGCGCGCAGCGTGTCGACGGCGTCGCGCGGCGCGCCGAACTTCTC
>JANXMC010000254.1 GCA_025354825.1 Myxococcales bacterium
CACCGCCGCCGCCCGTGGTCGTTCCACCGCCGCCGCCCGTGGTCGTTCCACCGCCGCCCGTCGTCGAGCCGGTCCCCGAGCTCGCGTCCGCGCCCGTCGGGCTCGGATTTCCGGTGCCCGCCGTCGTTGCGCCCGTCCCCTGGCTCCCTCCGTCACCCGGCTCGTTGACGATCTCGAGCGACCCTCCACATCCGATCGCGAGACAAAGCACGAATCCCGAAAGCAGCTTCTCGTGGCTCATATGAAAATAACCTCCGCGCGGTTGGTACCCGATCGCCCGGAGAATCAGGCTCGGGAAGCGGTCTCGAACGCGCCTCGAGAGTGGGTAAACCGTTCGGTCGCTGACGCGTCATGGCGTGGTCGTCGACATTGACGAGCGCGGCGCCTGCGCCCACCGTCGCGCGCGACACCGCGAACAGCCGTGAAGCGAGGCGTGGGATGACGAAGTGGAATGCGAACAAAGCCTCCGTGAGGCTGTCACTTGCCGTCGGTTACGTGACGACCTGCGTGATGAGCGCGTGCACACCGGGCGCGCCGAACGCCGCGACGGCCGCGTCGCCGCACGGGGCGTTATCCGCGAATGTTCCAGCGTGGGTGCGTGCGAGCGACGCCAACACGCGCGTCCTGCTCAACGTCGACGCGAAGTTCAATCCCGAGCAGGCGGCGCAGCTGGGCGTCGACGGCATCGATGGCGAAATCGCGGACCGCACGCCGGGTCACCTCGAACGCGAGCGGGCGGCGCGTCGCGTGGCGATGGGCGAGCTCGAACGGCGGCGCGCCCTCGAGACGGATCCGCGGGTGCGCGACGATATCGCGATTCTGCTTCAGGCCACGGAGCGGAACATTCGCTTCTCCGAAATCGAAGAGCGGACCACGCTGCCCTACGAAAACCTCACCGAGACGCTGCTCGGTCAGCTCGAGGCGCTTCTCGACGACCGCATCCCCGAGGCGCGAAGAGTGAAAGCTCTCGTGCGCATTCGGCGCTATGCGGGGCTCGAGGCGGGCTACACGCCCATGACCGGGCTCGTCCAGGCCGAGATTCTGGCGAAGCTCGACGACCCGTCGATTGCGAAGCCGTACCGGCGCTCCCTCGAGAAGCATCTTGCGACGAATGGCGTCATTCGCGACGGGATCGGAGAGCTTTTCGCGAAGTACAAAATCGCCGGCTACGAAGAGCCGTGCCGCGTGCTCATGGAGCAGCTCGTCGCCTACGACGGATTCGTTCGCACGACGGTGCTCCCCAAGGCGAGCGACGCGTTCGCGCTTCCGCCGGCGCTCTACGCCGTCGGCCTCGAGAGCTTCGGCGTCGACCGCGCGCCTGCCGATCTCGCACGGACGGCCCGCGCGGCTTTCACCGAGATGCAGGGAGAAATACAGACGATCGCCACCGCGATTGCCAAAGAGCGAAAACTACCGAATGCCGATTATCGTGAGGTGATCCGTCTGCTCAAAACCGAGCAGGTGGTGGGCGCCGAGATCGTCCCCTTGTACAAGGCGCGCCTCGCCGAGATCGAGGCGATCGTCCGCCGCGAAAATCTCGTGACGCTCCCCATGCGGCCAGCGTCGATTCGTCTCGCGACCGACGCCGAGAGCGCCGCGCTTCCTTCGCCGCACATGCGCCCGCCGCGCCTCCTCGGAAACACGGGCGAACAGGGGGAATTCGTGCTGCCGCTGACGGTGCCCGCCACCGAAGGGGCGACGGCGTCGGATGCCTCGGCGAAGCTCGACGACTTCACGTTTGCGGCCGCCTCGTGGACGCTCACGGCCCACGAAGCGCGCCCGGGCCACGAGATGCAGTTCGCGTCGATCATCGAGCGCGGCGTCTCGAGCGCACGGGCTATCTACGCGGGCAACAGCGCCAACATCGAAGGGTGGGGCGTCTACTCCGAAGCGATGATCTTCCCCTATATGTCGAAAGAGGGGCAGCTCATTTCAATGCAACTCCGAATGATGCGTGCCGCGCGCGCGTTTCTCGATCCGGAGCTTCAGACGGGCGGTTTCACGTTCGACAGCGCGCGCACATTCTTAGAGCACGAGGTGGGGCTCTCCCACGCCTTTGCGACGTCCGAGGTCGAGCGCTACACGTTTCGAATGCCGGGGCAGGCGACCTCGTACTTCTACGGGTACATCCGACTTCTCGAAATTCGGCGCGAGATCGAAACCAAGCTCGGCGCGCGGTTCGATCGACGGAAGTTTCACGACGCGGTCTTGGCCGTCGGGCTTCTCCCTCCGACGCTGCTTCGCGACGCGGTGCTTCGGGAGCTGGGCGAATGAGCAAATTGCGAATCGGCATCGATCTCGGCGGCACGAAGATCGAGGCCGTCGTCATGGACGCGACGGGCGCCCTCCGCGAAAAGCGCCGCATCGCGACTCCCAGCGCGGCGGGCTACGACGCGATCGTCGGGGCGTTGGTCGGCATCGTCGAGGCCCTCGAGACGGCGGCGGGCGAGCCTTGCACCGTCGGTATCGGAGCGCCGGGGACGGTGTCCCGCCTCACCGGGCTCATGAAGAACTCGAACACTACGGCGCTCAACGGCAGGCCCCTCGCGCAGGATCTCGAGGCGCGTCTCGCGCGACCCATTCGCATTGCGAACGACGCCAACTGCTTCGCGCTGTCGGAAGCGAAGGACGGCGCGGGCGTCGGGCACCGCGTGGTGTTCGGCGTAATCCTCGGAACGGGCGTGGGAGGCGGCCTGGTCGTCGATGGGCGGATTCACGACGGGCCCAACGGCATCGCCGGCGAATGGGGGCACACGGGGCTTCGCGGCGAAGCCTCGGAGAGCGTTCCGCCCTGCTACTGCGGCCGGCGCGGATGCGTCGAGACGTTCGTCTCGGGCACCGGTCTCGCGGCCGACTACGCACGCGCGGGCGGTGTTGCGGGCTACGACGCCCACGCTGTCGTGGCCCACGCAACGGCGGGGGACGACCCGGTCGCCGTCGCCGCCTTCGACCGCTACGTCGCCCGCTTCGGGCGCGCGCTCGCCACGGTGCTCGATGTGCTCGACCCCGACGTCGTCGTCCTAGGAGGCGGGATGTCGAACGTCGATCGTCTCTATTCCGGCGGCGTGCGCGCAGTCGCGAACGAGGTCTTCAGCGACGACATGCGGACGCCCATCGTTCGTAATCGCTACGGCGATGCGAGCGGCGTCCGAGGGGCGGCGATGCTGTGGGACGCGGCGGATGCGCGCGGCGCCGTGACGCCGTGACGCCGCAGACCCCTCAGAACGTCCCGAGGAGGCCGATGCCGGAGCCGCCCTGGCCCATGCGCATCGGGACGATCGTCGTCGTCATACCGAGGTCGTTCCGCACGAGAACGGTCTTCGGCGCGGCGAGGCCGTAGATGAGCATCGCGGCACCCGCGGCTTGGGCGGCGCCGTCGATTCCGAGAAGCAAGTTGCCCGACGACGTGCTCGTATTGCCCATTTGAATGAACGGGCCGACGACAGGGACCC
Organism: Myxococcales bacterium; assembly: GCA_025354825.1. GTDB lineage: Bacteria > Myxococcota_A > Polyangia > Polyangiales > Polyangiaceae > JANXMC01. Next base: position 3,453 of record JANXMC010000254.1, read on the forward strand.
AAAGCGCCGCGAGCTCGTTTTTGCGCGTCCCCGCGTACGAGCCGTCGTAGTTGTAGCTGACGTTGGCGCTGTCTGCGCCCACGGCCGCGATCAGCGCGGACAGCAGGTACATCGTGCCGAAGGTCACCGCGCCGCCGACGACGAGGCCGCGGCGCACGCGCGTTTCGGTGTGGTAGCCGGGCGGGACCTGCGCGTCGTCGTTCCAGTCGAGAATCACGCGCGGGCCCGAGAGGGCGACGCTTTGCGGTACATAACTAAGTTGGGTCTGCTGGGAGAGCGGCGCGACGAACTCGCCATTCGGTGCCTGGGCGCTCTGCGGCGTGGGCCCCTGGGCGCGCCGCGCCGGGGGCGGCGCATCGTCGTTGTCTTGCGCGTAGGCGGCAAAGGGCGCGGTGAGAAGCGAGGCGGCGACGAGGCTGGCGGCGAAGCGGGCGGGAAGGACGCGGTTCATGCCGAGCCCTACAGCAAGAGCCGTGACAACCTATTCCCGCGCAAAACTCGCGTAAAAAACCGCGCTTCGTGAACTTCTGTTAACGCGCGCCCCTGACACCATGGTCACGCGCTTGGATGCGCGGCGGGCGTCGGGGGCGTCGGTGCAACGTGATCTCGCCGTTCGCGAATCAGAATTTGTACTGGAGACCCACGCCGACGACGTTCGCGTAGGCGTGATACAGCCCGCCGTTGACCGGCTCCGTATCCGTGGGGTTTCCCTTCACCGGATTCACGCGCGGCACGGCGGCCTCCTGCGGGGTGACCGTCGCATCGCCCGAGAAAACGTGGGCGAACACGGCGTCGAAGCGCCAGTGAGGGCCGACGTAGAGGGAACCGCCGATTGTCGCCGTGACCTTGTTCAAGTCGATCGTGAGCGGCGACAAATAGGCATTGGGAATCGCGCTCTGCTCGTAGGCAATGCCGGCGCGAGCGTCGATGGCGTAGTCCTTTATTTTGATGTGGTACTCGCCGCCGAGTCGGTACGAGTTCGAGTTATCGAACTGCCGCGCAATCGAGATGGGGGAGACCGCGAAGGGGCTCGGGAAGCCCGTCACGCCGACGAGCTGAATGTTCTTCGGCGTGATGTCGATGCTGTGGTGCGTCGTCCAGAACTCGCGAACGTAGGCGACCTCGATACGCAGCTCCTCGATGGGGCGAACCTCGATGCCCGCGCGGAAGATGCCGGGGAGGTTGAACTGAACGTTCGCGTCTTTCCCCTCCTGCGTGGCATTGTCGAAGGGCGACGCCGTGGGGAGGCGCACGTCGATCGTCGCGGGTGCGCTGATGTGGAAGGGGAGCTGCCCGCTGATGCCGATTCGAACGTGCTTGTCGGGGACGAAGATGGCGCCGGCGTTGGCGCTCGGCGCGAAGATCGGCCCGACCTTGAGCTTGCTGTACGCGTCGTACGCGGGGTCTTCGGGAGCGCTGATGAGCCTGTTGGGCGGGCTCGCGCTGAAGACGACGCTCGTCGCGAAGGAGCCTGCGACCGCGTTCACGCCGATGCCGAGGCGCACCTGCTCGATGGGCTTCCACGCGAGCTGCAACGCCGGGAGGACGAGGAGCGAGCCGTCGAGCGAAACGAGGTTGTACCGCGACGGAGACGGCTGCCCGTTGCCGATGGTGAGCGGGTAGCTCGCGATCGCCGTGTACGGCGCGATGAGGCTGAGCGCGACGACGAACTGTTTCCTGTCGCCGAAGGCGTACGCGCCGGCCAGCGTTGGAATAGGGATGATCGGCGTCTTCCCCGTCACCTTCGGCGAGTCGTAAACGCGCTGGGTGCCGTTCGCGTCGGAGACCTGCGTTCGCCGCGTGTATTCGCTGGCGAAGTTGAGCCAAGAGACGTCGACGAGGATCGTATTGCCCGCGTCGGACAGACCGGCGGGGTTGTACCAGACGGCGCCGAGATCATCGGCGCCGGCGACGAACGCGCCCGCGCGCCCGAGGGGGCGCACGCCGCGGTCCGAGAAGTAGAGACCCGCCGCGTGGGCCTCGGTGGGAGGCGTCACCACAGCGAAAAGGGCGGTCGTCGCCGCGCCCGCCAGCGCGAGACGCGCGGCGCGGTGCGCGGCTCGGGGCACCTTGTGCCCACGGCCGCGCGCAGATTGAACGGTCATTAGCGCTTCGTTCCTTGCCTAACAATTTCGTAGAACTGCTCGAGGCCGCGCTCTTTGTTGAGCAAGAAGTCGCTCACGTTGTCGGCGATGTTCGCATAGTCCGCACCGTCGAGCTTGTCAGCACGTTCCGGCGCGGCGCGGTTCACGTCGGCGATGACGTCGATGATGACTTCGACGGGACTCTGCTTTTGCGGCCCGGCGCCCGCCGCCATGGGCGTGACGATGTTCTGCAGAATGCGCGTGAGAACCTGATTCGGATCCAACTCTTTCGAGCAGTTCTCAAACTTCGCTCCGCCGCTCGCCGGCGTTGTGTACGCGCGGCCGCTCATACGCGCGAGGAGCGCGAGCTGCGCGTCGACGAGGCTCTTCTCGACGACGTTGCCTTTCGCGTCGCGCACGGTGGCTTTGGCGGCCTCCGAAAGCGTGTGGAGCAGCGGGAGAATGTTGTCGTCGTCTTGAAGCAGCTGAATCACGTCGGAGCTGGACGTGAGGACGGTCGCCAGCGCATCGTTCTGCGACGCCGCGTCGAGCAGATACTGCAGAAGCTTCTCGAGCTCGACACGCGCGTTCTCGTCGCGACGAATCGTGTCCGTCATGTCGACGGCCGTTGCGAACAGCGGACCGCGCATCGTCGTTTCGAAGTTGCCCGGCAGGTCGGACTTCGCCCACGTGCACGGCGTATACGGCGGCGTGAACGAGCCGGGGCACCGCGCGAGCATCTGCGCGCGGAGCAGGTCGATCACCTTTGGCGCGATCTTCGGAACGACGGGGTTGTGGAACACCGCCTTGTCCTTCACGCCGTCGACGGAAAGGAACTGATCGACGAGCTGCGAGCGCGCGGTCTTCCAGAGATCTTTGCGACCCTTGTCGGAGTCGTCGACCGGCGTGTACGTGTCGAGCGCGGTGTCCATCGCCTTGAGGGCGTTGAGCACGAGGTAGAGCGGCGTGACCTGCGGGTTCGTCGTGCCGTCGTTGCGGACGGTCGTCGCAACGCCGTGACGGTCTTTCAGCGCCGCAGCCTTTGCGCGCTCGGGGTCGATCATCGCGCGAGTCGCTTCGGCGAGAATCGTGATCGCGTTGACCCCGTGGGACGTCGCGCACGTTTTGTCGGCGGCGAGCGTGTCGCAGTGGGTGATCGTCGTGTTCTGCAGCTTCTTAATCAGCGACTGCAGCGACGGCAGGAAATCTCCGCCGAAGAGCTCGACCATGATCGGCTCGTAGCTGACGACGTTGCTCTGCGTGCACTGCTTGTACTTTGCACCGGCATCGCGCGAGAGGACGCACTCCTCGGCGGGCGCGTTGGGGCTCGCGTAGTGGCGGTGGAGGACTTCCATCAAGTCGATGAAGATCTTCTCCTGATTGCGTGACGTGAACGCGGTGAGCAGCGGCGTCATCTGCGCGTAGAAGCCGAAGTCTTCCATCGTGAAGATCGTGTCGCCGCGACGCTGCTGCAGCCAGTCGCCGTCTTGGCAGCTGCGGAGCCCGTGGACCTTGCCGTCGGGGCTCGCCACCGAGTCGCCCGCCTTTGGGTCGGCGATGGTGCGCTCGGGGCACATCGTCGTCCCCATGTACGGCCCTTGAAGATCCTTGAGGAACTTCTGCGTCGGATCGTGCGGGTCGTTCGCCTGGTCGAAGAACACGAGGCGATTGAGCCACTGCGGCTTGGGGCGGAGGTCTTTCCCCGTCCCCCAGAAGCCCGTGATGCCGCTCGAGGCTTCCATCACGTCGGTCGTCGCCGCGCCGATGATGCCGAGGACGCCGTTCCGAAGCACGTCGTCGCGCATATACAAGTTGGCTTTGCCAACGATCGAGTCGAGGTAAAAGGCCGACAGGTTGTCGATCTTGAAGACCTCGCACTCCTTGAAATTGCCATTGCGGAACGGGTGCGTGAGGAAGCTCGGCACGTCTTGAGTGCCGACGATCGGAATGCCGCGGGCGTGAACGATGGCGTCGGCCTTGTTGCACGAGGCGACGTTGTTCGTGTCGTGGAGCAGGCCGATGAAGCGCTGAAAGCCCGAGCGGTTGAACCCGCCGTCGGGCTTCGTGCGATCGACCGGCGTGCTCATCTCGCTCGTGTCGCTCTTCGTGACGTTGTACGCGGCGCCGTTGAGATCGTTCCGGTTGTACGAAATGCGATCTTTGTAGGCCATGAACGACGAGAAGACCGTCCCGAGGGAGGCGGCCTTGTCGTCGCCGAGGGCCTTCATTGAGTCTTCGAGGAGGCCGTCGACCTTCGCGAGATCGACGAAGACGTCGATGAACTCGTCCCAGAACGCGGAGCCGTCTTTCAGGTGGGCTTCGGGATGCGCGTCCGAGACCGCCTTCACCTTCAGCGCGGCGCCGACGACGCGTGCGAGGTCTTGCTGGTTGTCGCTGACGAGCTTTCGAACGAGGGCGAGCGTGTCGTCCCCCGTCTTGTCGCCCATCACTTGGCCCGACGCGTAGACCAGGTCGAGGAGCGGCGCGTTCGCCGGGTCGAAGCCGTTGTACGCAACCTCGACCTCGCCCGCCTTGGGCGCGCTTCCGCACGTGCCCAAGTGGCCGCCCGTCGCGCCGTAACAGATCTTCGCTTTGCCATCGCCCGTGCGCGAGCCGAGGAGAAGCGGCGCGCCGGCGAGGGCGTACATCAACGTTTCGTGCTTCGCCGTGAGGTCGGCGTTCACCAGGGGCTTGAAGTCGTTCAACAGCTGCGCCGTGAACGTGTGGCTCGTGTTGATGTAGCTGTAGAGGAGGTCGCCCCCCTGGCCGTTCGTCGCGCGGGTGGCGCCGTCGCGCGTGCCGAGCGTCTGGCCGATGGCGAAGAACGGCGAGGGCGCCGGGACGCCGTTCGACGTCGCGTAGGCGCCGTTGGGAAGGATATCGGCGATGCCGTCGCCGTTGGCATCGACGAAAGGCGGGGGGACCTTGCCGGCGACGACGTTGACCTTCGCAAAGCCTACGAGGCCGGGGCGCGTGTCGCGCTCCACGATGTAATGATCGGCCGCGCTCCCGAACGCGAGGTCGTTCGTGAACATCAGCTCGTGGACCACCTCGAGGCTGGTACGCGCGCGCGAGAGCACTTCGCGCCCCGTGAGGTCGACCGGATTTTTCAGCGCGGTCTTGTACGCGGCGTCGTCGGGCTGCGCGGTGCGTAGCTCTTCGTGGGCCGCTTCGAGGAGCTTGTTGAACTGGCCATTCGCCTTGCCCGGCACCGGCACACGCGCGCCGGCCGCGTCGCGCGCGGGGTTCTCTTGGTACGGATCCGAATCGGCCGAGAGAATGCTGAGCGTGACGTTCGCGAGGTCGCGAATGCGCGGGTACGAGACGGCCGGGCGCGCGACGCCGAGCGAGACGGCGATGGGGCGGTACCCTTCGCGTGCGTTGAATTTCGCGAGGGACTGCTGCGACTCGGGCGACGCTTTGAACGCGTTCATGAGCCGCGCGAGCGACTCCGTCGATTGCGGGAGCGTGCCGTCGTTGTAGAGATCCGTGAAACGGCCGAGCATGTCGGCCATCTCTTTCGTGAGATCGCGCTCGCCGCTCGTCGCGCCTTCGGGCGCGTTGCACGACTTGGTCGCATCCGGGTTCAAGATGTCTTTGATTGGAACTTTGATGTCCGGGATCACCGCGTCGAGGGCGGAGATGAGATCGGCACGGCGGCGCGCGAGCGCTTCGACGCGCGCCACCGCGGCGGCGCGGTTCTTCGTCTGCGCCTCCATGGGAACCTTGTTGCCGTCGCGATCGACCGACTCGGGGTCGAGCTTCGGCAGCGCGTCCTGATCGACCTTGTCGGCGTAGGCGCCGCTCGCATCCTTCGCGCACATCGGCTTGAAGGAGTTGCCGGTCAGATCTTCTTGAAGCGCTTGGGCGCCCACGCGATCGCAGAAGATCGTGAAGACCTCCTCGCCCACGGTGCCGCGCGGTGGCGGGTTGCGCGACGCGTCGAAGTCCTCCGAGCAGCCCACGCCGCACGCGAGAACAGTTCCAAGAGCAGAGAAGAACCCAATACGCCGAAAGGCGCGCGCTCGCGCTCGCATGACTACGGACCTCCCTGTTCGAACCCTCCCCCCACGCAGCCCTGAAATGCCACATGAGAAGGGCGCCACTACCGCACGGATGCCGCGCGCAACCGAGCCCGCGAAATCTACTCGAGTGCGCGGTCGACGCGAGTACGCGTTTCTGACTGATTGCGTCTCAGTGTCGTTTTATGCGTTGCGTCAGAGACGATGACGCATGCGCTCTGTCAAGCTGCAAAGGGCTGTGAATCTCGTTCAGTCGCGCGCGCCCCTCGCCGAGACGTCGTGCATTCGAGCTGCAAACGTCGTTGGGAGAACACGGTTGACGCGCGCGTGCGCCCATTCTTTCGAATGGATCGAAAGTGCCCTTACGTCGAGGGTGCCGGACCGGGATAGGACCCGCGCGGCATGCTGACGGAGCGGGCGGCGGCGCCCTCGCACCGCGCCCCGCCGAATGCGAGTACGCATCGGTCGCGCGGGGCCGCGCGCGAAGGATGCATGGCGCCCGGGACGTTCCGCGCATGGCGCGTTGCCTTCCGTTTCAGTCTTCGCACGCCGCGCGCGTCACCTCGTGGCGGTAGTCGAACAGCTTCTCGAGCTCGTGATGCGCGATGGCAGCGCCGAAAAGGCGGCCGAGGGCGCCGAGCGGAAGCTCGTAGTCGACGTCGTCGGTGAGCGTGCAGGTCGTCTCGGAGTCGGCGTCGACGACGTGGCGGTGAAGCCACGACGCGAAGGGCCCTTTCACCATGCGGTCGGCGAACATGTGCCCCGCCTCGTATTCGACGTGGTGCGCCACGATGGTCTTGAAAAAGGGGCCGAGGTGGGCGCGGAGGATCACCTCGGTGCCCACCGCGAGCGACGCCGGCGGCTTGATGATTTCCATCTTTTGCCATGGCGGCGTGAGCCTCTGCAGCGCGTCCTTCGCCTCGTGAAACGCGAAGACGCGCGATGCGGGGGCGAGGATGCGGGACGACTTTTTGAACTTCACGCGCCGGAGTCTACTTCCGATATTCTGCGTCCCGCATGACGAAGCCTGCCAACGCACCCAACGCTCCCGCCGCCACCGCACCCAAAGCCTTCGAGAAGACCGCCGCGATTATCCTGGCCGCCGGGCAGGGGACGCGCATGAAGAGCACGACGCCCAAAGTGCTGCACACCATCGCCGGTCGGCCTCTCGTGCACTACCCCGTGCGCGCGGCCATCGAGGCCGGGTGCGAAGAGGTGATCGTGGTCGTCGGGCACGGCCGCGTCGAGGTCGAGGGGTACCTGAAGAAGGCCTTCGGCGACCGCGTGAAGACGGCGCTTCAAGAAGAGCAGCGCGGGACGGGCGATGCGGCGCGGGCAGGGCTCACGCGGGTGGGCGCCGAGATTGCGCGCGTTCTCGTGTTTTATGGCGATGCGCCGCTGCTGATGGCCGACGACGTGGGCGCCGTCGTGCGCAGCCTGGTCGACGTCGAAGGCGCGGTGCTGTCGCTCGCGATTTGCGAGCTCGCCGACCCCACGGGCTACGGGCGGATTCTCCGCGGCGCCGACGGGAACGTCATCGAGGTGCGGGAGCAGAAGGACTGCAAGAGCGACGCAGAGCGCGCGATCCGCGAGATTAACCCCGGAATCTACGCGTCGTCCGTGGAGTTCATGCGCGAGGCCGTGGGCGCGCTCACGCCGAACAATGCGCAGGGCGAGCTGTATCTCACCGACATCGTCGCGTTCGCCGCCAACCTCGGAAAGCGCGTCGTCCCCGTCACGTCGCGCGCCGAGGTGCTGGTGGGCGTGAACGACCGCGCCCAGCTCGCCGACACCGAAGGGACGATGGCCGCGCGCATCGTGCGAAAGCACCGCGTCGCGGGGGTGACCGTTCGCGCCGGGGCGCGTATCGACGACGGCGTCGAGATCGCCGCCGATGCCATCATCGAGACGAACGCGGTGCTTCGCGGCACGACCACCATTGGGAAGGGCGCGATTGTCGACGTGGGCTGCGTGCTGACCAATGCGGAAATCGGCGACGCGGTCCGCCTTCAGCCCTATTCGGTCGTGACCGACTCGAAAGTCGGCCTCCGCGCGCAAATCGGCCCGTTCAGCCATTTGCGTCCCGAGAGCGTCATCGAAGAAGACGCGCACATTGGCAATTTCGTGGAAACCAAGAAGACGCGCATGGGGAAGGGGGCAAAGGCAAATCACCTGGCCTATTTGGGAGACGGCATCGTCGGCGAAGGGTCGAATGTCGGCGCCGGGACGATTTTTTGCAATTACGACGGCTTTCAGAAGCATACGACCGTGATTGGCAAAAACGCGTTCATCGGGAGCGACTCGCAGCTTGTGGCGCCGGTGACGATTGGCGATGGCGCCTACGTTGGTACGGGGACGACGGTGACGCGCGACGTGCCAGCCGACGCGCTGGCGATTGGGCGGGCGAAGCAGGAGAACAAAGAGGGGTACGGGACGCGGCTTCGCGCCCGGTTGAAAGCGGCGAAGGACGCGGCGGCGACGAAGAAGTGAGCGGCGGCGAAGGCTTGAGAGGGCTCTTCGGGCGCCCCTTCGTCGACCTCGAGCCCTACGTCGACACCTCGCGTTTTGCGGCCCTGCACGAAGAAATCTGCCTCGCGCTCACGCAAATTCCCCTCCACTTCACGGCGGGGAGCCATAAAAGCATGGGGATTGTTCCGCCCTCTCTCGCGGGCGACCCCTATGCCGATTACGGCCACGCGATTGCGAAAATGACGCCGCCCGAGCTCGTGAGCGCGACGTGCCGCTTTCGCGACGCCAAATGCTCTATTTGAAGTTCAAATACGGCGTCTACCTCCCTTGGAGGCCTATTACGATCTGATGCCCAATACGCGTTGGGAGACCAAGGCGAGCCCCACCGGCAAAGCGTTTACGCGCGGCGGCGGCATCTACCGGCAGTCGGCGGGGCCGCGCTTCATGTTTGCCACTCTGCTTTTTCTGCTTCGTCGCGGCGGCACGAGCTACCGCTTCCTTTGCGAGGCGTGCCGTATGCCCGAATCGAAATACTTCCAACGAGCGACGATCTCGCACCTTCTCACGAAGCTGCCGATGCTTAATTTTCCAAGCGTTCGCGCCGACGCCGTCTTCGTGAGGCCCGGCCGCGACGAGCTCGGAATCTCGGACGCCGAGCTTCGCGAGCCGCATGACACGTACCTCCGCAAGCTCGGCTGATCGAGGCGCGCTATCCTTCGAAGCATGAAGAGCGGCCTCATCGAAGCCTTCATGGCGCCGTTACCGTGCACCTGCCTTTGCCATGGTGTGCTCACGATCGATCAACGCGCCGAAGGGATCCGCGCGCTCTTCCGCTTCGACGACGCCATGCGCGGCTGGGGCTACGCGCCGCTCTACGATCTCAAAGCGCACATCCTCTTTCGTGAAGCCCAGGCGAAAAACGATCCGACCTACCGCGGCGTCGCTGTCCGCGACTCGTCGTGCCTCTTCCAGCGCCTGGTAGGTTTTGCGGCCCACGAGACACTTCATGCGTTGAACGGCGACACGACGAAGGCCAATTACGGAATCCCTTTCGGCCTGCCCTACGGCGTTCCCGAAGATCTCCCCGAGGGCGACGAGGCGGCGTTTCTCGACCCGTTCAACCGCGCCGAGGCGCGCGCGTGGCTCGGTCCGGGCATCCTGGCGACGGCGCTCTGGGGGATCACGTGGGACGTCCGCACGGCGCGCGACGTGGGGACCTACGGCTTCCCCGGAGGCAACGCCATCGTCCCCGTCGCACCCGGTTTTCGCGCCGTGCCCCATTGGGACAACGTGCATCATCGGACGACGTATTTGCAGCTTGCACGTAAGCTCGAACGCGAAGAAGAGTCCTGGTTTAGCGAAGCGCAGATTGGCGAATTGGTCGCGCGCTTCGAAGAGGCCGAGGCGCGCGGCGCGAAGCTTCGAAAGTCACCGTGGCCTCACCCGATGGAGCTCGCGCGCAAGGCGCCGAAGCTCCCAGGGCGAAATGACGACTGCCTCTGTGGGTCCGGCGTGAAATACAAGAAGTGCCACGGCAAACCCGAAGTCACGTGAGAGCGCGAGGCGCGCGCGGCGTCACCACAAGATCTCCAGCTCTTCGCCGAGGATGCTCGATGCGGCCGAGAGGGCGCTGACGACCGTCCCCTCGATGCAGGGGATGTCGACGCCGTTTCGCGTCCAATCGCCCGCGAGGCGGAGGTTGGAGATCCCCGGTGGTGCTGCGGTGGGCCTGTTGCGAAGGCCGTTCGGCGCGATGAGCACATAGCGCGACGACAGGTCGATGTTGCCGCGAACGAGCTGGTCGGTCATCGGGTCGAGAGGCGTCGCCGGGGCGAAGAGGAGGCGTTCGTCGAAGCACGGAGGCGTTCCCATTTTTGCGACGGGCATGGCGCGCCATAGCTCTTCGCGGACGAACTTGGCGGCCTCTGCACGGGCGGCCGCGTCGGATGCCTCGCGCGCCGCCGGGTTGCTCGCGTCGACGTCCCACCCTGCGCCGAAGGGGCCCGAGAGGTATAAGAGGCCCCGCGGCACGTGGGGGGCGGCCCACCCTTCGATACCTAAATAGGCGTCGCGAAGGTGCAATGAGTTGAGCGGCTGGGGGAAGCCGCCGAGTACCTGCGCGGGCGACGTCCACCCGAGCATCGACGTCGCGTCGTTGAACCACGTCTGCACGTGGAGCGTTGCCACCGTGGGGATGGACTCGATGCGGGTGAGCGCTTTGTACGGCGCGTGGCCGCGGAGCACGCTCGCCGTGACAGGCGCGGGAAGGGCGCAGACGACCCAGTCGAAATCGGTGTCGACGTGGAGCTGCAGGTCGCCCGGAACCTGGTCGGCGACGGCGTCGGAATAGGGGTCTTTTCCAAAGATTGGCGCGGGGCTCGCGAGCTGCGACCAGTCGGGCGTGTGACGAAACGAAGGGATCGCACCGGCGTTCACAATAGGGTCGTAGGCGGTGGCACCGGCGAGCACTTCGGCCTGGCGTGCGTACGTAATTTCCGTGGCGCGACCGCCGTCGACCTTGAGCTCTTTCACCTTCGAGAAGAACTCGAA
>JANXMC010000261.1 GCA_025354825.1 Myxococcales bacterium
TCTTCGCCCGACCCCACTCGAGCTTGAGGAGGCTGAGGACCACGGTGGCTCGCACCCAATCCGGCGTGCGCGCCGGATACGCCCCGAAAGTCGTGGAGACGAGCCCTTCACCCGAACGCTCCACGTCGCGAAGATCGGCGGGGACGACCCCATTTTGCGGGCACCCTCCGGCGGGCCCAGTGTCTCCAGTCGCTGCCGTGGGCGACGAGCTACTCGAGCAAGCACCTGCGGTCGCGACGAGGAAACCGACGATGACGACTGCAGATACGTTCTTCATGGCTCGTTACCACCGGGGCAATAGGTTGCGTCGTAGGTGCCTGTGAGATCGTGCGCGCCGAACTTCAGCGCGAACGACCCGGTCACGTTGGCCTTGGCATTGACGGTCATGAGAGTGACGGCGCCTCCGGTGCCGGCAGTCTCGACCGGTGTGCCGCTCGTGGAGGACAGCGTGTAGTTGACCACCGCTTCGCCGACGGCGGGCGTCTTGCTGGTCGTGACTTTGTAGGTTCTCGGCGTCGTGCCCAACATCTTCATCTCGAGAAATTGCGTGCCGTTGGTGATGCGCGTATCCCAGCCGGGCGAGCCGAGATCGCTGCACTTCACCGGTTTGGAGAAGACGTAGACGACGCTCGTCGCGGGATCGTCCGGAGCGCCGAGCCACAGCGCCATGTTGGCAGTGGTGAAGGGGCTTCCGTCGGCGCTGCCGGTGATGGAGGTGCCACCTGACGCCGTGTCGGAGGAAGCCTCGGTCGACGTCTCGATCGGAACGTCGCTGCCTCCGTCGCTATCCGACCCCGGAGTCGTATCGCCGGTCGTGGCGGTGTCGGCCGGCGCCGTCGCGTCCGGGTCGTTGCCTGTGCTCGAGGATCCGCCACAGGCGATCGGACAGAGAAAGGCCGAGGACAAGAAGAACAATCGAGTCGAACGAAGCATTGCAGCCCCTCTGACGCGTGAGCGATGGTTCGCCCAACCAGCGGGCGGACGCATTCGGCGTACAAAGGTCTCCGCGTCTCCCTCCGACGACCTTCGACGAGAAGGTCATATTTCGCGAAACCGCCTGGAAATATTCGTCTCGAAGAGTCCGTGAGCTACCCGATGCAAGGTTTTGGGGACCGAGAGCGGAGCATCTATGTGGGCACAGATCGTCGAGGAACAGCCGGCACGCAGCGGGAGCCCGCGCGAGAGGTCATCGAAGCCGTCCCGAGCGACGCCGTGCTCATGGCGCGAATCGCCGAGGGCGATCTCGACGCGCTAGGCCAGCTCTACGATCGACTCGAGCCCGAGGTGCGACGACTGGTGCGACGTCTCGGCGCGCTTCCAGGCGACGTCGACGATCTCGTCCAGCTCACCTTCCTCGACGTTCACCGTTCCGCCGCGAACTTCCAGACCGGCCGTACGCCACGCAGCTGGGTGCTCGGGGTCGCGGTGATGATCGTGCGGCGGCATCGGCGCTCGCTCAGACGTTGGATCGAAAATATGACGGGACATGTCTTCGAGCGGCGGCGTGCACCGCCGAAGGCGCCGGACGAGATGCTCGAGCAATGCCAAGAGTACTCCCGGTTCGAGCAGGCGCTCGAACGGCTCTCTCCCAAGCGCCGCGAAGCATTCGTGCTCGTGGTGATGGAGCAGCTATCGGGCGATGCGGCTGCGGCGGTGCTTGGCATTCCCGTGGCTACGGTCTGGACCCGGCTGCACCACGCGCGCAGAGACTTGCGATCGATGTTGGATGAACGCGTGGAGGACGCATGAGCTCAAATTCGTGCCAGCGTCTCTGGGAGGCCGAGGCGATCGAAGACGGCCGCCTGCACGGGGATAGTTGCGCCGGCCACCAGCGCCATCTCGAGGTCTGCGTCGAATGCCGCGACGAGGTCCGCGCGCTCCGCCGTATTCGAGCTTTGGCACGCGCCGGTGGTGCGCAACGCCCGCCCGAGCTCGAGCGACGTAGACTGCGCGCGCAGCTTCTCCGCGCAGCCAATCACGCGAGCGTGTTTGGCTCGTCGACCTTCCGGCGCACCTGGGCGCTCGTGCCAGTCGCGCTGCTCACCCTCACGTTGGCCTTCTTCGCCCTTCGGGCACGGCGCGCGCCGACGCCTGCCCCGACCAGCTCTGCCATCGCGGTGCCCACGCCAACCTACGACGTCGTCGACGTCGGCGCGGCGCGATGGTCGGTGCGCCAAGCCGCGGCGACGACCGTGATCGCGCAGACCGAAGGACGAGCGTCCTTCCACGTCGAGCACCTGCTTCCAGGACAACGTTTTCTCGTCGGCCTCCCCGACGGCGAGCTCGAGGTTCGCGGTACTCGCTTCGTCATCACCATCGTCGACGCGCGCACCTCCGAGGTCTCCGTCTCGGAGGGCGTGGTCGCGCTCCGCCTTGTCGGTTCGGCGGAACGCCTGTTGGCCGCGGGCGATCGCTGGAGCCTCGAGCCGGCGCCCATCGTCAGCACAGCCATGAGCGTCGCGCCAAAGCCCGTCCTCGTCGGCACCGCCGCCCCGACGACGCTCGCCCCGAAGAAATCCGTGACGAGCTCGGCTGGGTCGACCCTCGGACCCGCCAAGCCGAAGGTCGGTATCGCGACCGCGATGACGGCCTTTCAAGCAGGCAACCTCGCGGAGGCGGATTCCCTCTTCGCGCGCTTCCTCGAAGCGTCGCCCGACGATGCCCGCTGCGAGGACGCGCTCTTTCTCCGCGCTGTGATCCGCGCGCGCCTCGGCGACCGCGCGGGCGCGGCCAAGTTGCTCGGCAGCTATCTCGCCCGCTATCCGAACGGCCTCCGTAAAGAGGATGCGTCGCGCTTCGCCAAGACGCTCGCGAAGTAGTCGTCGCGACGTCGAGACGCTTCGATGAATCAACGGCTCGTCCTCGCGCTCGCGCTCGCCCTCGCGTTGGCGCTCTCAGGGGCCAACGCTCGTGCGGCCACGGATTGTGCCGTTCGGCTCGTTCCCGAGAACGCCTCCGAACCATGGCAGATTGCCGTTCGCAACGTCGACGCAGAGGCGCGCGTGCTCGCCCCCGCCGACGGCGATTGTTCGGAGATCGTCGTTCATGTGGTCGCCGATGGGGCCTGGATCGAGCTCACGACCACCAGCGGCGGACATGCGGCGCGACACGTCGATACGCCGGACGAGCTCGAGGCGACCGTCGCGGCGATGCTCGTTCGATTGCCAACCGAGAGCGACGTGGGCGCGAGCCATCCCAAGCAGCCAGCGCCACCACCGTCTCCCTCCCCGGTGCTTCGAGGGCCAGTCCCAGCGCTCCCACCCGGCGGCGCGAAATCGACGGCGTTGATCCTCGGTCTCTTCGCCGGCGTTCGCGTCGGCTGGCCCTACCACTTCATCTCGCCACTCGTCGGCGGCTCTGCCGGCCTCGCGTTCCGAAATTGGGAGATCGGCGTGTTCGGGCAATGGGAGATGAACTACGCCTCGCCAGCGGCGCCCCTACCCACCGGGGTGCAGCTGTGGGCGATCGCTACAGGCGTGTCGCTCTCGCATCGCGTTCCGCTCTCCGATGGCTTCACGCTCGTGCTTGCCGGCCACGTCGGCGGCGCCGTCGTCACCGAGGAAGGCGGCGAAACCGCCGACGGCCTCGGGGGCACGCAGTCCGAGGGGCGCGTGGGTGTCGGCATCGGAATCGCCGCGCCGAAGAACTCTTCCATACGCATTCGTCCAATGTTGGATTTCGACATGGCGCCCACCAGACTCCGCAAGTCCAATCAGGAAATAGATCCACAGCTACCGACGCCACCCCGGTGGGGAATCTCACTCACGTTCGCCCTCGAAAGCGAAGCCATCTGAAGCCGAGCAAGGGCCAGGTTCTCGTTCGACGGCTACAGCGAGCCGAACTGACGAGTCGTTACCGATCGAGAACCAACTCGGCGCTCTGCGCGTCGGACCCGAATGCAGCACAGACACGAGCCGCGCCGTGGGGCACGTCGCAGCGCCGCGCCGAAAATCCCAGCACATCGCCAGCTTTGACGCCATCGAACGACACGAGTGGAATCGCCATCTCGACGACCCACTCCTCGTCGTCGTCCGTCGGCTCGTTCAGGGTGCCATCCATCTCGCAGGCGACCCGCGCCATCGAGCTCCACGCGAAGTCCGGTGTGGCTTGCCCGAGGGCGCGAGCGTCCGTGATTTGCCCATTCGGCGCGATGTCGATCAGGTACGCGACGTCGGCACGGACGAAGGCCAGTCGAAAAGCGTCGTCGAGCCAGAGCGGCGCATCGACGCCCGACTTCGTGGCGCGGATGTCCTCGTCGGCTGC
>JANXMC010000350.1 GCA_025354825.1 Myxococcales bacterium
GCTTCGCAGACAAACCGCGTGTCGAGAATTGGCTCACCATCGCCGGCATCACACTCGGCGCCGCCTTCATCGCCCTCCTCTTTGCGCACTGGTACTATGAGGGACCCCCGACCCTGCATTGATTTCCGCGTGCTCCATCGCGTCGCCTATATCGCCTGGGCCACGACGCTCATCAGATCCCGTGGCCTTGTGCAGCGATGTCGCTCCGCCTCAAAGGTCTCGAGTGCACGCTGCGTTTCACTGGCCCCGACGGCGGCGAGGACAGCCTCGTCAAGATCAAGGATTTCGAGATCACCGCGAAGGGCGAGATCCTCAAGGAGGACTACACCGGCGCGGTCTCGCCCGAGTTCGACAGCGTCGACGACGGTATCGAGCTGAAGTTCACCGTCCACCACAATGACCCCGAGGTCCTCGACTTCTTCGTGCGGGTGCGCGAGAAGCGCATGCGGCGCGCCGATGCCGCGGGGAAGTTCTCCGCGGTCGCGATCCTCCGGTGGCCAAGCGGGCGAACGCGGAAGATCCTCGTGCCTGATATCGAGTTCGGCGACCTCCCCTTCAAGGTGGGCGGCCGGAAGACGTACACGGAGAGCGGCGTTTCGGGGAACGCCTCGAACTACAAGATCATCGGGTGATTGCGCCAACCATCACGGGTCCATCTGCGGACCATCCCACGTAGCGTAGTAGACTTTGGCGCTCGCCAAAGGCAATACGCCGTCGCTCACAGCCTGCGCCACGACACGGCGTGCGTCGGCAAACACGTCCACGAGCCCAGCGTAGGTTGACGACGCTTGGCGAGCGCATGGCGTGCAGTAGGGTCGCCCGGTTGCCAGCTCGACAAGAAACGGAATGTGTTGCGAGGTCGGAGCGAAGCGTGTCTGGCACTTCGGGCACGAAAGGTCCGCGGTGCAACCGGGACGAACTTCTTTGGCGAGAATGATCTTCATTCACGGACCGTATCGCACGCCCGCGAACGTCGGAAGGTGCGCGAGAGTTCGTTGACCCCGTGGGGATGCCGCCGCCAGCGCGTCGCCCGTCTTCTACACCCGAGCCGGTGGTCGACGTTGGTGGCGCATGTTCCGGCCCATGTCGAACGACTCCCTCGTCACCTCCGCCAAGCGCCCTTGCATCTGGTTCACCATCCCCGCCGGCGAGCTCCCTCCGGACACCAAGTTCGCCGGTGACGTCTCGCTCGCCCTCGTCCATCTGACCTCCACGGAAGAGGTCGACGCGCTTCGCGCCGCCGGTGGGGATGGCGCACGCGCCAAATTCGAGCTGGCGAAGACCGCACTCCGCGGCGTCGACGGCCGCGCCATCGACCGCGCTCGCATGGAGGAGCAGGAGGTCTGGGAGCAGATCGGCTCGAAGGGCCGCAACATTGCGATGGCCGCCTTCGAGGACGTGTGGGCCGCCTCGAAGGAGGGTGTCGACGCGGCGAAGAAGTCCTTTCGCGCCGGGAGCATCTGACGCGGAGCTCGAGGCGGAGCGGCGCGCGACCTTCCACGTGCTGCTCGCCGCCTCGAGCGTCCCGCTGGGCGAGTGGATCGACTCCATCTTCGACCGCATCGCGTGGGTGACCCGCTACAGCAAGGGCGCGGTCAGCCTGCGCGACGCGCTCGGGCTCGCACCTTTCGAGCGCATCGACGCGTGGAACATCCGCCAGTTCGAGAGCGCGCTCGTGCGCCTCATCGAGCGTGAGCACGCAAGCAACGAGACCGCCGCGACGGAGGAACCGTGAGCGTCGAATACAACGTCGTCGCGAACCTCACCTTGCAAGGCGATGGCTCGGCCACCGCCAAGCTCGCAAACGTCGCTCGGCAGGCAGATCGCACGCACTCGGCACTCTCGACGCTCGGCACGGCCGCGGCGTCGGGCATGGCGAGCGTGGGCTCCGCGGTCGAGCGGACCATCGATCGGATGGCGTCGCTCACCGCGGCGACGGTGAAATGGGGCGCTGTGCTCGCGGTCGGTGGGGCCATCGCCGCGACGAAGGTCGGCCTCGTCAACGTGAACGCGGAGCTCGAAAAGACGCAGCTCGGCTTCGCCACGATGTTCACGATGTTCGATGCCGCGCCCAACTTCGCGGCAGGCCTCTCGATGGGCAAGGAGCTCCTCGCCGGCATTCGACAGGATGCTGCGTCGCTTCCGGGCGAGTTTCTCGACTTCGCATCCATGGCGCAGACCGTGACTGCGCCGATGATTCAGCTCGGCAAGAGCACCGACGACATTCGACGACTCACCAGCGAGACCGTCGTTTCGGCTGCCGCCCTCGGCGTCGAGTTTCAGCAGGCAGGCCGCGAGATGGCCATGCTTCTCGAGGGGCACGCAGGCGGCCACAACATCCTCGGTCTTCGCCTCGGCATCACGGCGCACACGAAGGCAGGCGGCAAGGATTGGAACCAAGCCTCGGGTGCAGACCGCCTCGCCTACGTCGAGTCACTCATGGCGAAGACGGGCCCCGCGCTCGAAGCCTACAAGAAGAGCTGGGGCGGGCTCACCTCCACGCTCACCGACTCGCTCAAGCAGTTCGCAGGCGCCGCGACGAGCCCGCTCTTCGAGCGCATCAAGGGCACGGTCGGCACGATCAACACCTGGTGGGAGCAGCACCCGCGGCAGGTCGATCGCGTGGCCACCGCGATCGGCGTGCGGCTTGTCGGCGCGTACGACTTCGTCGGCCGGAAGGTCACGTGGGTCGTCGAGAATTTCGGCGCGCTCGAGCAGAAGGCGCATCGCGCGGCCGATGCGTTCGTGGACGGGTGGGAACGCGCGTGGCCCATCATCGAGCGAATCGGTGAGTTCATCGGCGACAAGCTCAGCCATCCGATGGAGACGCTCAAAGAGCTCGTCGCGCTTCGGCTTGGCGCCTCGGCCCTCCAGTTCGCACCTGGCGCGTACCGCGGGCTCTCCTCGACCAACTGGAAGGGCGGCGCGGGGGCCGCCAGCGCCGCGCCGATCGCGTCGGGCGCCGCGCGCGCATCGCTTGCGGAAGCCGCCGGGTTCACCAAGTTCGGCGAGCACGCCGTCTCGGAGGCTGGGCTTTTCGCCGGCGCAGGCGACGCAGCCGCTCCGACGAGCGCATCGCTGACCGGCCTTGCCGGATCGGCCGGTGCCGCGAGCGTCGCGCTCATCGCCATCGTCGGCGCGGTCGACGTCCTGACGATGGACGTCACCCAGCAAAGCGCGATCGTCGCCACGCTCGGCACCGCCGGGCAGGAAATGTGGCGCGAGCTAAAGACGAACGTCGGATCGCTCGTCGCCGAGACGTCGGAAACGTTCTCAAACCTGTGGGTCGCGGCGCGCCCGCTCGTCGACCTCTTCGGCGTCGCGCTCATCGGCGCGGTCGATGGCGTCGTCTACATGCTGCGCTTCCTGCTGCTGCCCCTTCGCGGCCTCGCCGCCGCCGTCGAGTGGGTCGTCTCGAAGATCCCTGGCATGACCGAGAAGGCGAAGGGCGGAAGCATTGCCGGGTTCGCCAGCGAGGCGAGCGACAAGATGGCCGCGCAGGCCGACTACTGGGCGCACGGACCGAAGCCCGTGAAGGTCGACAACGGCCCCTCCCTCTACGACGACAAGGGGAACTTCCTCAAAGCGCCGCCTACGACCAAGACCACCGTCGATGCGCGGGGCTCGAAGTTCGAGATCAAGCTCGACGTGCGCAACGACAACCCCGACCGCATCGTGCGGCGCGTCTTCGACGGCATTGGGCGCGCCGCCGCACGCCCGATCTCGTCGTCGTACGGGCCGCCTTCGAAGGGCTGGTGACCATGGGCGAGCTGGGATCGTTCGAGATCGCCGAAATCGAGGGGCAGGAGCGCTGGCGCGCGGTGCTCTACGGGCGCGCCATCCCCCGCAACGACCAGCCCATGGAGTGGGGTGTCGAGGCGCGCGCCGAAGACACGTTCCCGCACGGCGCCTCGCAGGGCCGCACCGAGCCGCTCGGCATTGGCTTT
>JANXMC010000375.1 GCA_025354825.1 Myxococcales bacterium
CGGCATTCGAACGCACTTGGGTCGCCCGCAAGAGCGCTACCAGCCGTCGAACATCACGTGGGCCTGCATGCCGCCCCACGAGAACCGCCGCATGAAGAAGCGCGAGCGTTACATAGCCCTCGCCGAGCGCGCGCTCGTGGCGCTCGACGGGTGGCTCGCGACGGCGCCGCTCGCGCGCGCGGGCGAGCTCGGGAACGCGAACGCAGCCGCCGCGACGACGACGAGCGCGCCCGAGCAGTCCGCTACGGCGTAGCGACGACCGCGGTCTTCGGCGGAGGTTTGCGAAAGAGCGACGCGCACGAGACCTTCGGCAGGAAACCGAGGGCCGCGGCGTCGTCCGCAAACTGCTGCACCGACGACGGCAACGGGTCGTCGAGGTAGTCGACGAAGGCGAGCGAATCGTGGAACGCCTGGCGCGGCCCCGCGCTCCCCACGCGACGTGCGATCTCTTCGAAGGCAAGCTTCTCGAGGCGCGGAGGGTCGCGTTTGGCGGCAACGATCTCGCGCTGAATCGCCTCGACGACACGCGCCGCATCGTCGCCGCGGTGGGCGAGGAAATCCCCGTGGGCAACGACAATCGCCGACGCGAACTCGTGGCCGGTCCACAGGTCGCGCTCGTCGACGAGGCGAACGGCGCCGATCTCTTGCACCAGGCGCGTCCCCCAAGGCTCGGGGACCCACGCTGCGGCGAGCTCGCCTGCCGCCATTTGCTGCTTCACCGTGGCGCCCGCGAACGCGTGAATCGTCACGTCGCCGCCCCGCTCTTTGAGGGCGAGGCCGTTCTTGCGGAGGTACGTGCGAAGCGCCACGTCTTGCGTGCTCCCGAGCTGCGTGACCGCGACGCTCTTGCCGCGAAGGTCGTTCGCTTCGCGGACGCCGGACCCTTTGGCGACGACGAGCGACGCCCCCCCGGACGCGCACCCCGACAGCACGTGGAGCGTCCCCTCGGCGTGGCGCGCATGCGTAAAAACAACGGGCGCGGGGCCCGTGATTCCGATGTCGATGGCGTTGCCGATGAGCGCTTCGATGACGCGCGGTCCGGCGCGAAAGAGGCGCGCGTCGATGGTGAGCGGCGCGACGGCGGCGGCGAGCGTGCCGGCGGCGAGCCCCGCGAGGACGGGGCCGTGGCTCACGCTTGGAATGAGCCCGATGCGCAAGACGCCCGGCTCGCCTGCGGCACGGCGGCAGCCCGACGACGCGAGCGCGCTTGCCCCTGCGACGGCGCCGAGCGCGCCGCCGAGAAAGCCGCGCCGCGAGAGCACGATGGAGCTCACGGCCCCGTCGGGCGAAACTTCGCCGGGCGATTCGGCGAGTGGAGACCGCATTCGGTCTTCGCGTTCCCCGCCCAGCGACCCGCCCGCTCGTCTTCGCCGTCGGCCACGGCGCGCGTGCACGGCTCGCAGCCGATCGACAGATAGCGCCGCGCGCGCAGCGGGTGCTCGGGAACGCCGTTCGCCGCCATGTACGCGTCGGCCTCGGTCGCCGTCATCGTCGCGATCGGGTGGACTTTCACGGGCCCCGCGCCGCCGTCGCTCACGAGCAAAATGGGCGTATTTGCCCGCGATTCGCCCTGATCGCGACGGAGCCCCGAGACCCAGCCCGTCGCCTGCGCCTTGAGCGGCGCAAGAGGGGCGAGCTTGTTCTGCCCGCAGCAGAAGTCGGGGTCGCGCTTCATGATGTCGTCGCCGTGGACGGCGAGAAAATCCGACTTCAACGCGAGCGGCTTGAGGACGTCGACCTTGAGGCCGAGCTTGTCGATGAGGAGATCGCGGTACGCGAGCGTCTCGGCGAACAGGAACCCCGTGTCGATGAACACGACGGGCAGCTCGCGGGCGACCTTGCTCCACAGATGGAGAAGCACGCCGCTCCCCGCGCCGAAGGACGACGTGAAAAGCAGCCCCGAACCGAAGTGCTCGACGGCGAACGCGAGGCGCGCCTCCGGCGACAGGAGCTCGAGCCGGGCGTTCTCGGTTGCGAGATCGAGGTCGTGCGCCCGAGCCGCCGGCGTCGCGAAGCTTCGCGCCACGCTCGCCATTACGCCGCGCACTCGCCGACGCCGGTTTCGACCTGAAAGCCGACCGTCTCGCCGATGTCGGCGACGTCGTCCGGCGTGGGCGGTCCCATGATGGGGGCGAGGGCGGCGACGACCTTCTTCGGGTCGACAGTGCGGAAGAACGCTTTGGGCGTCTCGCCCGCTTTGTGCTCGCTCTCGAACAGGCGAAGCAAAAGGACGACGGCGTCGGGCGCCCGTCGCGCGAGGACTTTCACGACCTGGCGGCCGAAATATGCGCCCTTCTCGTCGACGCCGCCGCCGAGATGCAGCTGGTAAATCGGGTAGGTGATCCCCGCGTTCATGTCGCGCTTGGCGCCGCCGTGAAAGCCGATGTCGGCGATGTGGTGCTGCCCGCAGCTGTTGGGGCAGCCGCTCACTTTGATGACCGTGCCGGCGAGGGCGAGGAGGCCGTCGACGTCGCTCTTGTCGAGGCGATCCGAGATCGCCCCTGCGAGCCTGCGCGAGCCGGTCACGGCCAGCGCGCACGACTCGGCGCCGGGGCACGAGGTCACGTCGCGTGCCGTATGCACATCGAGGCGCGCCAGGGAGACCTCAGTGAGCGCTGCGAAGAGGGCGGGGAGCGACGCGTGGGCGACCCACGGCATGAGGACGTTCTGGTCGACGGTGAGGCGCACGCTGCCGTCGCCGAAGGTCTCGGCGATCTTGCCCAGGGCGCGCATCTGCTTCGAGTCGATGTCGCCGAGGAACAGCCGGACGTACACGGCGGAGTACCCCTCGTGCCGCTGCGCGACGACGGACGACGCCCGCCACGCGAGGTAGCCCGGTGCGCGCTCGGCGTCGGCCGCCGCCGCAACGACGGGCGGCGCGGGCGTACGCGTCGGCGCGTCGGGGATCGTGAGCTCGCCCTTCGCTTCGGCGTCAACCTCGGCCCGGAGCGCTTCGTAGCGCGCGCGGAACTCGGGCTCGCCGAGCTTGCGGAGCACGTACTTAAGCCGCGCGCGTGCGCGGTTCTCGCGGTTGCCGAGGGCGTGGAACATACGGAGCACGGCCTCGCCCACGCGCCCGATGTCGGCCGCGGGGAGAAACTCGTGGAGCGTGATGGCGGCTTGCGGCGTCGTGCTGAGGCCGCCGGCTGCGTAGATTTTGAACCCCTTCTGCCCGTCCCGAATCGTCGCGATGAAGCCGAGGTCGTGGATCGCCGCGAAGGCGCAATCGCTGCTGTTGCAGCTAAAGGCGATTTTGAATTTGCGCGGAAGCCCAGCGGCGAGGGGGTGCCGCAGGAAGTAGCGCGTCATCGCTTCGGCGTAGGGCGAGATGTCGAAGACGGCCTTCGACGAGAACTCGGAACAGTCGCACCCCGTGACCGTTCGCACCGAGTTGCCGCACGCCTCGCGCGTGGTGAGGCCGGCCTCGTCGCAGCGCCGCATCGCGGCCTCGGCGTCTTTCATTTTCATGAAATGGAGCTGAACGTTCTGCCGCGTGGTGACGTGCCCGTATCCGCGGGAGTACTGGTCGGCAACGTCGGCGATGGCGTCCAGCTGCGCGCGCCCGACCAGCCCGAAGGGGATCTTCACGCGGAGCATCTGCACGTCGGACTGGCGCTGTCCGTAGAGGCCGCGCACTAGGCGGAAGGCGCGGAACTGATCCGCCGTCAGCTCGCCGCGCTCGTAGGCCTCGAGCTTGACGACGAACTCGTCGACGTCCGTGGAGCTCGAGAAACGGGGAAGATACACCTGCTCACTCATGACCGTGCTCCGAGCCCGTGATGCGGGCAGCTTGCGTCTCGTCCGTCGCGGCGGCGGCATCTGCCGTTGCTGCGTCGTCGAGGTATCCACGTTCGCGAAGGGCGCTCAAGACGGCGCGGGCCCCTTCGTCGACAGACACGGCGCTCGTGTCGACCGTGACCTCCGCCGCGAGAGGCGGCTCATAGGGGTCGCTGATGCCGGTGAACTGGGCGATCTCGCCTGCGATGGCGCGCTTGTAGAGGCCCTTTACGTCGCGCTTGATGCACTCGTCCAAGGGTGGTGCGACGTGCACCTCGACGAAGTCGCCGATGAGCGCGCGCGCGTCGTCGCGGGTGACGCGGAAGGGGGAAATCGCGGCGACGAGCACCGTGATGCCGTTGCGGGCGAGGAGGTGCGCGACGAACGCGATGCGCGCCACGTTGATGTCGCGGTCTTCCCTCGAGAAGCTCAGACCCTTCGACAGATGCGTGCGGACGACGTCGCCGTCGAGCAGCTCGAACCGTCGCCCCAACCCGCGAAGCTTCGCTGCGACCGCTTCGGCGAGCGTCGATTTCCCTGCGCCGGAGAGGCCCGTGAACCAGACCACCGCCGCGCGACCCTCGCCCGCTGCCCTCGAATGTCCGTCACTCACCTGCGGTGCTCCTCGTTCGCGATGACGGCGACGCCCGCCACGTGTCTCGTATGACAGAACTTGGGGTGGCGGCCCGCGCGCCGCAAGGGATCGACGCCAAATCGTCGACGCTTCGCCATGCGCGCGACGTTGCCGGAGGCTCTGGCCGCTCCGCGCGCGGTCCGCGCGGCCCGAACACGGGGAAATCGTGGGCGCTCAAAGGGCGTGGTACGGTTACCGAGTTGCTCACGGCCCCCTCGCACGACGCGATGCCGGCGGCGGAAGTATTCCGTAGAGCGCTCATGTGTTCGTTATAGTGGAGGATGCCTTGGCCCCGCGCAACAAGATTGAACCGGGTGTGGACGAGCACGAAGACGCGGCTTCGCTTACGAAACGCGGCCGTTTAAAGGCCGACGCGCTGCCCGGCGACGACGTGGGCGCGGCCGAGCTGGGGCGCAAGGTCGCCGAGAACCTCCGCCACCGCCGCAAGGCTCGCAGCATGTCACTCGACGACCTCGCGCGCTCCTCGGGCGTGAGCCGCGCGGCGCTCTCGCAAATCGAGACCTGCAAGTCGAACCCGACGGTCGGCGTCCTCTGGAAGATCGCCGTTGGCCTCGGTATTCCGTTTGCCGAGCTCGTCGGCACGCCACGCTCGGGAGCCTCTGTTTTGCGGCGTGGCGACGGGCAGGTGCTCCGTTCTCTCGACGGCAAGCTCGAGAGCCGACCGCTCTCCCCGGCGGGCTCGTCCCCCCTTGTCGAGCTCTACGAGCTTCGTCTCGCAGCCCGCGGGATTCACTCCTCCGACGCCCATGCACCGGGCACCGTCGAAATGGTCGTCGTCCTGAGCGGCGCGCTCCGCATGCGCGCGGGCGACGAGTCGTTCGAGCTCGCCGCCGGCGACTCGATCTCGTTCTCCGCCGACAAGCCCCACGTTTACGAGAACCCGGGCGCCTCCGAGGCGCGCTACCACAACGTCATCATCTACGACCGCTGAACGGGTTTGACAGAGACACGCCGTCCGTTATCCTGGAGGCATGTTCGCTTTTGCGAATCGCTGGATAGGATTGTCGAAGGACGGCGCGGCCAACGCGTCGCCTGAGGCGCGTCGCGGCTTCGGACAGCCTGGCGCGACGGCGTCGCTCGAGGGCGTCACGTACCGCATCGCGCCGGAGGGCGGCGCCGGTCGAAAGGGCACCGACGGCGCGGGGCTCACGATCCTCGACGACGTCTCGCTCACCATCGGCGCAGGCGAGTTCGTCTGCCTCGTAGGCCCTTCTGGCAGCGGCAAATCGACCATCCTCAATCTCATTGCCGGCCTCGCGAAGCCGAGCGTGGGGCGCGTGGCCGCCGCGGGAATCGACGTGCGCGCGCCGGGGAACGATCGCGCGCTCGTCTTCCAAGAGGCCGCGCTCTTCCCGTGGCTGCGCCTCCGCGCGAACATCGAGTTTCCCCTCCGCGTGAACGGCTACTCGGCCGCCGAGTGCGCCGACCGCAGCGAGGAGCTTCTGCGCCTCGTCCACCTTTGGCGTTTTCGCGAGTCGTTCCCCCACGAGCTCTCCGGCGGCATGCGCCAGCGCGGCGCCATCGCGCGCGCCCTGGCGACCGATCCGGCCGTCTTGTTGATGGACGAGCCGTTCGCTGCACTAGACATGCAGACCCGCGAGCTTCTGCAGACCGAGCTCGAACGGATCTGGCTGGCGACGGGCAAGACCATCGTGTTCGTCACGCACAACGTTCGCGAGGCCGTGCGCCTCGGCGACCGCGTGGTGCTCATGGGCACCCGGCCGGGTCGCATTCTTTCAGACATTCCCGTGACGATGCCGCGACCACGCGCCGTCGACGACCCCGAGGTCGCCGCGCTCACGCGCGATGTGGCGGGGAGCCTCGCGAGCGAGGTCGACAAGGTGGCGCGTGAGGAGGCGGACGATGCGTGGGTGGCTCCGGGGAATAGGCTTCGCCCTGGTATTCGTCGCGCTGTGGGCTCTCGCCTCTAGAGTCGCGCAAAGCCC
>JANXMC010000392.1 GCA_025354825.1 Myxococcales bacterium
CCCGATCCGCGCAAAGAAGTCCCGGGACCCCCGCCAAGGGTGATGTTCGCCGAGTTCAATCCACCAAGCGCATTGGCCACGGTGTCGATCGTCTTCAGCGTATTTCGTATTTCTTGTCCGGTATCCGAGCTGAGAACTTCGGTGAGGCCACCAAGGTGCGTTGTCGGGCGAATTTCACCCGGCAATTCGGTATTCTTCGCATCCCCTTTGAGACCGAGCTTCCCCTCGGGCCCTTTAATCTTCTGCCCGCCGCCCTGCGGCTTTTTGTCTTGGGCGCCCGGATCTTTCACCCCCGATGCCGCGGCTTTTTCGCCGTCGGCGGCGGGCGCGGGCGGTGGCTCTTCGTCCACCGCGCGGTGCAAGTTGAAGCGCGCTGCGTACTCTTCTGGCGACGTGAGCTCCACCGGCTTTGGGATGAACGGCGGCGTCATGAGCGCGCGCAGAATGCCAAGCATGCCTACGTGAAATACACCGCTCGAGAAGAGCGCGAGAATCACGAGAAGCTCAGGCCCCCAGCTCGCCCCCATCATCACGGCCGGCGTCGTGAACTGGAAGAAGATCGAAAAGAGTCCGTATTGCAGAAGTCCGTAATCGCCCGGGATGATCGGCACGGGCGCGCCCGCATTGGCCAGGGCCGCCGGATCTTCGTCGCGACCGCGAAGACGGAGCACGCCGCCCACGGCGCCGCGTGCGTCGAGCTCCCACCCGCCTTGGCTCGCGCGAATCACCAGCTGCGGTAACACAAGGCCATCGGGCGCGGGGATTGCCGCGCCGGGCGTGTCGCCGACGACGAACGACTCGCCCTTTTTGAGCGTCTTCATCGCGACGACGGTCGTCCCCCAAACGGCCGCGACACGAACGACCTGCGTTCGGCCGGTCTCGGCGAGCGCGTTCACGGGCGCGACCTCGGAAGGGTCCGGCGAGACACGTATTCACGAATCATCAAAAGTTAGGATCCTTCCTCGTCTCGGAAAGCTCACGCATAAAGGTTCGGTGGCCGAGATCCTCGGCGGCGAACTCGGCACGAACTCGTCGCAGGAAGTAGACCAACTGCGGGCTCCGCAAGCGCCCCTCGATCTCGACCTCACCGAAGCGGAACACCTTCGAGCCGCCGTCGCCGGTCTTCGTTTCGGCGATGCCTCCGTCGCTCGCGCCTGCCGACGAAAAGCCCTCGTTGTGCGCGCTCGCGCTGCTTCCGCCGTCGCCGCGCGCCTCTTGCGACGCCGTCGTCGAAGGTGGGCTCGCATCGCCTTTCGGTGCGCCGCGTTTGGGGGCACCGGGCCTCGTCACGGCGCCGCCTTTGGGGGGCGCTGCCTTCGACGCGCCGCCCCGCGACTGCGCGTACGCCTCGCCTTCGTCGCCTAGATCGAGACCCAGGCCGACACCTGCAGCCACGAGCGCGAGTGGGAGCACGACAAGCGAGAGCGCAAAGGCCACGCGGCTGCGCCTGGAGCTGCGGCTCATTTGGCGCCTCCCGGTTTCGTAGGTTTGGGCGAAGGCTCGGCGACCGCTGGCGCCTGCGCGTCTTTCACGTTGTTCAAATAGCGCTCGGCCTCAGGGCGGGCGGGGTGCCCGTCGGGCGCGTCGTCCAAGAACCGTTTGAAATACGGTTTACCGTCTTGGGGCTTCTTAAGATATTCGGTATACAGCACACCCAAGTTGAACAGCGCGCTCACGTGGTGCGGCTCGCGCTCCAGGGCGTGCTCGAGAAGCAGGCGTGCCTCTTCGAGCTTCGCCGGGTGCTGCGCGTCGGTCTGCCCACGAAGCGCCGCGGCGAGGCCCACGGCTGCGTCGACGTCGTCGGGCGAGACTTTCACAATCGCGCGGTACTGCTCTTCGGCCTTCGAATAGGCCCCTGCGCGCAACAGCACGGCCCCCATGTCGAGGCGCGCCGTCGTGTCGCGAGGGTCTTCTTGGGTCGCCTTGAGGAACGACTGAAACGCCACCGCGTCGTCGCCGTTCGCCAGCGCGATGACGCCGAGTGTCCGGTGCGCGGCTGCGCTCTTTGCGTTCGCGTCGAGGGCTTGGCGCGCCAGCAACTGAGCAATCTCCTTTTCCCCTTTTGCCAAATGGCACAATGCCAAGTCCGAAAGGGCCTGGGCGTCGGCCGGCTTTCGTACGAGCACTTCGCGCGCCTCGTGGATCGCCTTGTCGAGCTGCCCCGAATCGCGCAGCGCGGCGACGTAGATCGAGCGCACGTCGCTCGCGTTCTTGTGATCTTCGAGAAACTCGCCAAGCCCCACCGCGGCGGCTTTGTTCTCGCCACGGCGACGGCGCACTTCGCCTAGCGCGACGGCGACCTCCTGCGCATCGGGCGCGAGCTTCGACGCCGCGGTGAGCTGCTCTTCGGCCTCGGAGAGGTTGCCTCCTTGCGCAAAGAGAAGACCGAGATCGTACCGCGCCTCCCACAGGCTCGGATCGAGCGTCACGGCTTCGCGAAGGAGCGCGACGCCGCGGTCGCGCCCGCCGGCGTCTTTCGACGCGACGACCCCCTGCACCATCTTCGTGACCGCCTGCGGATTCGCGGCGGGCGCTGCGGTCGCGACGGGCGCCGCCGCAGGCCCCTTCGCCGTGCTTCCTCCGCCACCGCATGCGCTCACGAGCGCGACGCATACGAAGGTCGCGACGCTTCGTGCAGAGTACACGTACATCATTTGCGCCCCTTCTTCGCGGGCTTGGCGGGCGCGGCGGGCTTGGCCGGCTTGTCGGGCGCCGCGGGCCTGTCGGGGGTCGCCGCCGGATCGGGCGCGCTCGACGCGGACTCCTTGGTCGCGCCCGCGTTCGAGCTCCCACTCGCGCCCGAAGAAGCAGGTGCAGCGCCGCCCGCAACTCCGCGGCGTGGCGCATCGAGCAGCGCGGGGAGCGGCGTCGGCCCTTGCGCGCGCACGTCGAAACCGACCTCGCGGAGCGGCGGGTACAGCTCGCTGTTCAGGCGGCCGAGCGCCTCACGCATCTTCGCGGTCCACTGATTGTAAATCCCGAGATCGACCGCCTTCTTCCAGCCGTTCTCATACGCATCGAGGCTGCGCTCTTCGATGGGGACGACGAACTCGTCGATCTGCTGCGTGTACGCCTCTTTGTCGGCCTCCGGTAAATTCGCCGGCGGCGGCGCCTCGCGAAGCGCTTTGGCAAATAGCTCGTAGGTGCGCCCTATTTGGTACAGCGCCGCGGTCGACCATTCGGCGACGCCTAGAGACACGCAGTCGAGAAACACCGTCGCCGCTTGCTTCAGAAGCTCGGACTTCTCTTTGAGCCGCCGCGACAGCTGCTTCACGTCGCCCGAGATTTCGATCTTCTCGAACCGCTGGAGAAGCCGCTCTCCCTCCATGTAGCGCGCGTGGGCCGCTGCGTATTTGCCGTCGGGGCCGAGCTCTCCGCGCTTGTTGTGCTTTCCGATGTACACGGCCTGCGCGAGGCTCTCGTCGGCGCCGCGATCGTCGCCCGCTTTCAAAAGCGCGCTCGCGAGGAGCACCTGCCCTTGCACGCGGTGATCTTGGTTTTTCGATCGCGCGAGGTAGCGGCGATAGAGGTCGGCCGCCTCCTTGTTACGCCCCGCGTTCTGGTGGGCTTTGCCCATTTGAAACACGACTTCGTCGGCCTCGGGCGTGGTGCCGTAGGTCGCGAGGAATTTGTTCCCATTGATGACGGCGCGGTCGTGCTCGCCCGTCGCAACACGAAGCACGACGGCGTTGTACGCCGCATCTTTCGCGTGCTCGTACTTTTGATAATTGGGGTGCTCGCGGTCGTTGAGCTGCGACATCCCTTCGTGAAACTCGGCAGCCTCCGCGAAGAGGCCCATCGATTGCAAAGTCGAGGCTGCTATCCACGCGCCCTGCGGCGACTCGGGCTTGTCGCGGTACTCCTTCGACATCGCGAGCTGCCCCGCGACCTTGAGCGCCGCGAGATCGCCCGCCTTCTGCGCCGACAGCGCCGCGTTCACGCACGCCTGCGCGGCCCGTGCGTCTTTGGGAAACTCACGCGCCGCCCGCAAATACGCCTGCGCCGCCGCCGCGTGATCGCCCTGGGCCGACTTCTGCTCCCCCTGCTTGAACACCGCTTGAACGATGAGCGCATCGAGGCGTTGCTGTTGCGCGCTCGACTGAAACGCCGGCACGGTTTTCAGGCGCCGCGCCCACGTCTCGATGTTCTCGTAGTTCTTCGCGCGGTTGAACGAATCCAAAATAAGCTCGCCGGCCGGCGACGCCTCTTTCGAATTTGGGAATTTCTCTAAAAGAGTCCCCCAGATTTTCACCGCGGGGTCATAAACGCCGTAATCGTAATAGAGCTTCCCCTGACGAAAGAAGAGCTCGGGCAGCGCCGGATCGTTCGGATAGAGCTGCGCGTAAAGCTCGAGGGCTTCGGCGAACTTCTTGTCGGTCTCGGTCTCTTGCCCCCCAGGCTTCCCTTTGCGCCCTTCGAGCTCCGCGAGACGGACGCGTTCAAGAGCCGCGAGGGCGTTGTAGAGCGCATCGTGGCGCAGCGTCGCGAGCTCGCCCGTCTTCTCGTTTGCGGGCACACCGCGTGCGGCAGCGAGGTAATGCGTCGCCGCCTCGGAGCCGCGCCCCGTATGGTAAAAATGAATCTCGGCGACGTAATACTGAATTAGGTACGCCTTCGGCTCTTTCGAAAAGCGCGACAGATAAACGTCGTACAAGCTCGCGGCCGCCTCGTACTCGGCGCGGCTCGTCTTGTCCTTCTGGGCTTTCGCGTGGAGCTGCAGCGCATGCTCGCGAAGCTGCGCCTCGATGCGCGCGCTTGCTCTCGTGACAGCTTCTGGGTCCGCCTGCGTACGCGACCATGGGCCGCCGGCGGTGTACGTCGCAAGCGCGCGCTCGTAGGTCGCTTTGAGCTTGGGGTAGTCCTCGACGGCGTTGTAGCCGTAGGCGATTTCGAGAATCCACTCCGGCGCATCGGGGCTCGTCGGCTCGAGCTTGAGCAGAAGCTCATAGGCCTCGATGCCGCGCTCGTAGTGGGCCTGGTCGTAGAAGGTGACGGCGAGCTGCTTGACGATCTTCCCGGCGAACCTGTCGCCGCCGATCTTCTGCAGAAACCGGTACATGTCGCCGGCGCTGTTCTTGTCGTCTTCGGTGAAGACTTCGACAAGGTATTTCAGCGCTTCGCCCTGAAGCTCGTCGAGCGCTTTCCGCTGCTGCGCGGAGACGGCTTTCCCCTCGGCGTCGGTGACTTCGAAAACGCTGACGAACCGCTTCGCCGCTTCGTCGTTGCGCCCTACGCGCCACAGGCACCACGCGCTCTTGAAGAGGGCGAGGCCGAAGAGATCACTCTTTTTGAATTTGAGGACTTCTTCGTATTCGGTGAGCGCACCCTGGTAATCGTACTTCACGCCGAAGAGGTTCTCGGCGCGCGCCATGTGGGCGTCGGCGATGAAGCGCGAATTGGGGTAATCGCGCAATATCCGATTAAAGCGCTCGAGAGCTTCCTCGGGTTTCCCTTGCTCGGTGGCGAGAAAGCCATCGACGTAGAGCGCGAGGTCGTACTCGCCGAACCACGGGTAGTCTTTCAGAACGCGCGCGAACAGCTCGCGCGACGGGCCGAACTGCGGCTCGGGCGTAGGCCCCCGCTGATCGACCGGCTTCGTCTCCCACGTCTTGAACCGTTCGACGAACGCCTCGCGCTCGACTTCCCACTTCAGCTCACCCAAGCGCAATAACGCTTCGGGCATCTCGCGCGCGTCGCGCGGCGTTTCGGAGATGAAGGTCGTGAGCAGCCCCACGGCCTCGCCGCGAAGGCCGCGAATTTCGACGAGGTCTCTGTCGACCCGAGCCTCCATCGTCGCCTTCATCGACGCGCGCATCGCATCGGGAATGCGCGTGCCTCGAAAGACCGGCCGCGTCCCCGGCCCCTTCGAGCCGCTGGGCCGCGCAGACGGCCGCGCCGTGACGCCGCCCGAGGGGAGCGCACGCTCGTTGGCCGCTTTGACGCGCGTGCTTTCGGAGCCCACAGGCGACGCGGTGGGCGCAGCGCTCGCGTCAAAGTCGGCAGTCGCGACGACGCTCGCGGCGATCACCGCAATGGCAAATACGCCCCCTCGCGCCCTCCGCATCACTTCCCGGCCTCGCTGCCGATGAACTCGTCGGGCCAGTCGTCGCCTTCGAAGGGCCAGTACTCTTCGGTGTCCTTCAAGAAGCGCGCGGCATCCAGAGAGTCGACGGCGCCCTGCGGAAGGAAGCCGTTGCCGACCCCTTCGATCTCCACTTCGAGGGCACGCTTGCGGCCAAGGACCGATTCGATGCGCCCGAGGCGCGCGCGGCGAAGGAGACGCGAGAGGCGTAAATCGAGCCGTTTCAAGGCATCTTTCGCGAGGATGCTCTCGGCCTTCGCAAGCTCTTGGCGCACGCCGTCGAGGCCCGCGCTAAGCGTCCACGCCTGCGCGGCGTCGCGCCGCAAGAGGCCGCCGAGATCGGTGGTTGGCGCGCCGCCCGCGAGCTCGGCGCGCGTCGCCGCGGCCGCCGACTGCGTGGCGAGTGTGAGGCGCGCATCGAGGGCCGTGACCTCTTCGCGGAGCGCGGCAATCCTGTCTGCCGGGGCCTTGGCCGCTTCGAGGTCGGTGAGGTCGCGTCGCGCGCCGTCGAGCGCCGCTCGCGCATCGGCGACCAACACCGCGGGATCGGCACGCTCTTCGGACGCGGCGCGGAGGCCGCCGTTGGTCGCGATGTTCCGCTGAATGTCGTCGAGGGACGCCGCCGTCTGCCGCAAGCCGCTCGCCTCGCGATCGAGCACCGCGCGCCGCCGCACGATCTCGCCGTAGGCCGCATCGACGCGCACCAGCGCCGCGATGGTTCGCAGCGCGTCGGGCGTCGCCGCGCCCGTCGACGCTTCGGCCGCGGCATCCGTTCCACGACGCGCCGCCGCGAGGAGACCTTGCATCGCGCGGTCGTTCACCGACACGCGCCGCGCGCCGTCACGCACCGGTTCATACTTCGCCACGAACGCGACGAGCTTCTTGTCGGCCGTGTCGAAGCGGCACAGCGCGAGATCGATGTACGCATCGAGGATCGCCGCCTCGTCTTCGTACCTGTGATGAAGACCGAGCCCTTGAAGCTCGTCGAGAAGCTCGCGCGCCCCTTCGTAGTCTTTCTTCTCGTAGCGCGTCGTCGCCGCTTCGTAGAGCGCCTCGGCGAGGCGATCGGAGTCGCGCGGCACTAAATAGTAGTAGTAGCGCGCGTCGTCGTGGCGAAGCTGCTCGTGCGCGACACGGCCGAGCGCGAGGCGCGCGAGATCGCGCACGGCGAAGAAGCGCTCGTCGGCCAGCACCGGCGTCGTGCGCGACTGCCGTCTTGGATCGGCCACTTTGCAGAACAGATCCTCGCCCTGCTTGTAGCGCCCGTGCTCTACGTGAAGCAGCCCCGAGAGGTACGTCGCCTGCGCCCAGAAGCGCGACGTCTTCGGCACCTCGGCGTAGGCCGCGAGCGCCGCGTCGGGCGAATCGGCGACCTCGCTCGCGCGCCCCGTGAGGTAGCTCACCTCGCCGCGCGTCTCTTCGGGCGCGCCCTTCGGAACGTCTTTGAGATCGTCGAGGCCCGTCCCGAGGTTCTGGCTCTCGAGAGCGATTTCGACGAGGCGTCGCACCGCGCGCCGCGCATAGGGCGCATTCGCCTCCCATGCACCCTTTGCAGTGTACACGCGTCGTAGGTAGGCGCGGGCAGGCTCGTAAACGCCCGCCGACGCGAGGGCGTCGCCGAGTCGGTACATCGCCGCGCGACCCGGCTCGTCTTCCGCGAAGGCGGCGAAGCGCGGGTGCTCGACAATCTCGGTGAGGCGCGCGATCGCTTCGTCGATGCGGCCGGCGCGAAGAAGGTCTTCGCCCTCGGCGGCGCGGAGGCGCACGTCCTCGAGGCGCATCGAATCTGCCGACCCGAGGCGCCGCTCGATGAACGCCGCGTGGTACGCGCGCATCCCGTCGCCGCGCGTGGGGTCTACGTCGGAGCGAGGCGGCACGGCGGGCGCGGAGGCCGACGCCGCGGGCGGAGACGCCGGCGCATCGGCCGTCGACTGCGGCGCCGTGCGCGCGGGTGCGGCCGTCGCGGCAGCTGTGATCAGCGCCGCCACGAACGCCGATGCGGCGAGCGAGCCCGAGACCCGCTTCATTTCTTCACGAGGCGCGCCGTCGCCCGCGCGCGCACGCGGAGATCGTACTGACCTTGCATTCCCTTGGGGAAGTCGTCGCCCATGCCCGAGTCGTCGCTGATGCGCACCTCGAGCTCGA
>JANXMC010000457.1 GCA_025354825.1 Myxococcales bacterium
GCGCGCGCGGCAGATCGCCGCCCGGCAACGCGAGCTCTCTTCCGAGGAGCGCGCGCGTATCTGCCAAATTCAGGGGGTCACCATCGCTTACGGGCTCGAGGAGCGCGAGCGCCCGCTCGAGCGTCGCGCGGCCCCGCGCGATGTCTCCACTTCGGAGGAGCGCATCTCCCGATGCCCGCAACAGGCTCGCGCTCGCGGCGGGCTCGTCCAGGTGGAGCCTCTCGCGTTCCGAGATGGCGAACGTGAGCGTCGCCACAGCATCGTTCGCACGACCTGAGAGACACTGCCCGCGCCCGAGCAGCTCTTGGGTCTCTACGACCGACGGATGGTCTGCACCGAGCGTTGCGCGAAAGATAGCAATCGCTTTCTGCGCGTGACCGACCGCTGTTTTCCCATCGCCCGCGTACACCGCGTCAGCGGCGAGACCCTGGTACGCGTACCCCGCCTCCGACGTCTCGCCGTGCTGCGCGCCGCCCGCGCGACGAAGAAGGTCCTCGTCGACGGCGCGGGCGGCCACGACGTCGTCGAGCTCGCGCTGCTGCCCGCTGATGCACTCGAGCGCATTGAGCGCGGCGGGGGAGTCGGGCGCCGCCGTGGCGGTGGCGATTTGGAGCGCCCTTGTACAATCTGCGAGCGCTTCGACGTGCCTACCAAGGCTCGACTTCACGAGGGCGAGATTGAACAGCGTCACGGCGATGAGTGGGTGGTTCGGCCCGCCGACCCGTTCACGCAGCGCATAGACACGCTCGTGGGAGCGCAACGCCGCGACGTTCTTTCCGCGGGCATGTTGCAAAATCGCAAGCGTCTCGACGGTCGCCGCATAATTCGGGTGCTCGACGCCCAATCCGCGCTCCATTCTCGGAAGCGCCTCATCGAGCAACGGGGCGGCCTCGTCGTAGCGCCCGGCGTCGACGAGGTACGCCGCCTGGTTGCGAAGCAGGGCGCCGCGGAGCGCGTCGACCGCGCCCAGCCGCTCACTCGCTGCGGAGGCGAGCTTCGCCGTGCGATCGGCGTCCGTGTAGTGTGCAAGCAGTGACCCCTGCACGAAGACGAGGAGCCCCCACGCCTCGACGGCGCGCTCGTCGTCGCGCTCGCGAAGGGCGTTGAGAGACGCGTCCCATAAGTCAGCTTCGGCCTCGGTCGCCATTCCTAAATTCGTACGAATGCGGCCTCGCAGAATGAGCGCGGCAGCTGTGATCCGCGGGAGCTTCGCGGTCGACTGCGCGTTGAGAATCTCCTCGGTCTTTTCGACGGCGCCATGAAAATCCCCCGTGTACGAGAGGGTTCGCGCGTGGGCGAGATCGGACGAGAGCTTCTCGAAGGTCGCCCTCGCCTCCTTCACCTTCGGAAGCGCCGGCTCGCCGCGGAGGCGTGCGGTATCGGAGCACGCCGCGAGCGACGGCAGCTGGTGCGCCGCGGCGGGCGCGCGCTCGACCACGGAAGCGCGCCCCGACGCGAAAATGTCGACTTCGTCACGCACCTGCACGAACGCGGCGTCGAGGCAGGCCATGCGCAAGTCGAGAAGCTCCTCCGACTGCTCGCCTCGTAGACGTGTGGCTTCACAGGCGTCGCGCCGCGTCGTTCGCCACCGCGCGACGTAGTCGTCGAGCGTGCGGGCCACGGATTGAAAAGCGTCGTCGGCAAAGGGCTTCCCCGATTGCGTGAATGCGGCGTGGATACGCTGGTGCGCCGCCTCGTTCCACACCGCCGCGGCCTGTTGATCGCCCCCGCCGCAAAGCTCCGACGTCGCCTGTCGACCCCGCTCATAGAAAATGAGGCTCGCGCCCGCGATCAGCAAGGTCACACATGCGGTCCAGACGAGCACGGGCCCCGTACGGCGCTCGTTGCCACGGAGCGCAACGAGGAGCGCGTCCATCGAGTCGTGGCGGGCGGCGGGGTCGAGAGACAGCCCGCGACGGATCGCCTTGCGCAGACGTAGAGGGACGCGTTGCGCCGATGCCGGCTCGGCGCGAAGGCCAAGCTCCATACTACTTTGCACCTCCTCGATCGTCCTCCCCGCGAACGGCCGCTCTCCATACAGCGCCTCGTACAAGACCGCACAGAACGTGTACTGATCGCTTCGACTGTCGACGGCTCCTCCTACGAGCTGCTCGGGCGCCATGTAGGGCGGCGTTCCGCAGACGCTGCCAGCGTCGTCGTTCGCCGTGCCGTGCCCCACGGCGAGGCCGAAATCGACGACACGAACGCGCCCGTCGTCTCCCACGACGACGTTGTCCGGCTTGAAATCACGGTGCACGATGCCGGCACGGTGCGCGGCGGAGAGGCCTGTTCCCGCGGCGAGGAACGGCTCGAGGAGACGCCGCCAGCCGAGCTTCCCCTCCTC
The DNA here is from genome assembly GCA_025354825.1 of Myxococcales bacterium. Taxonomy (GTDB): domain Bacteria; phylum Myxococcota_A; class Polyangia; order Polyangiales; family Polyangiaceae; genus JANXMC01. Next base: position 2,345 of record JANXMC010000457.1, read on the forward strand.
GCGGAGCCACGCGCGAAGCGTTCGGCCGAGCACGAGCTCCATGGCAATGAAGACCCCGGCGTCGGTCGTGCCCACGTCGTGGATGGCCACGACATTGGGGTGCGCGAGCTTCGCGAGGGACTGGGCTTCGCGAAGGAGCTGCTCCTTACGGTCCGAGCCCGTCTCCCCGTCGCGAACGTTCGCTTTGAGCAATTTCAGCGCGATTCGGCGATCGAGCTCGGGATCGTACGCGGTGTAAACGGCGCCCATTCCGCCGGACCCCAAGTGGTCGACCACAAGGTATCGCCCGATGGCAAAACCGCGACCGAGCATCACCTCGCGTTGCGCCCCTCCGCCGACCGTCACCGTCGCCGCGTTATCTCCCAAAGAGTCCGTCGGCTTCTCGCTCTCCTGTCGCGCCATCTCCGCCGAACAGTGTTTCACGAAACCGCGCGAACGAGGGTTAGCGGCGCGCCTTTTCGTTCTTCTTCAACAGCGAGATAGGCCCGTAACGCACATGCACCGCGTGCATCATTCATAGCGCCCGAAGTTGGGGTTGGGAGCACCGTTGGAGCGTGCGCGCCGTTCGTGCCCGCGCGGGTTCTCGGCGCGCGTCGGCGGCGGGCGCGCGCGGTCGCGTAACGGCACTTTCCATTTGCGCGGGCCGAGACGGGGCGTTAGACGAGAGACAGGTCTCGAGTGTCAGCGCATAGCCCCGGCTTGCTGGCCGACAACCCTCCAACCGCGGTGGGGTGTCCCGGGTGACGACCTGGCCGGCCGCATTTCGCGGCCGCGCAAGCGCGGACTCAGAGGGCATCGTGCCTCCGGGTCCTCTCGCGGAGGCTCCCGTGTCGACCCCTCAAATCGATTTTCCTAGGCTCGCGTCGTCTCTCCTCCGCCTCGGCGGCCCCAACGAGACTCTTGCGGGTGTGACCGCGCGCGGGGCGTTCCCCGCCGCGATGGTGGGCGGCGCGCTGCACGTGCCGTTGGCGACGGGCGGCACCGCACGCTACGCGAACCTCGATTACGCGAGCAGCGCCCCGTGCCTCGCCGTCGTGCGCGACGCCATCGACCAACTGTTGCCTTGGTATGGGAGCGTGCACCGAGGCGCGGGCTTCGTCTCGAATGTGATGAACGAAGCATATTCGGCCGCCCGCGACGTTGTGCATACGTTCGTGGGCGCGCGCGACGACGACACTGTGATCTTCACTCGGAACACGACGGATGCGCTGAGCCTGCTCGCATCGGCCGTCCCCGACGGGGCGAAGGTCTTCACATTCACAGCCGAGCACCACGCGAATCTCCTTCCGTGGCGCGCCCGCGCCCATCATGTGGATCTCGGCGTGCCGCGCACGCGAGACGACGCGCTCGCGCGTGCCGAGGAGGCGCTTCGTCGTGCGCGTGGCGCCGATCGCGTGCTCTCCGTCACGGGCGCCAGCAACGTGACAGGCGAGCTCTGGCCCATTGCCGAATTGGCGGAGATAGCCCACCGATACGGCGCTCGAATCGTGGTGGACGCCGCGCAGCTCGCCCCTCATGTCCCCATCGACATGGCACGGACGAATCTCGACTACGTCGCGCTGTCCGGGCACAAAATGTACGCACCGTTCGGCGCCGGCGCGCTCATTGGCCGCGGCGATTGGCTCGATCGCGCCGACCCTCATCTCGCAGGCGGCGGCGCCGTGAAGCGCGTCGGCGCGGACAGCGTCGAGTGGCTCACAGGCCCCTCGCGCCACGAGGGGGGAACTCCCAATGTGGTAGGCGCGGTCGCACTGGCGGCTGCGTGCACGGCGTTGGGAGAGCTCGGTCACGAGGCCGCATCTCGGTATGAAAACGCGCTGCTCGACCGGCTGCTCTCGGGCCTGCGCATGCTCGGCGCCGAGCCGCTCGCGCTCTGGGGCCCTCACACCAAACGCATTGGTCTCGTGTCGTTCAATCTGTCGGGATTCGACCCGGGCGCGCTCGCCGCGGCGCTCAGCGCCGAGTTCGGAATCGGCGTGCGCGCAGGCGCCTTTTGCGCCCACCCGCTGATGGATGCGCTCGCGCCGAAAGCCTCGCAGGCAAGCGCTTACGGCGCCGTTCGCGCGAGCGTGGGGTTGGGGACGCGCTTCGAAGACGTCGAGCGCCTGCTCACAGCTCTCGAGACGTTGCGTGAGGACGGACCCGCCTGTCCGTACCGACTCGACGCCGGGCGATGGGTCGTCGAAGGCGACGCGCGCGTCGTCCCGGCGATGGTCTCGCGATCTCGGCGCGGGGTGTCGCCCCCAGAGCCTTCGTGCCGATGAATCACGGTCGACGGCGCGCACGGCATCTCCTTTCAAACGTCGCGACGAAGCACCCACCGCGTACACCGACAATGGCGTGAGGACCGCCCGCCGCGCGACCCTCGAGGTTGCCGCGCGGGACGCGCCGTCTGAGCGCAGGAGCGCCATTGTCGCGCGTTTCGTGACGTCAGCTTCCTCACGCTGCCGCGCATCGCACCGCTTCGGAGCTGTTTTTCACGCTCTACGCGCCGCGGCCTCTTATTTGCCTAAGCCATTGCGGATGCCCCTGGTGGCGAAGAGATCGAGCGTGACGAAGCAGCAGATATTTTTGGTGGAGGACGACGAGTGTCTTCGCGACACGATGGCGGACGTTCTCATTGCCAACGGCTACGACGTCGCCACGGCCCACGACGGCCGCGACGCGCTGCTCAAGCTCAACGCGACGGCCACCGCGCCCGACGCGATTTTATCGGACTTCGAGATGCCTGAGATGAGCGGCGACGTTCTCATTGGCCACTTGCGCCGAAATGCGAAGTTCGCCCAAGTCCCTATTGCCGTCATCTCCGCAATACCCAGAACGGCGCCAGGTGCGAACTGCGTCCTCCGAAAGCCGCTTTTTCCGGACGCGTTGGTTCGCGCCGTGAAAATCCTTTGTGCGGGCGCGCTCGCGCCCACATCGTCCTCTACCCCTCGACGCCCGTAGCCCGCGCGAGGGCCGCGCTAGCTGGTTCCGCTCCGCGCGCGGGGTCCGACGGAAACTGCACGCTTGTGCTCGAAATTCGGTGCGTACGGCTGTAAGTGTAAGAGAGCGTGACCTCCTCAAATGCGGATCCGCCGGTCGGCAGCGCCGCGGCGCTCAGAGGCAGCGACGACCGGTTTCGGCTGCTCGTCGAAAGCGTGGTCGATTACGGTATATTCATGTTGGACCGCAATGGGTTCATCACATCGTGGAATGCAGGCGCACGAAGGGTGAAGGGGTACTCGGCGGACGAGATCCTGGGAAAACACTTTTCGATTTTCTATCCGAAGGACGAAGCCGCCTCGGGCAAGTGCGACCGCGAGCTCGAAACCGCGCTGCGCGACGGGCGTTTCGAAGAGGAGGGGTGGCGGATACGCAACGACGGAACGCGCTTCTGGGCGAACGTCGTCATCGCTCCCGTGCGCGCCTCGGACGGCACGCTTTTGGGCTTCGGCAAGGTGACGCGCGACCTCACGGATCGTCAGCGCGCCCAGGAGGAGCTGCGCCAGAGCGAAGAGAGAATGCGCCTTCTCGTCGCCTCGGTGAAGGACTACGCGATTTTCGTTCTCGACCCGACGGGCCACGTGGCGACGTGGAACCCGGGCGCAGAGCGCCTGAAGGGCTATTCGGCGGGCGAAATCATAGGCCAGCACTTTTCGCTCTTCTATCCCGACGACGAGAGCCGGCTCGCGAAGTGCGCGCGCGAGCTCGAGACGGCGACGCATGAAGGTCGTTTCGAAGAAGAAGGCTTTCGCATCCGGAAAGACGGCACACGCTTCTGGGCGAACGTCATCATCACGCCCATACGCAATCCGGATGGGCGACTCCTTGGATTCGCCAAGGTCACGCGCGCTCTCTCGGAGCGGCGGCGGAGCGAAGAGGAACGCATCACGCTCGCGCGCGTCGACGAAGCGCGACGTGTTGCCGAGCAGAACGAGCGAAGTCTCGCGGCAGCGGCCGAAGAGCTGCGCTACGCACGCGATCGCGCCGAAGAGGCGTCACGCCTAAAAGACGACTTCCTCGCGACCGTGAGCCATGAGCTTCGGACGCCGCTCACCGCAATACTCGGCTGGAGCCGAATGCTCACGAGCGGTTCGCTCACGCCCGAGAAAAGCGCGCGCGCGCTCGACATCATCTCGAAAAACGCGACGGCGCAGAGTCAAATCATCGAGGACCTGCTCGACGTTAGCCGAATCATCACAGGGCAGCTCCGCCTCGATACCGATGTCGTCGACATAAGCCGGGTCGTGAGCGCTGCGATCGAGGTGGTGCGCCCTGCCGCAGACGCGAAGGGGGTGTCGCTCACGTGGTTGCCCCCTTTCGACATCGCCTCCCTGAGCGGCGATGCGAGCCGCCTGCAACAGGTCTTGTGGAACCTGTTCGCGAACGCCGTGAAGTTCACGGCTCGAGGCGGGCGCGTCGACATCACAGCCGAGCGTGAAGGCGAGTCGCTCCAGATCGTGGTCGCCGACACCGGCCAGGGGATCGCGCCGGCGTTCCTCCCGCGAATCTTCGAGCGCTTCACACAAGAAGACGGCGGGCTGACGCGCCGCGCGGGCGGATTGGGCCTTGGCCTCGCCATCGTGAAGCACCTCATCGAGCTTCACGGGGGAACGGTAGAAGCGCAGAGCGAGGGCGAAGGAAAAGGGTCGCGCTTCGTCGTTCGCCTTCCCGTGCCGCAGCCGCCCGCCAAGCTGTCGTCGCCCCCGCCGAGCAGCGCCCCGGCATCGGCCGCGTTCTCGATTTCATCCCAACTGGCAGGCCTGCACGTCCTCGTCGTCGACGACGAGGAAGACGTGAGGGAGCTCGTGCGCGCCGTTCTCGAGGGGGCGGGAGCGCGCGTCACCTCGGCGGTGAGCGCGCAGGACGCGTTGGCGGCGGTGCGAGACGAGAGGCCCGATCTGCTCTTGAGCGACATCGGCATGCCGGGCGAGGACGGCCACGCGCTCATCCGATCGCTTCGGAAGCTACCGCGGGAGATGGGCGGACGCATTCCCGCCATTGCCCTCACAGCCTATGCGCGTCTCGAGGATCGACGAGAGGCCCTCGTCGCAGGGTTTCAAAATCACGTCACGAAGCCGATCGAGCCGGAGGATTTGGTCCTGATCCTTGCGAATGCCGCGGGGCGATTTGCCTGAGGGCGCGCGGTTAGGGGCAATTGATTCCCTAGGGCACCGAACAGGTTGACGGACCGAGGATTTCAAGGGTTTTGGCCGCCACGCTAGGCGCGACGACGACGCCTACGGAAGTAGGCGAGGAGGCGCAACGACGCGCGGTGGCCGAAAGCCGCAGAAAGCCGAAGGGAGTCAAGCTGATCGGTGCCCTTGGCTCACAAGTGTCGGTCTGGGAGCCTCCGTAGTGCGTCGACATGCCGCGCCCTAGCTTCGTCCCCAACGCGATCCGGCGGCGGCGCTCGAAGCGGATCTCCAAGTAAAGAATGGCGAGACGATGCGGCAGTTGGCAATCGCCGGCGACGGCATCGCGCGCAGGACAACCCGGTTGATTTGGAATGACGTCCGCGGCTTGCTTTGCGCGCGCTCAGTCGACCCAGCAGCGGCGCTCCCGCGCGACGCGCTCGTGCTCGCGGCAGTGCGTGCGGCACCCTTCGTCGCCGCAGCGGGTGATGCACTCTTCGCGTTCGTGAGGGTTGTGGACGCGCACCGTGCGGCACTCTTCATGGGGCTCGTGGCTGACGACCCGAGCGCGGCACCCCATGACGCCGAGGCCTAGGAACGATAGCGCGACGAGGACAAGGGAGACCTTCATCTGGAGGATGATCAATCGACGGACGCGTACCCGTCAATCTCACTTCGCGATTTCAACGGCGAGATCGGTAGTATGAAGCTGCGCTTAATGTGATGCCACTACCTCGACCGTGGGTGCTTTCGACGGGACGCTTCGTTGGGAGAGATCACGCCGCCGGGACGTCTTACAAATGGGCCTCACGCAAAAATGGGGGCGCCCGACCCGCGCGCGTACCACCGCGAGGTCTCTCATAAATCTTAATATTCTAGCAACGTCGGCGCGTCGCGTTTGTTACGCGACCGCGGCTGCTTCGTCGCATGCGTCTCTTAGTCCGGGAATCCCTTTTTGGAGATTGCCCCTATGAGATTGAGATTCTCGCGAACGCTTGGGCTTGTCTGCCTGGCACCACTCGTCATCGCAGCGTGCAGCGGTGACGATTCGGCTCCCTCGCCGATTCCCGATGGAGATGGCGGTACGGTGGTACGAGACGCGTCTGTCGACGGTACGACAACCGTGAGCGACTCGGGAGCCCGGGACGCGGCGCTCGACACGGGCGCGCTCGCCGACGCCGCGGATGCGTCGGCACCCCCCGCGCAGGACGGAGCGAGCGACGCTGCCACGGGCCCGGTGGCGATCGAGCACGTGCTGCTTTTGAGCATCGATGGAATGCATGAAGTCGACCTCACGGGCTTCATCGCGGCGCACCCTGCGTCGAACCTCGCCAAGCTCGCAAAAACGGGCGTTCATTACACGAATGCGAAGGTCAATGCGCTCGATGGATCGCCTACCAATCCGACCGACTCGTTCCCCGGGCTTCTTGCACTCACGACGGGAGGCTCGTCGCCCACGACCGGCGGTTGGTATGACGTCTCGTACGCACGCGACTTGTACCCCGACAGCACGTGCACAACGCCGGGGACGGACGTGGCGTACGACGAAGGGCTCGACGTCGATACGACGAGCCTGTGGGGGAGCCACGCGGCCGGCGCGGGGCCGACCCACGAGCCTGCGACTGTGCGCGCCCGTCTGAACCCTGCGGGCCTCCCCTATCGGAAAACGGCGACGGGGTGCTCGGCCGTGCTTCCTCACGACTTCATTCGCGTGAACACCATCTTCGAAGTCGCGCACGCCGCCGGGCTTCACACGGCGTGGTCGGACAAGCACCTTGCCTATGAAATGGTCACCGGGCCTTCGGGCATGGGGCTCGACGACTTCTTCGCCCCCGAGATCAACTCCCTCGCGACGAACCTACCGGGCACGGGCGCTGCGGCGGGGGAAGACTTCACGACGAAATCTTCGTACACGCAGATTTACGACGACTTTAAGGCCGCGGCGATCGTGAAGCAGATTGGCGGCAAGTGGAGCGACGACGGCCTCGCGGGCGCGACCGACACGACCGGCACACCGGGCGCTCCCGCGATTTTCGGGATGAACTTCCAGGCGGTGAGCGTCGCCCAGAAGGACGCGAAGAGCGGCGCGGGCGGCTACTCGGATGCGATCGGAACGCCGAATGCCGGCACGGCGGAAGCCCTCGCCCACACGGATGCATCGATTGGGCGAATGGTCGACGAGCTCACGCGCACGGGCCTTCTCCCGTCGACACTCATCGTCGTGACCGCGAAGCACGGCCAGTCTCCGATCGATCATGCGACGCTGCACCGACGCGACGGGGCGGCCATCGTCGCCCGCGTGAACGCCGTCGCTCCTGTCGCCGGTCACATCGAGGACGACGTGGCTCTCTACTGGCTTCGCGACGGGGCAACCGCCGCCGCCGCAGTGACCGCGCTCACGACCGTCGTCGGCGATGCAGGGGCCGCCGAGCCGTCCATCGATACTGTCTATACCAAGGCGTCTCCTGGGTTCGTCACCATGTTCGGTGACCCTGCCGTCGACCCTCGCACCCCCGACATAGTGGTGAAGCTCAAGGACGGTACAATCTATTCGACGAGCACGAAAAAGTGGGCCGAGCACGGAGGCTTCGCGGACGACGACGCACACGTCGCGCTCCTCGTTTCGAACCCTGCAATCGCCCAGGCTACCAACGCGACGCCCGTTAGGACGAAACAGGTCGCGCCGACGATCTTGCGCGCCCTCGGCCTTGACCCGACGGAGCTCCAGGCGGTGCAGGTAGAAGGGACCGCAGTCCTCCCAGGGCTCCCGCTTCGGGCCCCGCGCCCCTACACGCCCATGCGGTGGACATCGGAGTCGGCGCCCACGCCGGTGACGATCAACGGCGGCCCGTGGTCCCTCGCGCAGCTCGCCCCGGGCAACCTCACCCCTCCCCCCGTGGGGACGACGTTGTCCAATCCTTCCTTTGGCTACTGCCTCGCGGGTGCACGGCAGGGCAATCTCACAACCTCGAGAATGCAGCCCTACTACTTTCCCATGGTGATTGGGCAGGGGGACAATCTGCAGGGATTCTTCGACTGGCGCCCGAAAGACATCAACGAATCGATCGTGGCGGCGAAGTCGAGCGACAACGGGAGAACTTGGACCTTCCAACAGGATGCGTTCACCCTCACGGAAGCGTGTCCCCTCGACGCGACGAAGACAAACCCGAACGCCACGCAGTTGGACAATGGATTCGGGCATCCATACGTCGTCGACGTGGGAGGGGTCTCACGCCTCTACGCGCTCGATCGTTCCGACGCGAGCATCGACAACCTCGGCCTCGTCGTCACCCCGCTCACGAGCAGTCACGCGGTCCTTCTGTCCCAGCCGGCTCAACCTCTCGCGCCCGCTCCCAAGGACATTCCCGCCTCGGGGGACGCCGGCGCGCCGCTCGCACGGACCGTGGGCCTCTTGAACCCCGACGGGATCCTCGGTGTGGTGCCCGGTTCGTCGCCCGTGCAGATCCTGTACGTCCAAAAAAGGAAGGGTGCCGACAACACGGGGTCGACCGCGCTTCCGGCGGCGCAGCAGTGTGGCGACCAGCCGTTCGTACAGCCCGGTCAGTCCGCGGCGAGAAAGGCGAACCACGATCTGGTGACGGTGCGCCTCGCATCGACCACCGACGGGGTGACCTTCACGGATCTCGGCGCCGTGACGGGGCTGAACGATTCAACGAGCGTCTCCTATCTCGGTACGCGATGGGTCGCACCGAGCGGAACGATCCTCAAAGTCGACGCGACGCACTACGGACTCTTTTTCGCCGGCGGCAGCTGCCTCGACGCCGATTCCGATGCGTTCCACTTCGTCGGCTACGCCGAGTCGACGGACGCCAAGGCGTGGACGGTCGTGAACGGCCCGGGGAACCCAATCGCGTCCATCGCGACGAACGTCGTTCCCGTCTCTGCCACCTCGACGACGATTCCGGCACAATACCCTGTGGTGGGCCCCGCGCCCGACTGGTTCGGCGCGCGGGTCTACTCGCCGTCGGTGGTCGCGAAGGACAGCACCCACGTGACCGTGACGTTCGCGGGATATGCGGTGCAGAGCCCTAACTACGATCTGCTCCACTACCGGCAGATCGGACACGCGGTGCTCACGGCGTCGCGCGCGCTCCCCTAACCGTCCGAAACTCGAGGGCGCTCACGTCGTCGGGTGGGCGCCTTGGCGCTGTTCTACTGGCGCACACCCGCCGCGAAGTCCGACTGGATCGCATTGGCGACTTTCGCGACCTCGGCGGGCTCTCCCACGAGGACGCCGAGCTCTCGGTTGTACACGAGCGACCCCGTGGAGAAGTTCTCCGACCCAACATACGCGCGGGCGCCATCGACGACGATGGCCTTCGCGTGGATGTACGGCGTGCTCGTCGCGACCACGGTCACACCCGCCAGTTTCACGCTCGCGATGGCCTGTGATTGGTTCGCGTTGGTGTTCCCGTCGGCGACGACGAGCCGCACGCGCATCCCCGCTTTCGCGGCCTTGGTGAGAGCCGCCACGATGCTCGTGTCGCTGAACTCCTCGCCCTCGACATCGACGCTCTGGTGCGCCGACGAGATGAGCGCGACGAGGCGGTCGCGCGCGTTGGTAGGCGCAACGACGAGGTTTCCCACGGGCGTGTATACCGCGCCCGTGAAGTCGGCCTGGAAGATCGCTTCGGCTTCGGCCACGTCGGCCGCGTCCTCGTCGACGGCGAGATATTCGCGGTTGTCGCGCGCCGACGTCTGCGTGGCGTTCATACTCATGATCCACGCCTGGCGGCCGTCGATCACGAAGCACTTCTCGTGGGTATACGTGAAACGTGACGACGCCCAGACCACCGCCACACCGCCCGTCGTGAGCGTCTGGTAGATCTGCGCGTTCGACGTTTGTGCGTTCGGGAACGTCGCGTTCAGGACGACCTTCACCGAGACGCTGCGCCCCTTGGCGGCGATGAGCGCGTTGACGATGGACGTCGACGTGACGAGGTACATCGTCATGTGAATCGACGTCTTCGCCCCTTGGATCGCTTGGAGCAGCGCCTGTCCGTTGTCGCTCGGCTCGACGATGATACGAACCGATTTCGACGGCGCCGACGCGTCTCCGCCCGGGCTGGGGGCCGCCGCGTCCAACGCGCCAACGGGCGGCGGTGACCCGCCCGCGTCCCTCGACGAATCGGAAGGCGCGCCGTCCGCCGCGCCGAGGGGGGACGGCGTCGCCGCGTCGCCGACGGCCGACGTGGGCGGCGGCGACGAGGTAACGTCGGCTGCGACCCCTCCGCACGCGCTCGCGAGAGCCGAAAGGAGTACCAAGGGGGTCGTGACCGAGCGGAACGTCATCGGGGTTTCTTTCTACAGGCAGAAGCCGATCGCGTTTCCGACGGCTTTGAGAGGTGTACAAACTTTGCCCGACGGGCAGTCGCTCGGGCCGGTGCAGAGCGCATACTGGCCCGCGGCGCACGACGCGGCGCATTTCGCCGCCGTGAATCCCGAGGCTTTCTGAAAGCCGCTGCAGGTCGAATCGGCGCCCAGGGCGCTTGCCGTCCCGCAGCAGACGCCGGCGGACGCGCTGTCGCACTGAGCGGGCCCCTCACACTCCCAAACTACGGACTTTGGAATGGGACACGCCGCCGCCGGCCCGCCTGGGTTGCACGTCGAGGCGCCCGCGTCGATGGGCGTCTCGCAACAGATCTCGCCTACGGCGCACGTGATGTCCTTGCCGCCGGCCGTTCTGCTGAAGGGGCAGTACACGCCGGCGTCCGCCTTGGCGGGATGAAGGGTCGGCGGGTGCGCGCACGCGGCGCCCGCATCCGTGTCGGGCGTCGGCGTCGGCGTCGCGCTATCGGGCTGCGCCGCGACGGCCGAATCGTGCGTGGAGCCCGCGTCGGCCCCCGTGGTCGTGCTCGGCGTCGTACCGGCCGGCGCCGGCGTCGTGCTGTCGGTCGTGGCGGAGCTGCACGCGACGATGACGAGCGCACAGGGAGCCGCGAAGAGGCCGGCGAGGACGAGAAGCTTCTGGTTGGTCATGATCAGGATCTCACACGCAAAGGGACGTTGTTCGTTCGGAGGAAGCAGGGCGCGACGCCCCGTCCTCGTTCAATGGGGCGGCGGGGGCGGCGGCGGCGGAGGCGGCGGCGCCTGCACCGGGGCGATCGTCGTCACCCCCGCGCCCGCGTACTTTTTCGCCGTGTCCGCCGAGATGAGGCAGGCCGTCGCGTCGTCGTTGTGCATCTCGAGGATCTCGCCGCCGCTGTGCGTAAAGCCGTAGACTTTGTCCCCATAGGCCGCGACGCCGTAGATGGTGTCGAAGCCCGCCGGCGACTTCGGGTTCGTGCACCAGCTGCCGGTTTTCACGGGCCCGCGCACGGCCTTGAGCACGCTCTGCGCGCCGGGCTTGATGGCCTTTACGTCGATCTCGATGAGCGTGTCGGTCGTCGAGCAGCCTCCCGTGCCGGTCTTGCACGTGCGCACGGTCGCGAACCCGATTGGGTTGCCGCCGTTGGCCAAAAAGACGACGTCGCCCGAGAGTGCCCACGGAAGCTGGGTCGCCGTGTCGGTTCCAAAGGTGCCCACCGCCGTCGTGTGGCCGGTCTGCGGATCGATTTGGAACAGCTGCCCTGCGCTGTTCGCGGCGATCAAGACTTCCTGGGGGGCGACCGTATTCTCCGGCGCGAACGTGAGCCCGTAGAAGCTCGAGCCGGTCGGCAGAGGCCAGACCGCATCGCAATGCACGGACCCGTTCGCAAGCGTGAGGGGGTACGCGGCGACGGAGCTTATGCCGTAGATTTTTCCATCTTTCTGAACGGCGATATCGGTCATGGACGTGGCGCTGCCGCTGGCTGTCCCTATGCAGTCGAAGTCTCCGAGCGAGGTTGGCGGCGACGCGATGCTCTTGGGGTCGAGCTGGTAGAGCGTCGTGTTGGTATGGGCGTACAGCAGTACCTTCGGCGGCTCGGGCGGCCCCGCATCGAAGACCGGCTTCGCCGCGTCGATAAGGTCGCCGAAGGACCCGGCTTCGGCGCTGTTCCCAATGGGGGGCGCCTCGGCGTCCGGGGACGAGCCTCCGCCACTCGTGGTGCTTGCGTCCGGCGAGTCGAAGCCGCTCGTCGGCGTCGCGCCAGCGCAGGCCGCTAGCGCGCCCGCACAAATGTAGATTCCAAAGCCAGCGTACGGCGTTCTCATCTCGATAGGTGAGAGATGTCGACCGTTACGAGCTCTGATCACGACCCGATGTAAAGTCTATCTACAAACACGACTGCAACGGATTTCTACAGTCGTGCGTCGTGAGATTGCAGGCGTACCCGCCGTAGCAGCCGTTGGGTTGGCAGTCGGCCGCGCCCTTGTTGCACGCACGGCAGTCGGCAGAGGCGTCGGGTGGCGCGAGGGGGCCGCAAGCGTCCGTGCTCCCGGTCTCGGACGACCTACCCGCGTCGCTCGCCGAGCCGCCGAGGCTCACGTCTGCGCCGCACCCTGCGGTGGCCACGACGCCGAGAACGAGACGCAGCGCGAGAGCGAGAGCGAAGCGACAGCGCGCGGGCGCGGGGCTCACGGAGCCGCCGTCGAGCCGAGCGCGCGAATGCGGCCTGCATGAGGGCTCGAGGGGTACCGCGCGAGGAACGCCGCCGCAGCGCGGTGGCCTTCGGCCCCCTTCCCCGAAGCAAACAGCGCGTGGACGCGGAGCACGCTCGCCTCTTCACGGAGCGCCCCCTTGGGAAAGCTCGCGTCGTGGCTGTCGAGCCGCGAGAGCGCCAGGGTGGCGTCGGGCGTCGCGAGAGCTTGCCTCACGTGCTCGAGCGACTCCAGCTCGCGCGAGAGCTCCGTCGCAGCTGGGCGTGCCCGATGCGGGGACGACCCGTGCTCGCCCGTGGCCTGAGGCGTCGGTGCGCCAAAGGTCGGCGGCGGCGCCTCCCGTGGAGCGGGCGCCGAGGTTGCGACGACGGCAGTCGCCTCGACGACGCGAGGCGATGGCGAGACTGCGACGACGAGCGGCGCAGGGGTCGGCGTAGTTGCCTCGAGGTACCCTACCGCGGCACCGACTCCCGCAAGCGCGACGAGGGCCGCGCCCACGGCCCACTTCGCGAGGCCGCCCGCGCCGATCGCCACGGTCGGCGCCATCGACGAGGCGCCCGCGACTCCTGCGGTCTTCGACGCCGACGCCGCCACGACGGCGACCCCCACCGCGCCGACCACACCGCCGGCGAGCCCACGGGCGCGCGCCCTTGCTTGCGGCGACGGCTGCGTGGCGCGCCATGCGTTCAAGAGCTCGCGCTCGGCGGCGCTTGCGCCGGCGTCGAGCAGCCGCGGCGGATCGTTCACGGCGCACCTCCAACCCGCTCGCCGAACAGCACAGCGGCCTCGTGAAACGCCTCGCGCGCGCGGCGGAGGCGAGAGGCCACCGTCCCGGGGGGGATCGCGAGGAGCTGAGCGATTGCGGCCATCGTCACCCCTTCGAGCTCGAAAAGCACGAAGACGGCGCGCATCTCCTCGGGCAGCTCCTCGAGGAACTCATCGAGCCTGGCGCGCGCCTCCATCTTCGAAGCCCGTTCCTCTGGGTTCTCGCTCGGGTCGGCGTGCACGTCGAGCGCGTCGTCGTCGGACACCTCGCGCCGCCGAGCCTGCGCGCGCCGCGCGTTGGCCGCGACGCCGCGGGCGGTCGAGAGGAGGAAGGAACGCTCGCTGCCGAGCGTGATGTGCGCGATCCGCTGCGCGGTGACCATGAACACGTGCTGCGCGGCATCGTCGATGCCAGCCTCCGAGACGCCAAGCCCGCGCAGGAAACGCCAGATGAAGTCGAACTGGCCGTCGACAAGGGCCCGAAATCGTGCGGCATCGTCGTGCGAAAGCGTGGTCGGAGCGCGCGCCGAGCCAGCGGGGGGGGCGTCTGTCGCGGCGAGCCCGGCGCCGATCTCGATCTCGATGGGGTCCGCGAACATGGGGCCTTTGGAAAATGTCGAGGACGTCACGGATTGATCACCGGAAAGCGACGCCGACGCCGAGCGCGCCGGCGACGCCGACGGCGCTAGTTCGAAAGAGCGTCGTCGAGGAGGCGAAGAAAAAGCGGTCGCGCACGAAGGGAATCGGGGCGCCCGCCTCGAGCTCGACGAAGACGGGCCCCGCAACGGTGACGCTCACGCGAAGCGCTGGGCCGAGGGCCACCCATGGGCGGAGCGCGCTGCGCACGGGAGTGACGTCGCGCCCCCGGGCGTAGAGGACGCCGCCTTCGAGACGCACGCACCCTGCAATCTCGACGCTACGACGCGCGCCGAGCGCGACCCCTGCACAACCGTCGACGCCCAGCGTCGTCGACGCGAACGCGGCGGTGCCGCTCGCAGCCGTGACATCGCCGCTTTCGGCGTGCCCCGCGCGAAGACGCACGCTCGGCGCGAACGCCCCCTCCGTCGGGCGGGCGGCGTCGACGAAGAGGTACAGCGGGACGACGACGATGGGCGCAAGGCCGTAGGCGACGCCGACGTGCCCGCCGAGGGCGATGCGAAGGCGTGCAGCGGCGGAAGGCGGCGGCGCGATGGGGACGAGCGGTGTGTCGACGATGGGCGCGACGGTCGTCGACGGGGAAGCGAGGGGCTTGGGTCCCGCAGGCGTAAGCTCGACGCTCGCGGCGGGCGGTGTTGCGGCGGCAGGCGCCGTAGGCGGCGCGGACGCGGACTCGGACGGCGTGACCGAAACGACAGATGCGATCGACGCAATGAAGGCGAGCGCGGCGACGACATCGGGGCACGACTCGCCCTCCACCTCGCGCTGCGAGGTCGTGCCGTTCGCGGCGGACACTTCCACCTGGCCAACGACGCGCCGGCCCTCGCGTCGCACACGAACGGCGAGACCGAACGCAGGGCTCTCGCGCGTCACGACGATATGCGGGCTGCGGGCTCGAAGGTCGCGCACGAACGCGCTCATCGACGGGCACTCGGCGGGAGCGTCGTAGGTAACCCGCACGGGGCGTGCGGGCTCGTCGTCTCCGCGCGCGAGCGGCTCAGCGAGCATGGCCATTCCGCCAAACGCCGCCAGCGCGCGCAACGCGCTCGCAACGATCGCTCGGCTCGCGCGCGTGGCCATGCACCTGCTCTGCGCGTTGCCGCTACGCGTTGGCCGCGCGGGGCGCTGCTGCGACCTCGCTCACCTAAGCCAACCGTGTCGTATCAAGTTTCTCGCTCCTCGAACGTGGGGGGTTACGACTGCTGTTCCCCGGCGGAGCGGCGATCATTCAATTCTAAAACATTAATGACGCTTCACATTTGCGGGCGGGCGCGCGCCGTGCCCCGGGATGGCGCCCCAGCCGACGCCGTCGCGACGCTTGTCCAGGCACGGCGATGCGCGACGCGCCTTACGCGCTCTCGATGGTCGGTAGATACGCGGTCAGCCGATCGCTACTCGCCGCGATGGGCTGCGTGAAGCCCATCTCGAGTGCGGCCGCGCGGTCTGCCATCGAGTGGAAGCGGGCAACCGTCGTCCAGCGCGTCTTCCCGCCGAGATCCTCGAGCGTCAGCGTCGTGCGCGACGTGGGAGGCCCCTCCGCACGCGCTCCGTGAGCCGCGCTCTCCCAGACCAACCGGCTCGGTTTTTCGACTTCGAGAAAGACGAAATTCATCGCCAGCTCGAACCCGTCTGGGAAACGCATCACGTGCCTCCAAAGCCCTCCGGGCTTTACATCCATCTCACACACCGGGTTTGTAAATCCCGGGCCGCCCCACCACTGCCGAACGTGTTTGGGTTGCGTCACCGCCTCCCATACGAGGGCGCGCGGCGCATCGTAAACGCGTGACATCACAATCGTCGGCTCGTCGTTCGGAATCTCGGTCTGCATGCTCATCAGCGTTTCCCTTTCGAGGTGGGCTTGACCTCACCCCCGTGCTCCATCGTTTTCAAATAGTCACCGAGGCTGTCGAGGTTCCGTGTCCAGAATCTCTCGTACCCCGAGGCCCACGCGGCCACGGCTTTCAGAGGCTTCGCTTCGAGGTGGCAGGGGCGCCACTGGGCCTCACGTGTGCGTGAGATGAGCCCGGCCCCCTCGAGCACTTTGAGGTGCTTCGACACCGCGGCGAGCGTCATTTCATAGGGTGCGGCAAGCTCGTTGACACTCGCATCGCCGCGCGCAAGGCGCGCCAAAATGCTTCGACGTGTCGGATCGGCGATGGCGAAGAGCGTCGCGCTGAGGGTGTCGGCTTGCGCTTTCATTCAACCAATACATATATTACCAATCGGTTTAATGCAAGACCCAAAAAACCCGCCCTGCACACACGGCGGGCGAGACCTCGCCGCGTGAAACCTCCCGCGCGCAAGTCCGCGATTGGCTTAGCCATCCGCCCGCCGGACGCGCGCAGCGCTAGCACGCCGTCGTGAGACGCCAAACAGGGCTACCCTGCTCGTAGGGGGTTCAATAAAATGGGCGCGACCGCGGCGATCGACGAAGACGAGAGACTGCGAACGGTGGCGACGTACGAGGTCGTGTCCGACGTTCCCGACACGACCTTCGACGACGTCGCGTGCGTCGCGGCGGAAATTGGCGACGCGCCCATCGCCCTCGTCACGCTGCTCGATCGAACCCTGCAGTGGAACAAGGGGCGCGTGGGGACGGCGCTCACGGAGATCCCCCGCGACGCCTCGTTCTGCGCGTTCACGATCGAGCAGGGCGGCCACCCCCTCGTGGTCGACGACGCCTCGCAGGACGCGCGTTTTTCGCGTCTCCCGTGGGTGCTCGAGCACAAGGTGCTCTTCTACGCCGGCGTCCCCGTGCGGGCTCCCAACGGCGCGTTGATCGGAACCGTCTGCGTTCTCGACAAGTTCGCGCGCACAATCTCGCGCGACCAGCTGCACGCGCTCCGCGCGCTCGCGCGAGAGGTCATCGCGCAGCTCGAGCTCCGTCGCACGAATGCAAAGCTCGCTCGGGCGCTCGAGCGGAAAGACGAAGTGAGCCAGTTCCTCGCCCACGAGCTCAATGGGATGGTCACCACGGTGGGCGCTGGCGTCGCACTCGCGTCGCGCGCCCCCGCGCTCGGCGCCGAGCTGCGCGCCGTTCTCACCGACGTGCAGGCCACCGTGCGGCGCGCCGCTCTCGTGACGCGCGATTTCCTGGACGTCGCGCTTGGCGACGAGGGGCAGCTTCGCCCCCATCTCACGCTCGCGAGCGCCGAGGCCCTCATGAATCACGTGCTCGTCGAAGCGCGCCTTTTGCTGCTCGACGAGAGCAACACCGATCGGATCGTCCCCCACGCCGCGGCGGGCGACGAGACCATCGCGACCGACGCCGAGCTCGCAGCGCGGATCGCGCTCAACTACCTTCGCAACGCGCTCAAGTACGCGCCTCCCAGCTCGGCGATAGCGCTGTCCATCGCGGCTTGCGAGGACGCGTCGTTCGAGCTGCGCGTGGGCGACACCGGACCGGGTATTGCCGCCGGCGAGCGCGAAACGATCTTCGGCACGTTCGAACGGATCGCGCGCGACGACGACGCGCACGTGCGCACGAGCAGCGGGCTCGGCCTCGCCTTCTGCCGGGTGGCGAGCGCGGCGCTCGGCGGACGCGTCTGGGTCGAAGCCAATGCGCAGGGAGGCAGCGACTTCGTCCTTCGCATTCCCGATTTGCGCGCGTCGGCGACGCGAATGCTCGCCGCGTTGCCCACGAGCGCGAGACGGTCGCCGGCGTCGACGTAACGCGCCGAATGAAATGCACGTCACGGGTCACAGCCGCGGCCGCTCGCGCGACTACCCCGCGTGCGAATCCTCTCGTCCATTCTCGTCGCGCTGCTGCTCCTTCCGCATGCGTGCGGAGGCCCCACACCCTCGCCGGCCCCCTCGCCCGCGCCGCCTCTCGTCGCGAGCGCGGCGCACGCAGCCGAGCCCGCGCCGTCGACTCCGCCCTCGTCGACCTTCGAAGCCCCCCGCATCGCGGAGGTGCGCGTCCCCGGCGACCTCTCGGCCTTCGTCGTCCGCGGCGCGCGGCGCCACGCGCTCTCGGTCGTCTTTCTCGCGGGGATGTGTGCTCACCCCGGCGGCTACCTCGCGTCGTTCCCCTGGACCGCCGTTCTCCATGGCGACGTCGTGGGCGTGCAGGGCGATCTGCCCTGCGGCGAGGGCGATGGCGACGCGCGGCGGTGGTCGTACGATCTCGCGCGCGTCGATCGACGGATCGAATCGGCCTTTCGTGCGTCTGATCTCGACGTGCCGACCGACATCACAATCGTGGGCTATTCCCAGGGCGCCGAGATCGCCGAGCGCCTGGCCGCGCGCTTTCCGGAGAGGTACAGACGGCTCGTGATCATCTCGAGCCCGATTCATTCGACGGCCGAGCGCCTCGGGCATGCCCGCGGCGTCTTATTCGGGATTGGTGAATACGAATCACGGGCAACCACACTGGCCAACGTGACGGCGCTCGAGCGCGCAAACGTGCCAACCGCGTGGTTCGTTCTCCCAGGCGCACATCATGGGCAAATGGGGACGGATGCAGGCCGCGTCATGGGAGACGTGCTCTCCTGGCTGGAAGCTCCCGAGCAGTCCGAACCCAATTCGACAATTCGTACGAGCCCCCGTCACAACTCGGCTGCTCGTACGACAGACAGTCGATGACGGCCTCCACGCTCCCCGACGTGCGCTCGTTCCTCGCCGACGCCGGCGTTCGGCGATCCCTCTCGAACCTCGTACGGGCGCGCGTTCCGGCCCGCGACGCCGACGACGTGGTGCAGGCGGTGCTTTGCGCGGCGCTCGCGGCCGAGAGTGCGCCGTCGGAGCGAGCGCTCTTGCCGCGGTGGATTGCAGGAATTGCGCGGCACAAGGTCGCCGACGCGTACCGGCGCGCGCGTCGCGATCAGCCCGTCGACGGCGGTGAGCTCGCCGCGCCGCCAACACCCTTCGAGGCGCGGCAAATGGCGGAGCTCGTCGCAGGTGAAGCCGCTCGCGATCCGGCGGCGCAAGAAGCGCTCGAATGGATAGCGCGCGAGCACGCCGGCGAGTCGTGGGCCGAGATCGCGCGCACAGAGCAGCTCCCCGATGCGGTCGTCCGCAAGCGCGTCTCACGATTTCGCCGCGCCCTACGGAGCCGCTGGCTCGGCGCCGTGACGCTTGCCGTCGCCGTCGGGCTTCCGGCGTGGGCGCTCCTGCTTCACGCGCGCGGGCTATCGCGGGAGCGGCCGAGCATCGTCGCGGAGCCCCTCGCCCCCGCCGCGTTCACGCGGGACGGGTCGTGGCGCGTGATCACCTTCGAGGTCGACGAGGGGGCGAGCGCCGAGGTGCTCGCGTTGGCGCAGCTCGAAGGGCTCGTCTCGCGGGTCGACGTCGTCGCCGGCCACGTGACGCTCACGTCGCCATCGCGCACGCGGCGCTACGCGATCGTCGGCGCGCCGAGCACCGTCCGCGGCAGCGAGCTCACGCTGCGCGACGAGGCTGGGCGCGACCACCGCGTGACGCTCACCGCCGCGCACGAAGGCGCGAACGAGCTACGGGTCCGCATCGACGAGGGGAAGTGGCGTGGGGTGCTCACGCTGCAGCGTGAATGACGCCCATCTCGGCATCGCGCCACATTCGAGCGGCGAATCGAGCGATAATGCTAGCGATTCCACCGGCGCGAGGGGCACGCCGAATCGCGAGGAGGCGATCCCGTTCGGCGCCGGAATGACACGCCCCACGTTCGTGTCGGCCCCTCGGCCGGACTACACGCGCGAGGCGCGCCAAGCGAACGTCTCGCTGCGGACCGGCGCCTCCGGAATGCCGCGCTCGACCCCTCTCCCAAGGGAAGGTTGCGGCAACCCGAACGCCTTCGTGAGCGTAGTCCAATGAAAATACAGATCCGCCGCATTCACAGTGGTGAGATTTACCGATGGGAGTTTATAGAAGCCGGGCGCGATATCGAAGTTGCCGTCCGTGGGCGGCGAATCGTGAACGACGGCGACGCGATGGTGCGCGCGGCGCTTCCCGGTGCCGGCCTCGCCTACGTGCTCGAGAGCGTCCGCCCCTCCCCGGCCTCTTTCTCTACTATCTGAGCCGCGCGAACATCGCGCCGAAGCAACAGGTGCTCATCGACTTCTTGAAAAAGCGTGTCCCGAAGAGAGCTTCGCCCGCTAAGAATTACCCATGACGCTCGCCCCGAAGACTCAGTCGCCAAACCCATCGCCTTCGCCCGCCGTCGTTCTCATCACCGGGGCTAGCTCGGGCATCGGGGCCGCATGCGCGCGGCGCTTCGCGGCCACCGGCGCGCGCGTCGTTCTCACCGGGCGCCGCGAAGACCGCCTCGAAGCGCTCGCCGTCGAAATCGTCGACGCGGGCCACCCCGAGCCCACGTTGCTCACGTTCGACGTTCGCGATCGCGAGGCCGTCTACGCCACCGTCGAGAAGCTTCCAGCCGAAGTTGCCGCAGTCGACCTCCTCGTCAACAACGCCGGGCTCGCGCTCGGCCTGGCGCGCGCCCACGAAGCGAACCCCGACGACTGGGACGCGATGATGGATACGAACGTCAAAGGGCTGGTGCACATGACCCGCGCGCTGCTGCCGGGAATGGTCGCGCGGCGCCGCGGCCACATCATCAACATGGGCTCCGTCGCAGGGAGCTACCCCTACCCGGGCGGCAACGTCTACGGCGCGTCGAAGGCGTTCGTCGCGCAGTTTTCCCTGAACCTCCGCGCCGACCTCTTAGGCACCGACGTGCGCGTGACGAGCATCGAGCCCGGCATGGTCGAGAGCGAGTTCACGATCGTTCGCAATGGCGGCGACAAGGAAAAGGCCGCCGCCGTCTACCGCGGAATGACGCCGATGACGCCGGATGACATCGCCGACGTGGCGCACTACTGCGCGACCCGGCCGCCTCACCTGAACGTGAATCGCATCGAGCTTATGGCGACGGATCAGGCTTTTTCGCCCTTCGCAGTGCACAGAACGCCCGCGTGACCTTACATAGATAGAGATGGCCACGCGCGAGCCCGTCATACTCTTCGACGGCGTCTGCAATCTCTGCAGCGCGTCGGTCAACTTCGTCATCGATCGCGATCCGGGCGCGCGCTTCCGCTTCGCGCCCCTTCAGTCCGAAGCGGGCCGCGAAATTCTCACGGCCCACGGCGAGAGCATCCCCGTAGGCGACCCCGACAGCATCGTCTTGGTGGAAGATGGCGCGGTTTACGAACGGTCGACCGCTGCGCTCCGCATCGCGCGCGACCTCGGCGGCCCGTGGTCGCTTCTCTATGTGTTCATCATCATCCCGGCCTTCGTGCGCGACGCCGTCTACAGGCTCGTCGCGCGCAACCGGTACCGCTGGTTCGGCAAGTCCGACGCATGCCGCGTCCCCACGCCCGAGCTCCGCGCGCGCTTCCTCGCGTAGCCTCGCGGGGTGAACTACGTGCGCGCGCCGAAAAGGCGTGCCCGCGCGGCTTCGCACTCTTCGAGCGACATCTCGCGCGTGATGATCTCCGAATGGAGGTGCGGCTCGAAGTGGCCGCCGAGGCGCGGCACGAGCCTACGGATGGCGACCCAGCGCGGGTCGCTGCCGAACTCGTTTCGGCGACGCTCGACGAGGGCATCGAAGGATGCCGTGAGCGCCTCGGGGGTGACCGAGAGGGTCTCCGCGGCCTTCTCGAGGAGCGCGATGCGCGGTTCGACCGACACGCCGTCGGCCGCAGCGCCTTCGTTCCACGCCACCGTGGCGACGTGAAAGAGCATCTGCCCGCCGAGGGTTCGAAGCTCCGGATCCTCCCGCAAGATCGGCTCGGCAAACGCGCGCATGACCGCGAGGATCGGCGGCAGCTTCTTCGGCCCGCGCTTGGTCGACGTCGAAATCCACGGCATTTTTACAGGTACCCCTTCTTCTTCAAGAAGCTTTCCATCATGTGCTTGGCCGCGCCGAGGCTACTCACCATGCCGCTCGCCATCGGGTCGACGGCGGCGCCTTGGTAGATCATCCACGTCCATCGCAAGTCGGCCATGCGGCTCGCCTTGCACGTGAAGCGCGCGTCGGGCGGCACCTTGCAGACGAACGTTTCGGGCGGCACTTTCGTCCATTCCATGACGCCCGCGTAGCACGTCTCGCGTGACGATTCCGCCAAGGACCTTGCTAAGGTCGCCCGGATGCGACTCACCGAGGCGGGTTTTACCGAGCTCATGGCAGCGCCGTGCGCGTGCGGCGGGCAAATCTTCGACATTTGCTCGTACGTCGATCTCCGGCAGCCCCTGCTCGAAGGGGAGCCGCATGGTCAGTACGCGTGGGCCTACAAGGGCGAGCACTTCGTTCACGGCACCTATGCGATCACCTGCCGCGCCTGTAAAAAAGCCGTCTTCGAAGACGCGGGCTGCCCGAAGTGCGATCTCGAAGGCGGCCTCGAAATCGCGCTCGACGCCGAGAACACGTTCGACATTCCGCTCGAGTGCCCTAGCTGTCACATCTCTCAGGTGAGCCTCCTCGCCTATGTCCCGGTTCGCGTGGCGTACAAGGGCTCCAAAGCCGACCGCGCCCACACGACGATGCGCGCCGGCGACCCGGGCTTTCACGCGTACCGCGTCGAGTGCAAGAACTGCCAAAACAGCTACCAGCGCACGACGCCGTGCCCACTCTGCGCGCGCTAACGCCGCGCCCGCTCTGCGCGCGCTAACGCCGCGCCCTAACGCCGCGACAGCGCGATGATAGCCCACGTCTATCGAAGCGCTCGAATCAATCAATTAGAGATGCGGTCGGGATCGGTCTACTCCTGTGCGTTCCGTGGCTTCGCGCTTCGGTCCGAATCGCACGAAGGAAAAGGTGACCGTCATGACCAGGTTGAAACTGAGACGAGCGACGCTCATCGCGTTGGCCGCGCTTGCTGTCACAGGCTGCGCCGGCGCAGTCGCGAGCCCCAACGCTCCGAACAACCCAGGCAATCCGAAGAACCCGGCCGCCGCAGAGGGCAAGGTCGTCACGTCGCCGGAGCCGAAGCCCGAGCCCGGCCTCGCGGCCCGCGCCCAAGCACCGAACAACCAGTTCTGGTGGCCCGAGCGGCTCGAGCTCGCGCCCCTTCGCCAGCACGGCGCCGAGTCCGACCCCATCGGCAAGGACTACAAATACGCCGAAGCGTTTAAGAAGCTCGATCTCAAGGCCGTAAAGAAAGACATCGCGGGTGTCTTGGCGACCTCCCAAGCGTGGTGGCCGGCCGACTATGGCAACTACGGCCCGTTCTTCATTCGTATGGCGTGGCACAGCGCCGGTACCTACCGAGTCTCCGATGGTCGCGGCGGCGCGGGCGGCGGGCAGCAGCGGTTCGAGCCTCTCAACAGCTGGCCCGACAACGCGAACCTCGAC
>JANXMC010000509.1 GCA_025354825.1 Myxococcales bacterium
CGACGACGTGGCCATCGTCGAACAGTTCGTCCGCGGTCACGAGGTCACGTGCGGCGTCCTCGACGTCACCGCGGGGCCGTCGGCCTTCGTCGGAGCACGTGCGCTGCCGCCGACGGAGATCCTCGCGAAAGGTGTATTCTACACTTACGAAACCAAATACGCCGCCGGCCAGAGCGAGCACGTCTGCCCCGCGGCGTTCGCGCCCGACGTCACCGCACGCATTCAGTGGCTCGCCGTCGCCGCGCACCGCGCGCTCGGCTGCCGCGACCTCTCGCGCGTCGACGTCATCGTCCGCGACGGCGTCGCCGCCCACGACGCGGTCGTCGTGCTCGAAGTGAACACGATACCCGGCTTCACGAGCACGAGCCTCTTCCCCGAAGCCGCCGGCGTCGCAGGGCTCGCGTTTCCAACGCTGTGCGACGCGCTCATCGAGAGCGCCCTCGCGCGAGGCGCCTCGCGACGAAACGCGGCGAAGCCGTTTCCGAAGGGCTGACTCGCGAGCCGTGGGGCGTCTTCGTGCTACGACCTATCCTTTGCAGCGCGCGGATTCGTGGGCATTTCGTACTCGCGAACGGCACGGGCTGGTCACCTCTGGGGGCTCTTGTGATGAACCGCTTCTCGTTGCCCGGCGCCGTCGTCGCGCTCTTCGTCGCCGCCTTCGTTGCCGTATCGTCTGTCGGCTGTAGCAGCATCCTCGGTTTCGAAGACTTCACGCGCGACGCGGACGACGCCGGCGCAGACGCGACGGTCGATGCCAATCCGGGAGCTACGGTCGATGCGAATCCGGGATCTGCGCTCGATGCGTCGAGCGACACGGGCCGCGCATGCGACGCCGCGTCGTGCCCCAACGGCTGTTGCCAGAACGGCGCCTGCGTAGAAACGCCGACTGTCTCCGCGTGCGGACGCGGCGGCTCGGCATGCACCGCATGCGACGCGCAGAAGGCCGACACCTGCAACGGAGACGGCTGTCGATGCGGCGCGGGCGCGGCCTGCGGCGATGGTCAAACGTGCAAGAACGGCGCGTGCGCGTGCACCGGCGCCGGGTGCACGTGCGACGCAACCTCGTGCCCGAACGGGTGCTGCCAAGGAAACGCGTGCGTCACGCCGTCGGCGTTTGCGACGTGTGGAAAGGGTGGCGGTGCGTGCACGGCCTGCAACGCGATCACGGCCGACGCGTGCAGCGCTACAGGCGCGTGCCAATGCGGCGTGAACGCGGCCTGCAAAGCGGGGCAGCGCTGCGTGGGCGGCAAGTGCGAGTGCGATTCGGCGACGTGTGCCGGCTGCTGCGACGGCGCCGCGTGCGTGACGCCGACGTCGACGCAAAAGTGCGGCGCGGTTGGCAAGGTGTGCACGACGTGCGCGGCCAACGTCACCGACGGCTGCACGGCCGCGGGTGCATGCGTGTGCGGAACGGGTGCGCCCTGCGCCGCGGGGCAGCGATGCGAGGGGGGAAAATGCGTGTGCAATGCAACGTCGTGCCCCGCGGGCTGCTGCTCGGGG
The DNA here is from genome assembly GCA_025354825.1 of Myxococcales bacterium. Classification (GTDB taxonomy): domain Bacteria; phylum Myxococcota_A; class Polyangia; order Polyangiales; family Polyangiaceae; genus JANXMC01. The sequence continues at coordinate 1,501 of JANXMC010000509.1, forward strand.
ACGACGTGCACGACGGCGTCGCTCACCGCGTGCGGCGTCGCGGGCGCTGCGTGCACGGCGTGCTCGGCGGCCACGGCGAATGTGTGCGGCGCCGGCGGGAAGTGCCAGTGCGGCGCGGCGGCTTCCTGCTCCGGGACGACGCCCAACTGCTGCGGAGCGTGCGTGAACCTTCAACAGGACGACGCGAACTGCGGCACGTGCGGCCACGCCTGTGTGAACGGGTTCTCGTGCGTCGGAGGGTCCTGCTCCTGCTTCACGGGGACCGTCTGCCCCTCAGGTCAGTGCGTGAGCCTCTGCACGCAGACGAACTGCGGCACATGTGGAACCGCTTGCACGGCTCCCGACCGGTGCAAGCCGGCCGGCGCGACCTGCGCTTGCTTCTGACGTCGCGGACTCGGTGACTGGAATTCCGCCCCCGCCACTCCGCCGACGAGCGCACCGGTAGGTGCAAATCGCCGGCGATTGACTCGCGTCGTCGCCCCGCGATTCCCGCCCCACTGGACTACTCGCGGCGCTCTAGACAGGAGCGTCTCCGAGGCGCAGCTTGAGATGAGTCATGGCGAGGGACTCGCTTTACGGGGAGCCGATTCTCTGGTCGGGGCGCCCCATGGCGGCGACGGTGCCCCCGTCCTATCGCCTCGTCTCCGGCGTCAGCGCGCTGGTCGCGATCGTCGCGCTCTGCTTCGCGATCGTCGCGGGGGTTTCGCTCCGCGTGCCTGTCGGCGGTCTCGTCGTCTTCTCGATGTGGTGCGCGACCCTCTCGCTGGGCGCGTGGCGGTTCCCGCTCTGGTGGCGATCGGGCGTCGAGTATCTCGTCACGGAGAAGCACGTGATCTGGCGGCGCGGTCGCATTCGCCGATCGATCGAGCGCCAGGCCATTAGCTATGCGCTGATCCGTTGGAACACGCGCGCGAAATCGGGGCCTGCGACGGGCGATCTCGTGCTCGTTCGCGCCGTCCCCACGGGCGCGCTTCGGCGCACGCTTCGCCTGTCGCTGGCCGACGTCGAGACGCCCGACTGTCTGTGGGCTGTCGTTCGTGGCGTCCCCGTGGGCGCGCCCCTCGGCGACGGTGAGCGGCCGCTCGCCCAACGCCTCGACGAGGGCGAGCGTGTGCTCTGGACGGCGACGCCCCTCGCATCGCCGTGGACGCCACGCCGTGGCCTCACCGCGGCGGTCGCCGTCATTCTCGCGGCAGCCTCCGCGCACCTCGTTTACCGCGCCGTTCCGCCGCTCCGTCGTGCGCTCGCCGTGCATCTCCTCTCCACGACCGGTTCGGTTTTTCTCATCGCCGGGGTGGCCCTCGCCGTTGTCCTTCTCGCGTCGACGGCGGTGGGGATCGCCTACGCCGCGTGGCTACGCCCGCTCCGCCTCGCCCGGGCGACGCGCTACATCGTCACGAACCGCCGCGTATTGATCCGCCGCGCGAACGAAGAGCTGTGCCTCGAACGGTCGCGCATCGCCTACGTCATCGATGCACCCATGGCGCGCAGCTTCGGCGGGGAGCCCGAAACCCACGGCCTCCACGACGTCTTCCTCGTTCTCGATGGGCCGCAAGCGCGCGCCCTCGCGCCGAGCGGGGCGTTCGGTGGGGGCGACCCGAGCGTGCTCAAACCGGTTCTGCTGGCCATCGAGGACGCCGAAACGGTGAGCGCGATTCTCACGCCGGTTCCGGGCGCAGCCGAGCAGCTTCGCGCGGCCTGATCTCCCCGATTCCATCGCAACGCGATTTGCCTGTCGCCCCAGGCGAGCGTCGCTTGTATTCAGAAACCTGTGTTCGAAACCGGCCAAATCATCGACGGAAAGTACCGCCTAATCCGCCTCCTGGGCGAAGGGGGGATGGGGGCCGTCTTCGAAGCGCAGCACGAGCTTCTGGGCTCGCGCGTCGCGGTGAAGGTCATTCACGCCGATCTCGTGCGCCGCCCCGGCCTGGCCGATAGGTTCATGCAAGAGGGGCGTGTCGCGGCGCAGATTCGCAGCCCCCACGTCGTGCACGTCGCCGATATCGATCGCACGCCCGAGGGCGTCGCGTACATGGTGATGGAGCTGCTCGAGGGCGAGCCGCTCGCCGGCGTGCTCGAGCGCGATCACAGGCTCCCCGTCGCCATCGCCTGCGACTACACGCGGCAGATTCTCGAAGGGCTCGAGGCGGCCCACGCGATCGGCGTCACGCACCGCGATCTCAAGCCCGACAACGTCTTCGTCACCCATGCCGGCGGGCGCGCGGTGCTGAAGCTCATCGACTTCGGTATCGCCAAGCTTCGCCGCGCCGACGACACCGCCGTCAAGGGGCTCACGGCTGCGGGCGTGACGATGGGAACGGCCGAGTACATGGCGCCCGAGCAGGCGTACTCGGCGGATCAAGCCGATGCGCGCAGCGATCTCTTCGCGGTCGGCGTCATGTTCTTCGAGATGCTCTCGGGCACGCGGCCGGCGCGCGGCGACGATGCGCGCGAGGTTGCGATGAAGGTCGCGCGCGGCGACGTGACGCCCCTCGTGCATGCCGCGCCCGATGTGCCGCGCGAGCTCGCTGGGTTCGTGCATCGCGCCATGGCCGCGCGCCCGGAGATGCGCTTCCAGAGCGCGACGGAGATGCGTCTCGCGCTCAACGCGATCGTCGCGACGATCGCGAATATGGCGACGCAGCGCCATGCGTCGGCGCCGCCGCCCGCGAACCCCGCGACTCAAATGCGCCCTCTCGAGAACCCGGCGTTCGCGGCGACGGCGCGGGCCGACTCACTGCCGCCTGGCGAAGAGCCGGCCGTTCGCACAGAGCGCGCGCCGCCCATGGGAGTCGCCGGGTATGGCTACGCGCCGCCGCCGGCAGGCGCGATGGGCGGAAGGGGGGCGCCCTACGGTGCGTCTTCGGGAATGCGCGCGCCCGAGCGTCCGCCCGCGCGCCGGCGGAAGAGCAACGCGTGGCTCTACGTCGTGATCCCGCTTGTTTTAGGCGGGATCGCCGGCGGCGTGTACGTGCTGGTCGATCCGATGAGCAACGATACGCCGGCGCCGGTGACGCTCGATCCGAAACCGAGCGCCCCCGCGACCACGCTCACGCCGCCGACGACCTCGCTGCCGACGGCCACGGCCGCGGCGGGCGCCGTAACGCCGATGCCCACGCTCGTTCCATCGCCGACCGTTCGCCCACCGACGCCCTCCACTGGCACGACGAAGGCGCCCGTTCCGACGGCCACCGTCCCCGGCCTTCCCACGGCGCTCCCGACCGATGCCGCGGCGCCGGGCCCCACGCAGCCAGGCTTTCCGCCGGGCTTCCCAACCACGTTCCCGACGTCGTTCCCCATTCCCGGAATGCCGGGGTCGACCCACGCCGACGGGGGCGCCGCGCCGCCCTTCACGATGCCGAGCGGCTTCCCCACGTCGTTCCCCATTCCGTTCCCCACCGCGCTTCCCACTCCCACGACCGGCCCCATCAACTGACGACGCGGGCCCGAGGGGAGCCGCCGAGCCAAAATTAGCGCGATCCAGCGTCTACGCGCTCGGGTCTGCTACGATTTCGCTCGCGTGCCGAAGCCGTCTTCCGTCGCCCCGACCCTCGAGAGCATCGTCTCGGCCTTTCGCGCCGAGGTCGCGACGCCGCGCCGCCGTCTCGCGCTTTCGTGCATCGCCTTGGTCGTGCTCGTCGCGCTCCTCGGCGCGCGCGCGGGGACGCCCTTCGCGCGCATCGCCGCTGCCGACGGAATGGTCACCGCCGTCGTCGTCGTGCTCGTTCTCGCGTTCTACGACCGCCGCGCCTGGTCGACGCCGACGCGCGCGATTCTCCGCGTCGCCGGCAAGGTCGACCCCGTTCGTGCCCACCGTGCGCTGCGTGCGCTGTCGCTCCTCGAGAGCGAGCACCCCGACCCGGGAACGTCGGTCGCCCTCGCGCGCCTCCATCTCGAACGGTCGATCGCCGCGCTCCCGAAGGACAAAATCGAACAGGGGGCCGCGCGCCTCGCGCTCAAGCTCGGCGTCGCCTCCATCGTGGTCGCATCGGTCGTCCTCTTCACCGGCGCCGTCAACGCGTGGGGTCTCCTCGAAGGGGCCGACGTGCTGTTCGCGCGCGACAACGTTGCGCTCGTCGACATGAAGTGGCTCGACGACGTCGAGCTCCGCGCCCGCCCGCCCGAGTACCTCCACGAGGACGAGCGGCACGTTTTCCCGGGCCCCGCAGCGCTCCCCCGCGGGACGCTCATCACGGTTCGCGGAACGCCGACGCACAACGGCCGACGCCTCGCGCTGTACGACGGCACGAACGAAGTGCCCCTCGTCGACGACGGCTCGGGAAACGTGATCGCGCGGTGGCCCCTCGCCGAGAGCGCTGCGCTCCGTGTGGTCGCGCGGTTCGGCAACGTCGTGATCGAGGACGCGACGATTTCGCAGATCACGTCCATCGAGGACGACGTCCCCGAGGTGACGCTCGAAGGGGCGCCGCGGCAGGTCGTTCTGGCGACGGCGGACGACGGCGGCGACGTGCCCATACGTTACGAGGCGAGCGACGACCACGGCCTGCGCGAAGTGCATCTCGTGCTCCGTGCGGGCGTACGCGAAGAGCGGCGCGTCCTCGCACGGCTCGATGGTGAAACGCGCTTCGATCGCGGCGGCTACGTGCTCCGTGCGCGCGATTCGTTTCTGCGTAAGACCCACGTGCCCGTCGAAGTGCGCGTCGAGGCGAAGGACAACGACCCCGTGACGGGCCCCAAGTGGGGG